>CALWAZ010000063.1 GCA_944375725.1 uncultured Merdimonas sp. | reverse complement strand
TTTTTATCTGAACTTTCTCCCGCGGCGCCCCGGTCAGGCCGTGTCCCCGATTTTCAAATGGGCGGGAACCAGCACAGTAACCGGCTGGCTGCGCCTCTGGCTGATTCTTCCAAACAGCAGCTCCAATGCGTTCTCCCACACGTAATCCGGGAACATTTCCAGACAGGTGCCTGTGGGCCATTTGCTCTCCAGGGTCTGCAGATCCTGATAAATGACCACGGCCACATCCTTGGGCACCCGGACGCCCAGCTCCCGGAAAGCATCCAGGGCCCCTTCCGCCACTTCATCGCTGCCCAGCAGCATGGCTTCTGCCAGTCCCTGCTCCCGGTACGCTTTCATGGCCAGCTCATATCCGCTTTCCCGGCTGATTTCTCCCACATGGATCGTCTCCGGGCGGTACTGTCCCCTGGCCTCCAGAATCTTCTTCAGGGCCTCCAGGCGGTGCTCTCCTATCCGGAAACCGTCGCCCTCATACAGTCCTCCGATATAGCCGATTCCCGTATAACGTTTCTGGTCCAGCAGATAGGAAACCATCTGCTGATGGCCCGCGTCAAAGTCCACCTTTACCTGATCGAACTCATAGCTGTACTGATTGGAATTGATAAATACTATCGCAAAGGAAAGGGAGCGGAGGAAATCAAGCTCTCTGCCGCTGAATTCTCCAAAGGCAATCACGCCGTCCACATCCTGAGCCTCGCCGAAGACCAGCCGCACGAAGGACACCTCATACTGATCCGTCATCATCTGCACGATGCAGGACAGACCTGACAGCCTCACATTGGGCCTGTCCGGCCGGATGATTCTCCAGTCGGCCACTCCGATCACCAGCTTTTTCTTCTGCGCAGACAGGCGCCTCTGGCGCGGAGAGACATACCCCAGCGCATGGGCTGCCTGAAAGATTCTCATGCGCACCTCCGGGCTCACGGAAATGCTGTCATCCTTATTCAATACTCTGGATACCGTTGTTGCAGATACCTGGGCGGCCTGCGCCACTTCTTTGATTGTTGCCATCTGCTGTCCTCCCTTTTCTGACTTCATTATAGCCGGCATTTTTCCGCCGTCAATATATTTTACTGAAAATTTACTAAAATATTACCTGCCGATTACATCAGCCGGAAAACACACAAAAACACAGTTTTCGCGCCTCCCGGCCTGCCTCTCCGGCCGCAAAAAATACTCTCCCCAGAAATCCGGCCGCAGCCAGCCGATTTTCAGGGAGAGTATATCGATTATATATCATCTGTCATTTTCCGCGTATCTGCGTTATCTTCCCAGCGCGGCTTTCATACCGCCTGCCTGTTCTGGCTCTATTTCAGGCACTGTGCCGCGGCGTCCCAGGCTCATCCTTTCCGCAAGACTGCAGATCCGCGCCGCCGCGTCCTGATGAATCTGTTCCTGCTGCTTTCGAACCATTTCCTCACGGAGCCGCCTGTCATCCAGGATTCCAAAGACAGAGCGCAGACCGCTTTCTGTGGTCCGGCACACCCTGCTCATGCCATGGCTGGAAAAATAGCGGGCATTGTGCGTCTCGCAGCCGGGTATTGCCGCCACATGCACGATTGGCAGGCCGCAGGCCGCCGCCTCGGTGGACGACAGTCCGCCGGGCTTGGTGACGAACACATCCGCCGCTTTCATATAATCAACCATGTCCGAAGTAAAGCCTGTCACCCTCATTCCAGGCAGGGCTTCCCGGCTCAGCTCTTCATAGAGCCGCCTGTTATTGCCGCATATGACGATGAGTCCCACATCGCTGCGTCCGGCAGCCTCCTTCATCAATATATGGACGGCTCTTCGGATACTTCCTCCGCCCATACTGCCTCCAGCCGCCAGAATATATTTTCTGTCCGGCTCAAGCCCCAGCCGCGCCCGCGCTTCCGCCTGTGCCTCTGCCCGCGCTTCTGCTCCGCCTCTGCCCTGCCGGAACCGGTCCTGCACCGGAATCCCCAAAGGATACAGCCTTTCCCGCGGCAGCCCGTAATCCGCAAAGACTTCCGTCAGATCCGCAGACGGAATCACATAGGCGTCGCAGTCTGTCTCTTCCGTAAATGGAATACAGCTGTAATCTGTGGCAATAAATATAAACGCAGGCGTGGGAAATCCCTCCTGCTTCATATTGGTCAAAATCTCAGCCGGAAACAGATGCGGCGTAAGAATCACGTCAACATGATGTTCCTCCAGATATTTTCTCAGAACAGGAACCATGGCCCGGTTGGCAAAATACACCGGAGAGCGGAAGGGCAGCCGCCTGTACAGCTCGCCCGCGCCATAGACCGCGCCGAACATCCCAGGCGCTTTCTGCGCCAGAAACAGATAGGCCCGGTTGATCCTGTCTGCCGTCTGGTCACTGTGCAGCGTATAAGGATTCAGCATAACCGCATGGTGGCCGCGTCTCTTCACTTCTTCCGCCACGGCCGCGCCCGCCGAATCATGTCCGCCTCCTGTCCCGCAGGAAAGTATTAAAACTTCCAAACAGCTTCACCTCCATTCTCTCCTTTTCTTCTTTGCTGGAAAACATTCTCACAAGAACAGCCGCTGTAATTACAAAGAACCCCAGAACAACAGCCGGATTTTCCATTCCCCGGATCAGAATTATCAGCGACAGCACATAGGAAAAAACAGTCCGGTAAAAATGCGGCGATATTTTAACGATACAGGAAAAGAAAATAAAGCTAAACGCAAAGACAGACAAAGGCTGCAGGACCGGATACAATCCTGCCAGGCACCCAAAGGTGACAGCAATTCCTTTTCCGCCCTTCAGCCTGTAAAACAGCGGAAAAATGTGGCCGATAACCGGCGCCGCCAGCACAAATGCCGCCAGCAGAGGAGGCATCCGGTCCGGATTTCCATACTGTATAAACAGGTGTACCGGCAGAAATCCCTTCATCAAGTCAAACATCAGCGTAAGCATTCCGCACCAGAACCCGCCATACAGAAAGGCGTTTGCCGCCCCCGGATTGTGGTCTCTGCTCTGCTCAATCATATTTTCTTTCCGAAACAATCCGGCAAATACCCGCGCATACAATACGCTGCCGGACAGATATCCCATTCCCGCAAACACAGCCGCTCCCAGCATGGCATTCATCCTCCCCTCTCATGCCGGCTCCGCCTGTTGACGGCGTATAGAGTAAATGTTAATATACATGTGGAACAAAAGATACTTTCGTATCATAGAAGCAATCATACCACAAACAAGTTACAGGTCAAGAGTCCGCAAAAAAGTGGAACGAATTCCCTGCCGCAGTTTCTCAGAAACGCGTTTTCACAAATTGTTTCACATTCGGGGCAGAATATGAAGGAGAGATCTCATGCGCAGAACAACCGCAACCACAGAATATTTAAAGGAGTGTATGGGAACAGCTCTTTTAGAATTAATGAAGGAAAAGCCGATTGAGAAAATCAGCATAGAAGAAATGACGGCCAAAGCGGATGTGGGCCGTTCTACCTATTTCCGCTATTTTAAGACGAAGGACGAGGTGCTGTCCTTTAAGCTGTGCTGCATGTGGAACCGTTTCGCGCAGCAGAGCCATATCACAGAACTTCAGTACGACGAGCCTGCTGCCGCCTGTCTGTTTTTCGAATTCTGCCTGTCCATCCGGGACATCACTGACATGCTTTACGCTGCCGGACACCAGAATGTCATTCTGGACGCCTATCTGCAGATCCTGGTTTCCAAAAATCCGGGAGAGGACATCAATGCATACTATAGAAACAGCGCCGTTGCCTATGCCCTTTACGGCATTGTAAACGCCTGGATTCTCCGGGGTTATCAGGAGACACCGGAGCAGCTTGTAGACACTCTCTGCGACATACAGAATGAGAGGCCTGATTAAGGTATTTTTCCCCATTACCTGCAGCGTTCTTATTTTACAGCTCATAAAATTTCCTGCCAAAAAAGACCGCACGGGACGCCGGTGTTTCCGGCTGCCTCTGCGGTCTTCTCTGCTTATATTTCGTCTCTGCGCTGCCCGGATTCTGTTTTTTACCGTTTACTGCAGTCCCTTTGTCAGCGGTATCACGCACAGCAGCACCACGATTCCTACAATTCCGATTACAATACCCAGTATCATATTGCTCCACACCATGGTCAGGCACATTCCTACTCCCAGAAGCAGGGCACCGATGATTCCCAGGAGTACAATTCCTATCGTCTTTCCCGACACATGAATCGGCTCTTTATTTTCCATCTTTCTCCATACCAGTACCATAATCAGCAGTACAACCGCTCCGGCGGCACCCATGATAACGCCTGGACGGAACGCATTCCACTCCGGAATCAGCGCCATACACATTCCAAGCGCAAACAGAATTCCTCCGATGGTTCCCAGAATCATTGCCACAAAACTGCTCTTTTTCATTTCCCTCTATCCTTTCCTGAAAACAATTTATTTATTTGATGAACACAGAATAAACCTTCTTTGTTTTCGTTGTGTTTCCTTTTTGTTTCCGAAATATTAAAATCAGCGGAAGGACATTTTTCGTCCGCTTCAGAATAGTTGCGCCCGCTACCTTTTTTGTGCTATAGCAGGAAGGCAGTTCAAAAATCCCCGGTCCGGAAGGGCAGGGAAAAATAAATATAAGGAGTGTTGCTGCATGAACGACAGTTTTTCCAACTTAGGCCGCTATATCTCCATCTTCGACAGACTTATGAAAATGGAATATCTTTACGACCATCCCGGGGCGACCGCTCAGGAAATGGCGGAGTGTATCCGTGTTGATAAAGCGACGCTGACCAAAACCATTAAAAAGCTGACAGAGGTTCATTACGTCCGGACCGCCGTCGATGAAAAGGACCGCCGGGTCCGGCACCTGTATCTGACAGAAGCCGCGGTTCCGGCCGCAAAACAGATTAAAAAAATACACGCTGATTTTTACGACACCCTCAGCAGGGGAATCTCTCCTGGGGAGCTGAGCTCCACGGAGCATACCCTGCAGCAGATGGTGGATAACATCAATCAGAAAGTATGGCACAGAATGGAGGAGCATCATGGAGAACAATGAAATAACACAGACGCAAAACCCTCTGGAATCAGAAACTGTCGGGAAGCTGATTCTGATCTTCCCGCTGTTCTGGGGAATCGACGGCGTGCTGTGGGCCGGTCCCATCGCAGACGGCCGTCCGGCATCCTGACCCTGTTCCTGGTACGGCGTGAAATGAAAAAGTGGTAACGCGAAATAGAATAAATATGCCGCGTTCAAAGGCCCTTCAAAGGCTTTACCAATGAACACAGCGCTTCAGAAAAGGCACAAAAAATCCCCTCGTCACAGGACCTATGACGAGGGGCAAAATAAAAAGCGGGTGATGGGAATCGAACCCACGTGTCCAGCTTGGAAGGCTGGTGTTCTACCATTGAACTACACCCGCATATAAGCTGAAATGCCCAGAACCGGAATCGAACCAGTGACACGAGGATTTTCAGTCCTCTGCTCTACCAACTGAGCTATCTGGGCAGATGCTTTCGTCTGTTTAATTACAACGTTTCGCAACGGTAATAATTTATCATGACTGAGAAGGTTTGTCAAGCTGTTTTTTCACTTTTTCGACTCCGTGCCCCAAAATATCTGGCCAGGTCTTCTGAGCGCTTCTGCCGATCCGTTAAAAGCGGCTGACTGATAACCCAGCCCCGCCGCTTTCCTTCTCTTTCGTATCAGTTTTCTGATTTCCCGGCTTCCGGATTTTTTACTGGCTTCTTTCCGCCCGCTCTTCCACATAATATTTCAGCGTGTTCTCATCCAATATCCGCAGTGCTTCTGACCACATCCCGAGCACCTCCTCCGGTCTCTGGCGCAGCGTGGCAATCTCGCGATAGATCTCCTCCAGCCACGGATAATTCCGAATCTGCCGTTCCGCATCTTCCAGATTCTCCGTAGTCAGCAGAGAAAGCCATGCCTTTTGTTCACTCTTTTCATCTTCAGAATACGAGATTTCCCGGAATACATCAAGAGCTATAAGACAGAATGCCGCTGCAGACAGAATAGGAAGGGCCTTCTCCCGGAAATTACAAGTTGACTGCAGAAAATGCAGCGGCTGTCATCTTTCACCGCTGCATTTTTGCTCATTTCATCTGTTTTTATCTGTCTTCTGGCACTCCGAGGGCTATTCCTTCAGGCTAGCCCCGTTTGTAGCAATTACTTCCCGGTACCAGTCATAGCTCTTCTTTTTGTAACGGGCAAGCGTACCTGTCCCGTCATCGTTGCGATCCACATAAATAAAGCCATAACGTTTTTTCAGCTGCGCGGAGGAAGCACTGACCAGATCGATGCAGCCCCAGGCGGCGTACCCCATGACGTCTACGCCATCATCTACAGCCTTTCCCACTTCCAGAAGATGATCCCGCAGGTATTCGATACGGTAATCATCCATGACTGTCGGCTGCCCGTCCGGACCTTCCACGAGCTGATCCACGGCGCCAAGACCGTTTTCCGCCACAAACAGCGGCTTCTGATAGCGGTCATAAAAATAATTCAGCGTGTAGCGCAGGCCCTGGGGATCAATCTGCCAGCCCCACTCGCTCTCTTTCAGATATGGATTTTTCACGCCGCTTGTCAGATTGCCCGCACCCTTCTGATACTGAGAGCAGTCTGCTGCCGTACATTTGCTCATATAGTAACTGAATGAAATATAATCTACAGTATTCTTCAGCACTTCCTCATCTTCCGGCTCCATCTGAATGTCTATGCCTTCCCGCTCCCAGCGTTTGCGGATATAGCCCGGATAACAGCCTCTGGCCTGTACATCAGCGAAAAACATTACATTTCGATCCGCTTCCATCATTGCAATCATATCTTCGGGCTTTGGCGTCATCGGATAGCTGAGTGCTCCAAGTACCATACACCCCATCTTTGCTCCCGGAATCATCTCATGCAGCAGCTTGGTCGCAAGAGCGCTGGCCACAAATTCATGATGGGCCGCCTGATATTTATCCTGAAGTGTCAGTTTCTCTTTGGGCGTCCAGATTCCTGCTCCCATCAGCGGGAAATTCATAATCGCATTGATTTCATTAAAAGTGATCCAATACTTTACCTTGTCTTTATAACGGTCAAATACCGTGCGGCAATACCGCTCGAAAAATCCAATCAGTCTTCTGTCTCTCCACCCGTCATAATGCTGCGCCAGATAAAGCGGCGTCTCATAGTGAGACAGCGTCACAAGCGGTTCCATCCCATAACGGCGGCAGGTGTCAAATACCCTGTCATAAAAGGCCAGTCCGGCTTCATTCGGCTGCTCTTCATCTCCACGCGGAAAAATGCGGCTCCAGGCAATGGACAGGCGGAATATTTTAAATCCCATCCCTGCCAGAAGACGAATATCATCCTCATAGCGGTGATAAAAATCTATTCCCACCAGCTTCAAATTCGAAGGTTCCGGTTTTTCCGATACCGGTCCCATGACACCCTTCGGCATCACATCCTGTATGGATGGGCCTTTTCCATCTTCATTCCAGGCTCCCTCACATTGATTGGCGGCAATGGCGCCGCCCCAGAGAAAATCTTTCGGAAAGCTCATTGTTCTTGTCTCCTTATGTTCTTTATGGTTTTCGGGCGGCGTCCAAAAGACGCCGCCCGCAATTATTCAGCTCTTTTTATTTTACAATAGTAATCAGCATATCTCCAGCATTGATTTCTCCGGCGTCCGCGCCCAGTACATCCAGATAACTGTCTGTATTGCTGATAATAACCGGCGTAACCGTGTCATAGCCTGCCGCCTTTATCGCGTCTATATCGAACTCCAGAAGAAGCTGCCCCTTCTTTACCTTATCATCCTGGGCCACATGGGCAGTGAAATGCTGTCCGCCCAATTCTACCGTGTCAAGACCCACATGAATCAGAACCTCTACGCCATCCTCCGATACAAGGCCAATGGCATGCTTTGTATCAAACACAGAAGCAACTGTTCCGTCTACAGGAGAGTACACCTTTCCTTCCGCAGGAATGACAGCAGCGCCCTTTCCTACAATATTTTTGGAAAACACCTCATCCTTAACCTCGCTCAGCGGAATTTCTGTTCCTTTTACAGGAGAAGCAATCTCAATTCTCATAGAAGGAGCCTTCTCCTCTTCTTTCGCATCCACAGCAGGAATCCCTTCTATCTGCTCTTCCACCGGATCGTCAAAGCCAAGAATCAGAGTGGCAATCGCTGTTACAACCATGGAGATCACAATCGTCACTGCCGCATTGATGACATTTCCAAATCCAGAACCTCCAATATATACCGGAAGTGCCAAAAGACCTGCGGTTGTGGAGGAATATGTATGAATTCCTGTGATGCCTGCGTACAGACCTGCTACTCCGCCGCCAATCATAGCCGCATACAGCGGTCTCTTATATTTCAGCGTAACTCCGTACAAAGCCGGTTCTGTGATACCCATCAATCCTGTAAAACCTGCGGAAATACCCAGCTGCTTCAAATCCTTGTTCTTGGATTTGAGACCGACTACCAGGGAAGCAGTACCCTGCGCAATATTGGAAGCCAGCATACCAGGTCCAAGGATTGTACCGTAACCCAGCGTAGCATACTGAATCGTCTGAATCGGGGCAAAGCAGTAATGCATACCAGTCATAACAAAGAACGGGCAGAAAGTTCCCATCAGGAACGGAATTACCCAGCCTGCGTAATCATTCAGCCAGTTGAATCCTACTGCCAGTCCCTGGCCTACCAGGTTGCCAAGGGGTCCGAGAATCGTGATTCCCAGGCAGCCTGTCACAATAATGGTCAGCAGCGGCGCCAGGAATATCTTCACGCTCTTGGGTGAAATCTTATTTGCGAAGCGCTCGATATAAGACTGTGCCCATACAATCAGCAGGATCGGCACAACGCTTCCGCCATAGCTTACCTGTGTAACCGGAATAAAACCGAACAGGAGAATAGGAGCTTCCAGTGAAGTGAAGCTGCTGTGCAGAAGTACTCCTGCCAGTGCCGCCGATACATACTGGTTGCAGCCAAAATATTTTGCAGCTGAGAACGCAAGCATGAACGGCAGGAAACTGAACAGCGCGTCGCCAAAAGCATTAAAAATCTGATAAGTCTGAGAGCCGCTGTCAACCCAGCCTACAAACACGAGCAGGGCCAGCAGAGCCTTGATCATACCGGAACCAGCCAGCGCCGGAATGATCGGCTGGAAGATAGCTGTCAGGCCTCCGAAAAAGCCTGCGGCAATCCCTTTTTTCTCCTTCGGAGCCTGTGTCTCTTCTCCAAAACGTCCCAGCTTCTTGATCTCATCGCATACGTGGCTCACATCTGTACCGATTACAACCTGAAACTGTCCGTTTTTGGTGACCACTCCCTGAACACCCTTTACCTTTTTCAGTCCCTCTACGTCGGCTTTTCCTGCATCATTCAAAACAAATCTCAGACGTGTCATACAGTTTGTCACGCTGGCTACATTCTTTTCGCCGCCGACCAGTTCCAGAATGTCGGCTGCTGTCTTTTTGTAATCCATTTAGAACCCCTCCTGAAAGTAAGTGTCTTTTATGTGAAACCCCTTTGCCTGCTCCTGCAGTAAGCCTGCAAATCAGTTTTCAACCTCTTTTATTCTTCTTCCGCCGTTGTAATTCTCTTTATATATACCGTAAGATAGATCATTTCTTCCTCCGGTATCTCTGTCTGGTAGTCCTGGACTATCAGACTGCGGATTTTCCTGGCGCACTCATAAGCCTCCGAATACTGCTTCTGAACCATCTCCAGAAGCGCACCGCCCTCTCCGTTCAGCATTTTCCCGGAAAAGAACCGGGACGCAAAAAATTTCAGGTGCGTAATAAAACGCACAAAATGAACGGAATTTTCATCAAAATTCGTATGGAACTGATAGCGGACTACGCTGACTATCTTATGTATCAGCTCTGTCATGCGTACAGCATCGTTCCGGTCCGCCTGATCAAATTCTGCATTGACGATATGCATCGCAATGCTTCCTGCCTCGTCCGGCGGCAGCTCGCAGCCTGTATATTCCTTCAGAAGCTCCAGTCCGTACTCGGCGATTTTATATTCCACCGGATAAAAATGGATAATTTCCCACAAAAGCGTATTCTTAAATTCCAGTCCCTTTTCTATCCGAGATACCGCAAAGGACATGTGATCAATCAGATTCAGGAATACACTCTCATCCAGTTCCTTGTTCAGTTCTTCCTGAGCCTTCTTTACAATCTTATCCGCGATTTCCATATAGCTCTCCGGCGTCTGTGCCAGAAGAGCATACAGTTTTCCTGCCACAGATTTGGATTTCAGGAAATACTCTTTGTCAATTTTGGCCGGATCCACCAAATCGCCTTTGTGCGCTTTAAATCCAATACCCTTCCCCACAAGAATTCTTTCCTGATGCCGTTCATTTACGGCGCTGACCACATTGTTGTTGATGACACAGACAATGCTGTAATGTTTCCCTCTCATATTGCTCCCCCAAAGACTGTGTCTATTTATCATAAGCACGCTGCCGCTCGTATACGTTTCCGGGATTCCGGAAGAACGCCGCTCTGCGGCGCAAATAAAAAAAACCTAATATGGTACATGATGACCATGCACCATATTAGGTTTTGCCTGCTTACCAGTCACAATCCTAACAACTACATTCGTTAAATTCTTCTTATACTCTAGCATAAGGAAAGCAGATTGTCAATGCAGTTTTCCTGATTTTCCAGGCCATATAACCGAAAATTTCCGGCGATTACAGCAGCTCCTTCTGATGCGTCGCATACAGATATTCGTCGATCGTGTTCACGATTCTGTCCTCCAGCAGCGCCACCGGATCATTCTCCAGTCTGCCCTCACGTACCTTCGTGTACTGAATCGGCATAAACTGGCTCATAAGATTCAGCGGAACGCCCAGCTTCCGAAGGTTGGAAATCAGACGGTCCTCCGCAGCCTGCACAGCCGGTGTGGGCATATAATATCTGCACCGGTCAGAGAAGGAGTATTTTCTCTTGAGGCGGAGCTCCAGTTCCGTGCCCTGATAATGCTTTCTCCAGTATTTATCGTCTTTGAGCATCTCAGCCTCCAGCGTGTCCGCAAAATTGCTGGGCTCAATATCTGTGCCGTAAACCAGCTCCTTCTCAATATGCTCCAGAGCGAACATGCCCTCACGCATGGCAAAGGTCAGGCCAGGGCCCACCTTCAGAATGCCCACGCCGTCCTCAATCAGCTCACGCAGCTTAATCTTGGTCTGGTAGTCTGTGGAATGTCCCTCGAATACCAGATTCGGGAAGTCTTTGATGGAAGCCATCAGGTCCTTTGCCTTCTCCCTGTCGTACTCAGTGCAGCCGCTGTCTTTTTCCTCTACGCCCGGCTGAACTACAACCGCGATTACGCGGTCCCACACGTCCTGTCCAAGTCCTGCGTCATGGAAGGCTTTCTCAAAGGCCGCCACGGTATTCTTGAAGTCTTCTACCTTGGTCACCTGGACGCCTGCGTCCTCGCTTCCCACAGCGCCGCCCGGGATCGGAACCTCGCTTCCGATGATGTAGACCGGAGGAATGGCGTCCGGCTCTTTCTCCAGAAGCTTTTTGTAAGTCTCCTCCGCGATTTCCGCCAGATGAGCCCCCCGGCCTGCGATAATCTCATCGGAAAGGCGCACATTCGGATCGTCGCTCTTTACCTTCATGCTGGTATCAATATGTATTTTGGTGAAGCCTGCGCCCACATAATGGCGAATCAGCTCCTCCGCGTCGGCCATGGCCTCTGCTTCATCCTTGCCGGCGAAGGTCAGCGGTCCCAGATGGTCTCCGCCAAGAAAAAGTTTTTCTTTATCAAAGCCCGTCTTCTCTGCGATATCCAGAACAAATTTCTTAAAATCCGCCGGCTTCATTCCTGTGTAGCCGCCGTTCTGGTCGCACTGGTTTGCCGTACTTTCAATCAGTACGCAGGAACCGTCTTCCTTTCCTCTCTTCAGAGCAGCCTCAATCACATATTTATTGGCGCTGCAGACAGAATAAATGCCCACATTCTTTCCCTGCTTCTGAAGCTCTACAATTTTTTTCAATGGATTCTGAAGCATGATTAAACTCCTCCTGATCTATATTATCTATTTTATTTTTTTCCTGTCTTTCTGTTTTCGTTCTGGCTGATCTTTGCCAGACCCACAAAATGGAGCAGACTGAAATACACTCCTATGGCCGCGATGCAGCCGCTGAATACCATCAGTCCGGTACCGTACTCCTGATCCACCGCATTCAGGATGACCAGCACCGCCAGCAGCAGATACAGAACGGCCAGCATCAGCGTCCGCCCCTTGCTCTTTTCATTTACTATGTATTGAAGTCCGGAAACCCTCTTTTCGAAATCCACATCCCGAACCGGCTCCAGCTTTTTCAGAAAGGACAGCCGGAAGACTGCCTCAGCCAGCACCAGCATCACCGCGCCGGCAATCACTGCCTGAATCACTGTCAGAAATGTGGCGCCAAACAGAATCGCCGCCATCAAAATCACCGCAAACCGGTTTTTATAAAACAAGGCCGCGCTTTCATTCTTCTTTTCGATCAGGTAGCCCTGCTTCGTCACCCAGTCATAGTAAATCGTACGGTTCTGTTTATCTTTATAAATATTTCTGCCTGACAGACGGATAGACTCCTTTGCCTGCGCTGCTCCTTCTGTCTGCTTCACTAATTTTCTGCTCATTTATCTGTCTTCCACATCTTTCACTGATATCATATGAAACAAATTACATAAAACTAATTGGAAACCACATCCTGAATTCCATACCGGGAAATCTGTATTACAAGTCCCTTGCTGAGTTCCACGTCAATCACATCATCCTTGATCTTTACAATCTTTCCATAAATACCGCCGCCAAACAGAATCCTCGCGCCGATCTGAATTTTATTCTGAAGCTCCTGCATCGCTTCCCTGTTCTTCTTCATATTCCGCGCGGAAATAAAGGTAAGAACAATGGCGCAGATACCAATCAGCACTCCTACCGTCACGCAGGTCCATCCAATAACTTCCCAATTCATAATCACATTTTCCTCCGTATTAAGAAAGTCTCAAAAGCCTTTGCAGGATCATGGTGAATCCGGCTCAGACCTTTGAGACACCTCTGTTCAATTACAGGCTCCGCCTGTAACCTATTTTAGCAAATATTTATTTTCTTGTATAGGGGTAAAGTGTTACACCCTTTACAACTCTGTTTACCTCTCCGGTCGGGCAGGGATTGTCCGGTGTGATGGAGAGAGACAGAGACTTCAGAACCGCCAGAGTCTGGGCAAACAGAATATAGTCCAGTCCGAGCTGCACATTCTCATGAGCCTCATCCAGTCCGAATACTACCGTGTAATCCACAAGAGCAGCCACGGCCTCATCTGTCCTGCTCATAACAGCCACAATCTTATTTCCCTTGCGCTGCCCGCTCATCTCCTTGATCAGGTCGATCTCATACTGTCTTGTATAAGCATCGTCACTTAAGTAAACCACAGTCAGCGTATTGTCATCGATAATGGACTTGGGGCCATGGCGGAAGCCCAGCGGCGTATCATACATGGTCACTACACGGCCTGCGGTCAGCTCCAGCATCTTCAGAGCAGACTCCTGAGAGGTTCCCTTCAGGGTGTTGCTTCCCAGGTAAACGATGCGGTTGAAATTGTACTCGTTTACGATGGTCTGGGGAATGCTGTACTGATTGTCCAGGAAATTCTGGCCTGCAGCCGCTATCTTACGCACCTGGCCAGCCACCTTGTCCAGCTCATTCAAATGGAAGCAGAGATAAGTGGCCAGATACATATTGGAGAAGCTGGAGGTCATGGCAAAGCTCTGGTCATGAGTCTCCGGGGTCAGGTTGATGGCGTAGCAGTGCTCTGTGCTTTCTGCTCTCTTGGACAGGGCGCCGTCCTTATTGCAGGTCACGAACAGATGATAAAGATTATCGCATACGCTCTCTGCCGCGTCCACTGCTCCAATGGACTCCGGGGAGTTTCCGGAACGTCCGAAGCTGATCAGAAGGGTCGGTTTCTGTCTGGACAGATAAGCCTCCGGCGTAGCCACGATATCTGTGGTACCGTAGGATTTTACCTTGTGGTTCAGAAGGCCCGCCAAATGGGGAAACAGAGCATTTCCCACAAACTCGCTGGTTCCGGCACCGGTCAGAATCACATCAAAATCCTCCTGAGTGATAACCTGATCGATAAATTTCTGAATCTCATCCTTATGCTCTTCAATCTGTCTGCAGGTCTTCTCCCAGGTAGCCGGCTGCTGATAAATCTCATGCACCGTCCAGTGTGAGGAGGTCTCCTGCATTTTTTCCTCTGTAATTCCAAAAATGCTGCTCATAGTATCTCTTCCTTTCTTTTTTGTTTTATAACTGATGAGGCATTTTAAATACCGTCTTCGTCGTCAGACTCCGGCTGTACCGCCTTCTTGAATTCAAATTTTGCCACCTGCTCTTTTCCTGTCTGCAGAAGGGATTCCACCATTCCGTCCAGATCGTCCATAAACTTTCTGGACATTACCGCTTCCACCAGCATGGGCAGATTGGTTCCCGCTATAATCCGTATGTCTTCTCTGTCACGTCCCAGCTGGGCCGCCGTATTGAACGGAGTTCCTCCCATCAGATCCGTGAAAATAATAATTCCTTCGCTGTCCTTCAGCTCATTCATGGCCTTTGTAAGCTCTCCGGCCAAATCCTCCGTGCTGTAGCTCGGAAGGAAATCCACATACTGGTATGCCTCCTGCTCTCCGGCAATCAGATTCACAGAGCTTGTCATACCTGAACCAAAATTTGCATGTCCTGTCACCAATAATCCAATCATACTATCTCTCCTGCTCTCAAATGCGCATGCGCTTCCGCACGCGTTTTTTCAGCGCCTATGCCTCCAGTTCCTTCAGGTTTTTCTCAACCAAAGGCATGTACACGGCCCTTGGATCAAAACACGCCTTTGCGCTCTGATAGTAGGCAAGCGCGTTCTCCCTGTCCTGCAGATACATATACTGCTTTGCAATCATAACCAGAATCGCGCCCAGCGCAAATCCATAATATTTTTTCGAATTGATATCTTCCACCATGATGTCAATCAGATCGCTTTTCTCATCCAGCATGACAGCATAGGAACATTCATTGTAATGAATAAAGGGCTCGTCCCCCGTCTTCTTTATGGCCTCCAGAAGCCAGTCCGCATACTTTCTGTTCCCTTTAAGCAAAAATGTATGGAAATAATTCTCCAGAAAGCTTTTCTTGTCCGTCGGATTTTTATACTGCGTCTCAATCATGTGCCGGAGTGTGGACTCAAATTTTTCCGTATCCTTCGCCACATAATACCCCCGCAGCTTATACAGATCGCACACGTATTCCCCCAGCAGTTTCCGGGATATTCCCATGTCCGCAAGCTTTTCCAGCGTATCGCTGTCTTTTTTCCTGAGCGCCGTATTCATGCTGCGAAGCTGAAAATTCTTGATTCCCTGAAAAACAAGATATCCCGCAAACACAAGCAGAATAATGATTAATGTTATGTTATTCAAAAAGCCACCTGATTTCTATCCTATTGCGTATGAAAAGTCTGCGCGCCGCGCCTCTCCGGCGCAGGCTGCGCAGAAAATAAGCGGGAGGGGGGATTTTCATCCTCTCCCCTCCCTTTTTGTCTGACGTATATCCAGGTCAGAATTTTTACTTTCGTCCGGCTATTCAGCCGCGTCCTCCGTGGGATACTGATACCACTCAACAAGCGGTGTGTATCCGCCCGGCAGCGGATTTCCAGCCTCGTCCTGAACCTTGGAGTCTCCGGACCAGATACCGAAAGCACAGCCCAGAATACCAACTACCAGAATCAGAACGATACATCTTACCGGAGTCCAGCCCTTCTTAATCAGAGCATAGATTCCAAGTGTGATCAGCAGCGGAATCAGCTTCGGCAGCACGCCGTCCAGAAGGCCCTGAACATTGATCTGAGTCTCGCCGACAATCAGACGAAGTGTGGTGGAACCATAGTTCGCAATCAGAGCGCCTACTACGAAGATACCCAGGATGCTTGCTGCACGGGTAAACTCTTTCGCATTGGAGGTCAGCATGGTAACTGCCTTGGTTCCCAGTCCGTAAGACCAGTACATCAGTCCGAAACGTACAATAAACTGAACTGCGTTGAAGATAACCAGGAAGAGAATCGCGCCGACAAGGCTCTTCTGCTCCATAGCCATGTTTGCGGTCAGACCTGCCGTAATCGGAACCAGAGTCAGCCAGAACAGAGCGTCACCGATACCGCCCAGGGGGCTGGCAGCGGAGATACGTACGGAACGGATGGTCTGTGTATCAGCCTTGTTCTGCTCCAGGGAGAGAACAATACCCATTACGAATGTTACCAGGAACGGATGTGTATTCAGGAAGTCCAGGTTGTGAGCCATGGAGGCTTTCAGGTCTTCCTTGTTTGTATGTATCTTCTGAAGGCCGGGAAGCATGGACCAGAGCCAGCCGCAGGCCTGCATTCTTTCATAGTTGAAGGATGCCTGTAAGAAACAGGACAGCCAAACCATCTTATTCAGGGTCTTCTTGTCAAGCGGCTGCGCCGGAGTCAGATCCTGATACTTTTCGGGAATATTATATGCCATCCTCGTCACCTCCTGCAAAGCCTGAACCAGCGTTCTGTCTAATCTTTGTCTGAGTCGTGAAGTCATAGATAGCAATTGCTGCACCTACGAATGCACACAGAATCAGAGTAGCTCCGGATGTGGTGGAGTTTGCGCTGCAGAGCAGAGACATAGCAAATCCTGCCAGAAGGAATCCCCACATTTCTCCGGACATCATAACCTTCATCAGAATAGCAAATCCGACGAACTTCATAGCGCCGCCGGCTGCGTCCAGACCAGCCATTACCCAAGAGAAGGACTTGGAGAACTCTCTTAAGCTGTCGCCGAGAGCTGTACCGCCGTACAGACCTGCTACTGCGATTACACCGAACAGAACTCCCAGGAATCCCATCTCCAGAAGGTTGATGTTGCGGATGCCCTTTACGTTAGCTTCTTCCGCGTACTTGTCAGCCTTGGTCATCATACCGGAGAACAGTGTAAAGGTCAGGGTAACTACGTACTGTCCGAATACCGCGAACGGAACCGCAAGGCCAAGGGCCGCGCCTACTCCGTCTGCTGATGCTTCCATGTTAAGAGAAACCGCGAACACGGTCGCCATGATACCACCCATGATGGCGTTCGGCGGCTGTGCGCCTCCGATCGGCATACTACCGATCTGAACGAGCTGATAAGCTCCGCCCACTACGATACCAAGCTCCAGATTTCCGAGGATTGCTCCGATAATCGGGCAGGTAACGATGGGCTGATACAGAGATTCCAAAAAGCTGAACTGGTCAATGCCCATGATGAAGGCAACTACGAAGA
>CALWAZ010000062.1 GCA_944375725.1 uncultured Merdimonas sp. | reverse complement strand
AAAATACAAAAACAGCTTGTAATCCTTGAAAAACTCCGTTACAATAAAACTGTTCTGTATCGGAGGGGCCTCATCTGGCAGAAAGGATGGGGAAAATGAGATACAGCTGGAAAAAAGCTTTTCTTTTGGGCATGTGTCTGGTGTATGGCTGCCTGTCCGGCTGTCAGGGCACAGCGGTGCTGTATGACAGCACAGAGGGACAGGAGGCAGAAGCGGCAGACGTCGGGAATGGAGGCACAGACGGGCTTTTGGAGGAGGCTCCGGCAGAGAAAACCGGAGAGGAGAAGCAGGAGAACCGGGTCTTTGTCTATGTCTGCGGAGAAGTGGAAGCCGCAGGCGTCTATGAGCTTCCGGAGGGCAGCCGCATTGTGGACGCTGTGGAGGCGGCGGGCGGCATGACGGAGGAAGCCTCCGGCACCTGGCTGAATCTGGCTGAGCCTGTAAGTGACGGACAGAAGATAGAGGTTCCGTCCCGGGAGCAGGCAGAGGAGCTTAAAAAGGAAGAAGAGGAAGCGCAGTCCGGCCTTGTGAATCTCAACACGGCTTCGGCGGAGGAGCTTATGACGCTCTCCGGCGTGGGAGAGGCGAAGGCGCAGGCGATCCTGGATTACCGGGAGGAACACGGCGGATTTCAGAAGCCGGAGGACCTGATGGAGATTCCGGGAATCAAGGAAGGCGTTTTTCAGAAAATCAAGGATCAGATCACAGTATAGCAGGATAGAATAACAGAGGCGGGAAGCATGGGAAAGAAAGTATTGGTAGTAGACGATGAAAAACTGATTGTGAAAGGACTGCGTTTCAGTCTGGAACAGGAGGGCATGGAGGTGGACTGCGCGTATGACGGCGAGGAAGCGCTGGAGTATGCCAGATCCAAGGAATATGACATTGTCCTTCTGGATGTGATGCTTCCGAAGCTGGACGGTTTTGAAGTGTGCCAGCAGATTCGTGAGTTTTCCAATATGCCGATTATTATGCTGACAGCCAAAGGCGAGGATATGGATAAGATCCTGGGGCTGGAATACGGGGCAGACGATTATATTACAAAGCCCTTCAATATTCTGGAGCTCAAGGCCAGGATCAAGGCGATTATGCGCCGTACCGGGCGTCCGGAGAAGGAACAGAAGAGCAAGATCGTGGAGGCCGCCGATTTGAAAATGGATCTGGACAGCCGCCGCCTGTTTATCGCCGGCCGGGAGATCAACCTGACCGCGAAGGAGTTTGACCTGCTGGAGCTGATGGCGCTGAATCCGGGCAAGGTATACAGCAGAGAGAATCTTCTGAATACGGTATGGGGCTATGAATACCCCGGTGACGTGCGGACTGTGGATGTGCATATCCGCCGTCTGAGAGAGAAGATCGAGACAAATCCGAGTGAGCCGAAATATGTTCACACAAAGTGGGGAGTTGGGTACTATTTCCAGGCATAGAATTATTTTTACATATCTGAAAAGTCTGAAATTTCGAATTCTTCTGATGCTTCTGGCCGTGGGCTGGATTCCCATGGCCCTCATGGCGGCCAGCCTTCTGGGAAGCTATCGTTCCAGAGCGGCAGCGTCCAGAAGCACGGAGCTGCAGAATCAGTGCAGTATTCTGGCCAATCAGCTTTTGAACTACCATTATCTTGAAGATCCTTCCTCTGAGCTCATCGACGGCGAGCTTGCGCAGCTTGCCAGTGTATACGATGGGCGGATTGTGATTGTAGACCGGGATTTCCGGGCGGTGAAGGACACCTATGAACTGATCGAGGACCGGTTTGTGGCCTCGGAAGAGGTGATCCGCTGCTTCCGGGGAGAGACGACAAATCATATTACGGATCAGGGGTACATAGAGATAGCCATTCCGGTCCGGCAGAGCGATGCCCTGTCCAAGGAGGGAAATGATTCGGCGGTGCAGGGAGTTCTGCTGGCCAGCGCGCCTACGGACAGCATCAAAGCGGGCACGGAAGCTCTCACCGGAAACGCCGCTGTGTTTTTTCTGGTGTACGGAATTCTCGTGACAGCGCTGGCCATTCTCATATCCCATCTTCTGGTACGTCCGGTGGATCGGATCCGGATGGGGCTTCATGAGATTTCCAGCGGCCATTCCAGCGAGGATCTGGCAGTGAAGAATTAT
Source organism: uncultured Merdimonas sp. (assembly GCA_944375725.1). Taxonomy (GTDB): domain Bacteria; phylum Bacillota; class Clostridia; order Lachnospirales; family Lachnospiraceae; genus Laedolimicola. The sequence continues at coordinate 5,409 of CALWAZ010000062.1, read as the reverse complement.
ACGGAGACCGAGCAGATCTCGGAAGAATTCAATAAAATCGTCACCCAGATGCGGGTGCTGGATGAGTCGAGACAGGAATTTGTGTCAAATGTGTCCCATGAACTGAAGACGCCTCTGGCATCCATGAAGGTCCTTGCGGATTCCCTGCTGATGCAGGAGGAGGCGCCGGTGGAGCTGTACAAGGAGTTTATGGGTGACATTGCGGAGGAAATCGAGAGGGAAAACAAGATTATCACCGATTTGCTTTCTCTGGTAAAAATGGATAAGAAAGCAGCCACTCTGAATATCGAGCCGGTGGATATCAACGATCTGCTGGAGCTGATTTTGAAGCGGCTGCGGCCGATTGCTTCCAAAAAGAATATTGAGATGGTGCTGGAGAGCTTCCGTCCGGTGACGGCGGAGGTGGATGAGGGGCGGCTTACGCTGGCGTTTACCAATCTGGTGGAGAATGCCATTAAGTATAATAAGGAAAATGGATGGGTTCATGTGTCTCTGGACGCGGACCACAAATTCTTCTATGTGAAGGTGATGGACTCCGGCATGGGCATTCCGGAAGAGTCTCTGGACTTTATTTTTGAGCGGTTCTACCGGGTAGATAAGTCCCACTCCAATGAGATTGACGGAACTGGGCTGGGTCTTGCCATTGCCAAGAGCGCGGTTCTCGTACACAAGGGTGCCATAAAAGTATCCAGCCAGCTGGGAGAGGGAACCACATTTTCTGTCCGGATACCTCTGAATTACATTGCGTGACGGAAGAAAAAACGGTTTTTGAATGGAAAAGCAGTTTGGGAGGTGTTTCATTTTCATGAAACGGACAAGAAGGGCAGTATGGCCTGCCTGTTTCCGGGTTCTGGCTCTGCTGCTTCTGGCAGGGCTTCTGGCGGGATGCGGCGGAAATCAGCAGAGTACTGCGCAGGAGGAAAACGGGGACGGCTTTCAGATTTACTATCTGAATCAGAGCGAGACGGCTGTGGTGCCTGTGAATTATGAACCGGAAGAGAACGGGGCGGAGGAACTGACAGATGAGCTTCTGGGCCAGCTTTCCACAGCTCCGGTGGACGCGGATCTGAAGGCAGTGCTGACGCCGGAGGTAAATGTGGCCTCTTATGAGCTGGACAGCGGACAGTTGAGCCTTCATTTCAGCATAGCTTACCGGGATATGACCATGACCAGGGAGATCCTTACCAGGATGGCGGTCGTGAAAACCTTGTGCCAGATTCCGGAGGTGGAATATGTCTCATTTCTCGTAGGGGACAATCCGCTGATGGATTCTACGGAGACGCCGGTAGGCCCCATGAACGCAGACAGCTTCGTGGACGATCCGGGCAGTACCGCGGATGATTACGCGGTGACGACGACGACACTGTATTTCGCGAATAAGAGCGGAGATAAGCTGGTGGGAGAGACCGTAAATATCAGCTACAGCAGCAATATTCCTCTGGAGAGGCTTGTGGTGGAGCAGCTGATCAGCGGTCCGATTACAAATGATGCCTATCCGGCGATTCCGCCGGAGACAAAGCTGCTCAGTATATCCACAAAGGATGGAATCTGTTATGTAAATCTGGATAATGGCTTCCTGGGGCAGGGATATGATGTGACAGAGGCTGTACCGATTTATTCGATTGTAAATTCGCTGACGGCCATTCCCGGAATCAGCAGGGTGCAGATTCTGATTAATGGCGAGACCAATCTGGTTTACCGGGAAAGCATTCGGTTTGATACTGTTTTTGAACGAAATCTGGATATTATAGAGGAAGAATGAAAAAAAGACCTTTGTGTCTGGCGGCCCTTTTCCTGACGCTTCTTCTTCTGGCGCTTCCGGCAGAGCTGTGGATGAAAGCTTCCCCTCTGCCGGAGGGCAGAGGAAGCCCGGAAGCGCTTACCGGGGAGATCTGTGGAATCGATCCGGGAGGAAAGGCAGTCAGCCTGAGACATACGAATGTATCTGATACCGGAATCATTCTGGTATATTTCGATGCCGAAACTTCATTTTCTATCGGCAATACCATACGCATTGAGAAAAATTTTGAGTGGAAGGAGCCTGAGGCACCGGCCAATCCGGGCCAGTTTGATGCCCGTCTCTATTATCAGACCAAGAGGATTGTCCTGTTCTGCTACGCAGAGGAAGCTGTGCTGGTGGATGGAAAAGTGCGTCCTGTTCCGCAGTTTTTTTACCGGCTGCGGGAAACCTTAAGCGGCAGATGCAGAGCCGTTTTCGGAGAGAAGTACAGGGGCGTAATCGGGGCCATGCTGCTGGGCGACAAGACGGAGCTGAAGGATGAGACAAAGGAAATCTATCAGAAAAGCGGAATGTCTCATCTTCTGGCCATCTCCGGCCTCCATGTGTCTATTTTCGGAATGACCCTGTACCGCCTGCTTCGGAGAATGGGCCTTCCCTTCTGGGCCGCGGGCCTTCCTTCCATGCTGCTTGTGCTGGCCTATGGAGTTCTGACCGGAATGAGTACCTCCACAGCCAGGGCAGTTTTGATGTTTCTGCTGTCCACGGCGGCAGATCTGTTTGGAAAAAGCTACGATATGCTGACAGCGCTGGCCTTTGCGGCTCTGCTGCTTCTGGCGGAACAGCCGCTGTACGCGAGAAGCGCTTCTTTTCTGCTTTCCTTTGGGGCCGTGCTTGGAATCGGGCTGGTCTATCCGGCTCTGCTGGAATTGTTTCCGATACGGAAAAAGAGGCTGCAGGCCATACTCTTAAGCCTTTCGGTTCAGCTGATGACGCTTCCGATGATCCAAAACTTTTACTATGAAATCCCTCTTTATTCTGTACCGCTGAATCTGGTGGTAATTCCCCTTATGACAGCTTTGATGCTTTCCGGAATTCTGGCTGTGGGCTTCAGCTTTGTTTCTCCCGGGCTGGCAAAGGCTCCGGCGCTTTTCTGTTCTCTGATTATGGAGCTTTATGAGAGGCTGGGAAGCCTTTCGCTGAGGCTTCCGGGAGCGGTGTTTCACTGCGGAAAACCGGAGACCTGGCAGCTGGTTCTGTATTATCTCTGTCTGGGGGCTTTCCTGCTCTGGCGCTTCTGTGTGAGAGAACTGCGGAAGAAACGGACCGCCCGGGCAGCTGCCCTGGGTGAAGAGGAAGAGGAGGAAGAAGAAAAGAGGCCGGAGCCCAATTTAAGAAAAAGGAGGATACTGAGCGCGGCAGGACTGCTTTTGCTGATCCTGCTGCTGTCTGTGAGATTTTCAAGAGGATTTCAGTTTACCATGCTGGATGTGGGACAGGGAGACGGACTGTTTCTGCGCACTGCGGCGGGTACGGCGGTTCTGGTGGACGGAGGAAGCACCAGCGTGTCAAAGGCAGGGACTTACCGGATTCTGCCGTTCCTGAAAGCGGAGGGAACCGGGAAACTGGATTATGTGATTGCAACCCATATGGATGAGGATCATATCTCCGGGATCCGGGAGATTCTGGAGCAGAGCATGCGTCCCGGCAGTCTGAAGGTGAAGACGCTCCTTCTTTCTGAGCAGGCTCTCCGGGAGGAAAAGGGGCAGGAGCTGTACAGGCTTGCCTGTTCCGCGGGCACAAAGGTACAAACGATACAGCGGGGGACAGTTTTGAGGGATGCTTCCGCAGAGCTTCGGTGTCTTTACCCGGAACAGGGAGAGGAGTATAAGGATACCAATGGGTCTTCCGTGGTCCTGCGGCTTGTATATGGGGAGTTTTCCATGCTTCTGACAGGAGATCTGGATAGTGTGGGGGAACATAGAATACTGGAAAATGGAGAAATAACAGACTGTCAGGTACTGAAGGCAGGGCATCACGGCTCCGGCACCTCCACCTCGGAAGAATGGCTGGCAGCCGTCTCACCGAAACTGACGCTGATTTCCTGCGGGGCGGATAATTCCTATGGGCATCCCCATCAGGAGACCCTGGAGCGGCTTGCCCGGGCGGGAAGTGAAATCCTGATCACAAAGGACTGGGGCGCCCTGACAGTGAGAAGCAATGGAAAAAGCTTCCATGCGGAAGCTTTCTGCCCGCTCAGGCGCTGTACTGCACAATCAGCAGTTCCACGCTGAGCACATCGGTCATCTGTCCTGTTTTTACAGCTTCTTCCGCCTTCACACAGTCTCTTACGGCGGTCTCCAGCTGCTGGAGAGTAAAGCTTCTGGCCTGGGTCATCAGACGGCCGGCCACAAAGGGGGCCACCTGGGCGCGGGAGGCGATGGCGGCCCGGTCCAGGCCTTTGGCGGCCAGGCTTTTCACGAGCAGAAGCTGATTGAACTGGCGGGCGATCAGAAAGAGAATCCGCATGGGAGGCTCCTTCAGAGCCAGCAGATCATAATAGAGATCCAGGGCCAGACGCTGCTTTTTCTCCGCGATGGCCCGGATCATCTCAAAAATCCGCCCGGTCGTCTGCATGGTGCAGATTTCCTGTACATCCCCGGAGGTGATTACATCCCGGTCCGCAGTGTAGCTTAAAAGCTTTTCCAGCTCCATATGGATATTTTCCATATCGGATCCGGTGTATTCCAGAAATAGCCGGAGCGTGGCCTCTGTCACATTTTTCTTTTCCTTTTTCAGGATACCCAGAATCCATTTCATCAGAGTACGCTCATCCTGAAGCTGGAACTCAGTCACCCGCCCGTATTTCTGGACAGCCTTGTACAGCCGGTTCCGTTTGTCCACCTCTGTCTCCACGAAGAGCAGACAGGTGGTATCCGGAAGCCTTGGAATGTAATCAGCCAGCTCGTCACATTTATTTTTGAAGAATCCGCTGTCCTCAACGAGAATCAGCCGGCGCTCCGCGAAGAAGGGGAGTGTGTCAGCCAGGCTGATGATTTCAGCCGGGTCGGTCCCCTTTCCCTCAAACCGGGAAAAATTCATGGTATCTCCCGGTTCTGTAAGCGCGTCCTTTAAGCGGTTTTTGTACTGATTCCGCAGATAAGCCTCTTCCCCGAAAAGCAGGTAGGAGGTCTTGAAATTTCTGTTTTTGATGTCTTCTGCCAGCATTTTCATAAAGTCCACCTCATGAAAAAAACTCTGATGTATAAAAAAGGCGCCCAACTGACGGTATTGGGCGCCTTTTGTTTATCTGAATCTGAATTAAGCGATCTCGTTGACAGCCTTGGTCAGACGGGAAACCTTCCGGGAAACTGTATTCTTGTGATATACTCCCTTGGAAGCAGCCTTGCTCATAACAGAGATAGCAGCTTTCAGGCTTTCCTTTGCCGCCTCTGCGTCCTTCGCAGCAACTGCAGCGTTCACTTTCTTTACCGCGGTCTTAACCTCAGATTTGATTGCCTTATTTCTTGCTGTTCTGGTCTCCGCAATCAGAACTCTTTTCTTTGCAGACTTGATGTTAGCCAATCCGTACACCTCCAAAATGATCATTCATACTGATTTTATCTTTACATGTTCCGTAAAAGCCGGACACGGACGTCTTTACAAAACAT
>CALWAZ010000061.1 GCA_944375725.1 uncultured Merdimonas sp. | reverse complement strand
TATCCGCTGGCGATTCTGCTGATCATCCTGGCTTTCCTGCGGAAGGCCCTGGAAAGATTCCCGGCGGTATACCCTTTCGCGGCTTTTTTCTGCGGCATCAGCAGTGTGCTGACGGTGCTGGAGCAGCAGGGGCTGATGTTTTCCGCAGGCTCACAGCTGCTTCACTTGATTCCTGCCTACGAAGCGGGATTTGGCTGGGCGCTGCCCACGGTGATCGGCGCGCTGGCCGGAATTTTGTGGAACGGGCTGAGGGACAGAGCGCGGGCGGAAAAGATAAGAAGATGAGAAAATAAGAAAATGAGAAATAAGAAAATGAGAAATAAGAAGATGAAAAGAGGATAAAGGAGTACGAAAGAATATGCCAGTTTTTGATTTCAACAATACGCCGGAGGAGAAGAAGGATCCGGTATGCACCTATACGACGTTTCGGTCCAGTGAGCCGGAGGCTTCTCCGGAGAAGCCTATCCTGGTTCTGGACAACAGCAGCAGGGAGTGGAAGCACCATTCCTGCGGCGTTTTTGAAAATCCAAATAAGCGGACAGCCTTTGAATTCAAGGAGGAAGGCGGCGCGGTAAGCGCGGATATTCTGCGGATTGACGCCCGTTTTGTGAGTCTGGTGAAATGGCTTGGAGAGCACCGTATCCATGTGCGTCTTTCCGGACAGAACCGGGAGGATGGCTATGCAGTCTACCGAATCCGCGAGACAGCCTTCGGCGGAGGCACCAAGCTTTCGGCAGAGGATGGTTTCCTGCAGTTTATGATAGAACGGCTTCTGGCCAGCAGCGCGCCTTCTGAGGATCTGGAGGATGAGGACCAGGTGGAAAACGGCGACGAGATGAAGCTGACCAGCCTTCAGAGCATCACAGATTTCATGACCTGCGCGGGCCGGACTCTCCCTGATAATATTCAGCTCTGGGCCCGCCGGAATCTGGCGGTGGCGCGCTCCAGCGAGGTCAGCCCCGAGGAGCGCCGCCACGCTCAGCGCGCCCTTTCGATTATGATGAATATTCAGTGGAAGCACAATTACTTTGAGGCTATTGACCCGAAGGAGGCCCGGCGGATTCTGGACGAAGAGCTTTACGGCATGGAAAAGGTAAAGCAGAGAATCATCGAGACCATCATCCAGATCAACCGGACCCATACCCTGCCCGCCTACGGCCTTCTGCTGGTGGGCCCTGCGGGAACCGGAAAATCCCAGATCGCCTACGCGGTGGCCCGCATCCTGAAGCTTCCCTGGACCACGCTGGATATGAGTTCCATCAATGATCCGGAGCAGCTGACCGGAAGCTCCCGGGTCTATGCAAACGCAAAGCCGGGGATTATCATGGAGGCCTTTTCCATCGCCGGGGAGTCCAATCTGGTCTTCATCATCAACGAGCTGGATAAGGCCAATTCCGGCAAGGGCAACGGAAATCCGGCGGATGTGCTGCTGACCCTTCTCGACAACCTTGGCTTTACCGACAACTACATGGAGTGTATGGTGCCCACTGTGGGCGTTTATCCCATCGCCACAGCCAATGACAAGAGCCAGATCAGTGCGCCGCTCATGTCCCGGTTTGCGGTGATTGATATTCCTGATTATACGCCGGAGGAAAAGAAGGTGATCTTCTCCAGATTTGCCCTTCCGAAGGTACTCCGCAGAATGAGTCTTAAGGCGGAAGAATGCATCGTGACGCCGGAGGCTGTGGACGCTGTGGTGGAAAAATACGCGGACACCACGGGAATCCGCGACCTGGAGCAGGCCGCGGAACATATCGCCGCCAACGCCCTGTATCAGATCGAGGTAAATGGCGTGAGTGAGGTGGTATTTACACCGGAGATGGCAAGGGAACTGCTGGGATAGCAGACTGGATCGGAAAAAAGGATGACACGAAAAAAAGAGGCTTTCTTTCGCATGCCTGAACCGGCATGCAGGAGAAAGCCTTTTTTTGCAGATATCTTTTGTCTTTTTTATTCCGTTCTCAGCGCCGTCACCGGATCGCTCTTGGCGGCCTTTTTGGAAGGAATCAGGCCTCCCAGCAGCGTCAGCAGGACGCTCAAGGCAATCAGGATGACCGCGCCGCCCACCGGCAGGTAGGCGTTGATATCCTGAGAATTTGCCAGGTGGTGAATCAGGGCGTTGCCCGGAATCAGAATCAAGAGCGTCAGGCCGATGCCGATGAGTCCGGCTGCCAGGCCGATGATAAAGGTCTCGGCGTTGAACACCTGGGAAATGTTTCCTTTGGAGGCGCCGATGGCCCGCAGGATTCCGATTTCCTTCTTCCGCTCCAGCACGCTGATATAGGTAATGACGCCGATCATGATGGAGGAAACCACCAGGGAGATGGCCACAAAGGCGATCAGCACATAGCTGATGACGTCGATAATATCTGTGACGGAGGACATGAGGGTGCCTACCATATCCGTATAGGTAATCACCTGATCCTCTTTGCCTTCCGCCTCCATGCGGCTGTTGTAATCACTCAGAATATCCGTGACGTGCTCCTTGCTCTCAAAGTCCAGCGGATAGATGCTGATGGAGCTGGGGCTGTCAAAGTCCACATAGCCCAGAGAGCTTAAATTGCCTTCATAGGTGGCACCCTGGGCGGAGCTCATGGAACGCAGGAGCTCGGTCAGATCATCCGCGTCCATATTGACGGAGAAGGCCTCCGCAAATTCATCCGGATCAATCTGGAAGGCGTCTGCCAGGTTTTCACCAAGCTTTTTCACTACCTCTTCCATGGCGGACTGAATATTGTCCGCAATCTGCTGCATCACCTGTTTCATTACGGAAGCCATGCCGTCTTTCAGAGCGGTTCCTATGGAACTGCTGAAAGAGCCCATCAGCTCTGTCATGTAGCTCTGCATGGAGCCGGCCAGCTGCTGCTGGAGGCCGGAAGCGTCCACCATGGAGGCCACGCCCTCAGAGAGAACCTTCTGGGCCTGTTCGGTGCTCATGTAATCCGCGAAATATTCTCCCATCTTTGACGGGTCCGGCTGTCCGTTTGCCACGGCATAGGACTGGTAGCCTGCCGCCAGATCGGAGGCCAGCTTTTCCAGCTGCTCCGGGGTGATGGTAAAGCTGCCCGCGTTCGGAAATACAGCTGCCATCCACTGGGCGATTATGGTCTGGGCTTCCTCAGTACCCAGATATTCCAGCAGATAAGACTGAAGCTCTTCCTGAGAGGGAGGTGTATTCGGATCTGCAAAAATATCAGGATAATTTTCCATGCAGTAGGTTACAAAACCGTAGGTGACGCTGTTGAGCAAAGCTTCGATCTGCTCATTGCTGGGCGCGCCAATCCCGTTTGCTTCCAGAACCGCCTGCAGATTGTCATTCAGGATCTGTTTTCCTTCCGGTGTCTGCAGAAAGGCCAGGAAATTATCGCCAAGGCCGGAGTAGTCCGCGTCCGGATGGGCGGCCGCGTATTCCTTCCAGCCCTCCAGAAGACCGTTTACCAGAGCGCTTACGGACTCTTCCGATACATGAAAATCAATGCTGCTTATCAGGTCCGCCAGATTCAGCTGGGGAAATTCCGGCAGATTCAGCTTCAGATCGTCCGGATTGATCAGGCCGGACAGATCCACGTCTCCCATATCAATGTCATCCATGTTCAGATCCATATCTCCCATGTCAGACATGTCAAAGGAATCGGTGAGGCCGTCGGTCAGATCATTTTCGTCAAAGGAAAACATATCCTTTAAGGCATCCTCGTCAATGCTGAAGAGAGACTCCATATCGAAATCACTTTCTCCGCTTTCCTCGCCGAAGGGCTCGTTTGTAAATACATTTGTATGGGAATCAGCCAGCTGCTTCTGGACAATCCCGCTTTCCTCCGCCTTTTCGGCCACGTGTCTCGTCAGGGAAGCCGGATAGGCGATGCCGGTCTGCAGGAGCAGTCCGCTGGCGCTTTCCGCAGGCTGTACGATGCCCACAATGGTGAGATCCTCGCCGTTTTCCACGAGACTGCGCATATAGGCGTCATCGTCTGTCTTGTCTCGCCACACGTCGTATTCGCTGTCGTATTCGTAGTAATCGGAGCTGTTCACCAGCTTGAAGGTGATTCCCAGAATGTCATCGTAATTGTAGGTGCCCATGTCCTCCGGGGTCTGTACGTCTTCCTCGTTTACAAACTCATCCACCATCTTATCCAGTTCCGCGGAGTCCCGCAGTCCCAGGGTGTACAGCATGAAATCGCTGATGCTGCCGCCGGAGGTCAGCACGAGAACACATTCATTGTAGTTTTCCGGCCAGCGGCCGGCCTTTACGTCATACTGGGTGATGTAGAGATCCTGATCGTCCGGCATTTCATAGAAGACGTCCGTGCCCATCATGGAGGACATCATGCTGCTGGAGCTCATGGAGGAACCCAGTCCCAGGGCCGCAAAGGAATTGTCCGGGTTTACCTGGCGGATGCCGTCTCCCTCCAGCCGGTAGATCTGCGGCATGATATCGTAGGAGTATTCCACAGCGCTGGTATACTGGTCGATGCCGCTTTCTCCGCTGTCCAGCCAGGCCTTCAGGGATTTCAGATCGTTGGAGTCCATGGTGGAAAACATATCCGTGACCATTTCGATGATGTTGATTTCGCCCGGATCTGTTCCGCTGCCGCCGCTGTCCGCGGTCAGCATGGAAGAAAAGTCAAAGCCCGTACTCTGGATCTCCAGAGGATATTCCGAGAGAGTGTCACGCTCCACATTCTGGATATAGGCGTTTACACCGCTGGACAGGGAAAGGATCAGGGCGATGCCGATGATTCCGATGGAGCCGGCAAAGGCGGTCAGAATAGTCCGGGCCTTCTTGGTTTTCAGGTTGTTGAAGCTCAAAGACAGGGCAGTGAGAAGGGACATGGAGGATTTACCCATGTTCCTGTGCACCGCCTGCTCTGCCAGAGCTCCGTCCGGCTCATAGGGGTCTGAGTCAGAGCGGATCTTTCCGTCTCTTAAATTTACGATTCGGGTGGCGTACTGCTCGGCCAGCTCCGGATTGTGGGTAACCATGACCACCAGGCGGTCCTTTGCCACCTCCTGCAGCAGGTCCATGACCTGAATGCTGGTGGCGCTGTCCAGGGCTCCCGTAGGCTCGTCGGCCAGCAGGATATCCGGATCGTTTACCAGGGCACGGGCGATGGCCACACGCTGCATCTGGCCGCCGGACATCTGATTGGGTTTTTTATGAAGCTGATTGCCGAGGCCCACCTGCTCCAGAGCCTTGACGGCCCGCTCCCGGCGTTCGGATTTGCTGACGCCGGAGATGGTCAGAGCCAGCTCCACATTGGAGAGGACCGTCTGGTGGGGAATCAGGTTGTAGCTCTGAAACACGAAGCCGATAGTGTGGTTCCGGTAGGAATCCCAGTCCCGGTCCTTATATTTTTTGGTGGAAATACCGTTGATAATCAGATCACCGGAGTCATAGCGGTCCAGTCCTCCGATGATGTTTAAGAGGGTCGTCTTTCCGGAACCGCTGGGGCCCAGGATGGCGACAAATTCGTTGTCCCGGAGATTTAAGGACACATGGTCCAGAGCCTTCTGAACCAGGCCGCCGGTTCTGTATTCCTTGCAGATATCTCTGATCTGAAGCATGGATAAGTCTCCTTTTTATTTTGTGGATGTTATAGGTCTTTTCTTTTTTCTGCGGTACCGCCGTGCCGTATCCGGTAGCCTTCCAGATAACATTTCATCCCGTTCAGGATATCACTGCGGTAATCTCTCTGGAGCATACAGAGATCTGTGGAAGGAAGAGCGCTGCGCACGGACGCGGAAATAAGGCTCTGCTGATAGCATCCGGTGATAATTCCGGATTCCATGCAGTAGATATCCATGATCTCTTCCCGGGACAGAATCCCGCTCTCTTCCAGCTTCCGGCTCCAGGTGTCAATGCGCCCGCAGAGGTGCTTTTTCATGCGGCAGAGGGTGTCTGTGTCCGCGCCCCGTTCCAGAATCACAGCGCGCAGGGCCTCCAGCCGGATGTACAGAGGATTGTTCTCCAGAAGCCAGGAGAGCTCTTCCAGCAGCAGGCTCTGAAGATCAGAGAAGCTTTCCGGCCGCTTTTCCCGTATGCGCTCTTCGAGAAAATCCAGACGTTTTTCATATTCTCTCCAGAGGAGGCACAGAAATAAGGTCTCCTTTGTCTTGAAATAGACGAAAAGGAGGCCGTTTGAGATACCGGCCGCTTTGGCGATGTCGGACATTTTCAGATCCCGGTAGCCGGATTCCAGAAAAAGCTTTTCGGCTGTATTCAGAATCTCTTTGGAGCGGGCAACCTTGGCTTCCTCGGTCATGGCGCGTTTCAAGGCGTGTACCTCCTCAGTACATAAATGATTCGAAGTCAATTATAGTGAGTGAAGGGGAATTTGGCAATAAAAAGAATCTAAAAAAGTATAAAAAGAGATATAAAAAGAGACAGACGCGGGGGATTTCCGCGCCTGTCTGCTGCCGCAAAAATGAGTGTGAAATCAGGCCTGCTCTCCGAAAAACAGCTTCATGTCGTCTTCTACCGTGCCGATGCCTGCGATGCCGAACTGGCGGACCAGGACATCTGCCACATTGGGGCTTAAAAAGGCCGGAAGCGTGGGTCCGAGATGAATGTTTTTCACGCCCAGGTACAGAAGGGCCAGCAGTACGATGACCGCCTTCTGCTCATACCAGGAAATATTGTATACGATGGGCAGGTCGTTGATATCTTCCAGCCCGAACACCTCTTTCAGCTTCAGGGCAATGACTGCCAGAGAGTAGGAGTCGTTGCACTGACCGGCATCCAGCACCCGCGGGATGCCGCCGATATCGCCCAGATTCAGCTTGTTGAAACGGTATTTGGCGCAGCCTGCGGTCAGGATAATGGTATCCTCAGGCAGAGCCCTGGCAAAATCAGTGTAATAGCTGCGGCTCTTCGCCCGGCCGTCGCAGCCGGCCAGCACGACGAATTTCCGGACAGCGCCGGATTTTACGGCGTCTACGACCTTGTCAGCCAGAGCAAGCACCTGCGCGTGGGCAAAGCCGCCGGTGATGGTGCCCTGCTCGATCTGCATGGGAGGCAGGCAGCGCTTTGCGTGTTCGATGAGAGCCGAGAAGTCCTTTCTACCCTCCGCGTCCTCGGAAATATACGTACAGCCGGGATAGCCTGCGGCGCCGGTGGTATAGAGCCGGTCCTTATAGCTGTCTTTGGGCGGCACGATGCAGTTGGTGGTCATGAGAATGGGGCCGTGGAAGGACTCGAACTCCTCCTTCTGCTTCCACCAGGCGTTTCCATAGTTGCCTGCAAAATGGGAATATTTCTTAAACGCCGGATAGTAGTGGGCAGGAAGCATCTCCGAATGGGTATAGACATCCACGCCGGTTCCTTCGGTCTGCTCCAGAAGCATTTCCAGATCCTGCAGATCATGACCGGAAATCAGAATACCGGGATTTTGTCTCACGCCGATATCGACACTGGTGATCTCGGGATTCCCGTAGGTTTCCGTATTGGCCTGATCCAGCAGAGCCATGACGTCTACACCATATTTTCCGGTTTCCAGGGCAAGAGCCGTAAGCTCATCGGCTGTCAGACGATCATCCAGAGTGGAAGCCAGAGCTTTCTGGAGGAAGGCGTGGATGTCCGGATTTTCATAATGCAGGACAGCCGCGTGTCTGCTATAGGCAGCCAGACCTTTGAGACCGTAGGTAATCAGCTCCTTCAGAGAGCGGATGTCCTCGTTTTTCTCAGACAGTACGCCCACCTGGGCAGCCTTGGCCGGAAACTCCTCCGTATCTCCGTCCCAGAGCGCTGCTTCCGGAAGGCAGGATTTATCTTTTATCTGAGCTGTCATACCGCGCCGGACATCAAGAGTCTCCCGGATGCGGGCCTGAATGGCTTCCGGATCAAAATTCACATTGGTAATGGTGGTAAAGAGATTCCGCGTGATAAGCTCATTGATATGCGCGGAAACTTCCGTGCCCTCCGAGCGCAGCTGTACGGCTGCGGCGGCAAGGCCCTTTGTCACGTATACAAGCAGATCCTGGAGAGCCGCTGTCTCCGGCGTCTTGCCGCACACACCCGTTTTGGTGCAGCCGGAGCAGCCCGCTGTCTCCTGGCACTGATAGCAGAACATGTTCTGGTTCATATAAGATTTCCTCCTCCATACAGGTTGTTGATTGACTTTATGGGTATACTATAGTAGATTTAAAACAACAAATCTGTTGTCAAAACAACAAAAAGGAGAAAATTTCGATATGGATTATCAGTTTCTGTCCCGGACAGCTCTGTTCCGGGGGATCCAGCCGGAGGAGATTAAGACGATGCTTTCCTGCCTGACAGCGGAAAGAAAAAGCTATGAAAAGGGGGAAATGATTTACCGGGCCGGCGACGCGGCCGCGTCTCTGGGTGTGGTGCTGGACGGAAAGGTCCTGATTGAGCATGACGATCTCTGGGGAAATACCACTGTGCTGGACAGTGTTCTGCCGGGCCAGATTTTTGCCGAGACCTATGCCTGTACGGCAGGAGAACCGCTGATGGTAAACGTGGAAGCGGCAGAAAGATCACAGATTCTTTTCCTGAATGTCAGCCGGGTGCTCCGCAGCTGTACCCATGCCTGCGCCTTTCACGGAAAACTGATTCGAAATCTGCTGGCCCTTTCCGCCCAGAAGAACCTGAACTTGTCCCGGAAGATTTTTTATACAGCGTCCAAATCGATCCGCGGCCGGCTGACGGCCTATCTGTCGGATCAGGCTGTCAGGAGCGGGAGCAGCAGCTTTACGATCCCCTTTAACCGGCAGCAGCTGGCCGATTATCTGAATGTAGATCGCAGCTCTCTGTCCGCGGAGATCGGAAAGATGCAGAGAGAGGGGCTCCTCCGGGTAAAGAAAAATCTGTTTGAGATTATGAGGTAATAAAAAATAATGCGGGAGCGCGGCAGGACAGCGGTGCGGGAGGCGGCCGCTTCTTCAGGAAAGGCTCTTAAGCCGTCTGCGTTCTGCCCTGCTTTTTATAGGGCTCCTTCAGAAAGCCCTTGTAAAAGCCAAGTCCCAGCAGCGTGGTCAACACTTCCGTGCAGGGAAACGTCAGCCAGAACCAGGCCAGTCCAAACCGGGAAAACAGGTATCCCAGCGGCACAAAGAGCACTACCGTGCGCACAATGGTCAGAAGGGAGCTTTTGAGCCCCTGGCCCACCGCCTGAAAGAAAACCGGGAAAATCAGGGACGTGACCATGGGAACGAAGCTCAGGCCGATAAAGTGGAAACCGAGCTGCCCAATCTCCACCACCCGCTCATCGGAGGTAAAGACTCTCAGCATGGGCCCGGGAATCGTCTCAAAGCAGAGGACGCCCACAAGCATCAGCGCCGCGCCAAACAGGACGGCTGCAGCCAGAGTCTTTTTGCAGCGGCTGATATTTCTGGCCGCGTAATTAAAACTGATGACCGGTACGATGCAGGTCTGCATGGCGCCTAGAGGAATAAAGAAAAAGGTCTGCCATTTATAGTAGAGTCCGAGGGCAGTCACCGCCTGATCCGAGAAACCGGACAGAATCAGGTTCAGGCCCAGAATATAAAAGGTATAAGCTGACTGCATGAGAATATTCGGGATACCCAGGAAAAAGATTTCCCGGACGCGCCGGGGATAGAGCTTCCAGGCAGGCGATTTCCGAAAGCCCTTTTTCATAACGATGAGAGCCGCAACGATCTGACCGGCCACCGTGGCGATGGCAGCGCCCGAAATGCCAAGCTCCGGCAGGCCGAACATGCCGAAGATCAGCAGCGGGTCAAAGATGATATTGGTCAGGGCTCCCGCAATCTGGGCCAGCATCGGTGTCTTCATGTCGCCGGAGGCCTGCAGAACCTTGGTCCAGATGCTTTCCAGAAACAGGCCGAAGCTGAACAGGCAGACGATACGCCCGTATGCGGTGATATCCCGGATCACTTCCGGGGACTCTGTGGACATTCTGGCATAAGCCGGCATGAAGAACCAGCAGACGAGGGCAAAGGCAGCCCACATCACCACCGCCAGAGGCGTGCCGACGCCCGCAAATTCCTCCGCTTCCTCTGCCTTCCCCAGGCCGAAGCGGGCGGCCATGGCCGTATTGATGCCCACGCCGGTTCCCACGGCCAGAGCGATCATCAGAAGCTGGAGCGGGTAGATGATGGAGAGGGCCGTCAGGCCCGATTCGGCGTAGCGGCCCACGAACAGACTGTCTACGATATTATAGAGGGCCTGAATCAGCTGGGCCAGCATGACAGGCGGCGCGATTTTGAGCATTATTTTTGATATTTTCTCCTGGCCGAAGAACCGGGATTCTGAAAGTGTGCGTTCCATTTTGTCTTTTGTAACTCCCTCGATTTTTCTCTTGTGATTATCCTATAAAAATATATTGCGGGCAGGGTGGGTTGTCAATATGGAAATGGGGGAGGAAACGTGATAAGAATTAAAAAGATAGATAGAGAAAGGGCCGGAAATGAATGCATAAAAGGAAGAAGCTTTTATGACCATGAGATCCACCACGATCTAGCCGGCTACTGTTGCAATGGCAGCGCCTGAGATGCCAAGCTTTGGCAGGCCGAACATGCCGAAGATCAGCAGCGGATCGAAGATGATGCTGGCTATAGTTCCTGCAATCTGGGCCGCCATCAGCGTCTTCATGTCGCTGGAAGCCTGCAGAACTTTTGCCCAGATGCTTTCCAGAAACAGGCTGAAACGGAATAGGCGGACGATACGTCCGTATGTGATAATATTCCGGAGCATTTCCGAGAAAACTGTGGACATTCTGATATAAATGGACATAAAGAAGCAGCAGACGAGGGCAAAGACTATCCATATTACTGCGCCAGCGAATTCATCTGCTTTCTATGTCTTGCTATATGGTAATCAGGCGTGCACAAGCAGAAATCCGCTTGTACACGCTGATACTAATACTTTTTTCTACGCATTTAGGCTGATGGATCGATATAACCGGACTTTTACGGAATAATTGGATTATCAGGGGTTGCTTATCATTCAAACTCTTGCTAATATAGTTTAAAAGCGTAGAAAACCAATGCGCATCATAGAGAATTTAATACTTAATTAGTCATTGTGATTGAGGATAGTTGTGCTAATAAATAAGCATCCTTGTTTGAATTTTTAACTTCAAGGCGCTCGAGGACAGATTTTTCTGTCTCCGGGCTCCAATATATTTTTAACTTATTTTTTGCGCGGGTGATTGCTGTATAAAAGATATTATGCGTGATGCGTTCTTCTGCCTCGTTTGTGATAACAATTTTTACTGAGTCAAACTCTAAACCTTGAGCTTTGTGTATAGATACTGCGTATGCAACTTGAAATGGTATAACGGTGGAGTTATTATTGTCATCATCTTCATCAGTGTTTCTGAACTTATTAACGCTGAATGAGATAATGGAATTGCCGGATTCAGATTCTCCAATGAGTTCAAAGTCGTAGTCCCATGCGTCTAACTCATTTATTGATTTCTCAAGCTCAATATCAAACCGAATTTGTTGTTGTTCTGGGTGAATTCCGACAATTCTCCCCTTTGTGTTATTATGAATCAATGGGGAAAAGATATTTGAGTCATTAAACAGAACGGGATCATCAATTTTATATGTGTTGATTCCCCATACAATATTTTCATTTGGATTGCTGCTCTGTAAAAAGCGGTTGATATTATTAATTCCATAGAGTCCATCGTAATTCAAACAGAGAATAATTTCATCATCGTTGCTATGTTCAAAAATAGACTCATCAAGTCTGGCAACGTAGTTATTTTTCACTAATGGTTCTAAAATTGCATTATCGAGTTTACGTACGCGATCCCATACGGTTAGTAAATCTTGATTAGTAGTTCTATAGGGGTATGTTAATTCAAACACAGAAGTTGTAGGTACAAACTTTTGCGCAATGCTAAACCAATTTCCAAAGTAAATGGATTCTATCTGATACACATCACCTACCAAGACCAAAAGCTTAAAGTTGGCTTTTTCAAGTACTTGTCTCATATCTTTGTTGCTTACAGTGCTGCACTCATCGATAAACAGTATATCGCACTCGGTATTGAGATTTCCGTCTGATAAAAATTTGGCAATGGTATTATATTCACTGTTACCCGCAGTTACTTTTCTCCTCATATTATCTACAGCGGGATGGGTGTTTGCCAAAAAGAGCTTATCCTTTTCTCCCCAAAAATTTGCTATATGATTAATTAGGGTAGATTTACCTGTCCCTGCGGAACCGTATACTAATGCGACATGTGAATTTTCGAACATTTGGCGAAGTGCTTCTTTTTTGTCTTCATCATCAATACTATATGATTCTCGAGAAAGCCATGAATCAACAGATGCAGTATATTGAGAAATACCAGAAGAAGAAAGTTGTTGTAATTTTTTGATGATTTCAGCGCTATCTTCAGCATATTCTTTGACATAAATATGGCCTTTATATTCATCCAGCCTGCGTCCAGTATGCTTATAATAAAGAGAAGTGTTATATTTCTGTATAAGTTCATTGATGTTCTCAAACCCCTTAATTTCAGCTTTAGGAGTGAAGAGCTTTCCTTCTATCTCCGTATTATTTTTAATATATCGAGCAAATAATTCATGCTCATGACCAGAAACGGGAATTGAGTTAAATAAATCATATATTCTCGGATTATGCCGACGAAGAGAAGTACAATAAGGCATACGGTCAAAAGGTATACAGCCATAGTTTAGATAAAGATTTGATAAGTCTCCGCACTGCTTGCTCCAGTACTGCCATTTGATAACGCGGTTGTTCATCTTGTATAACAAATAACGCAATACGTTTGAGCCGGCCTTACCATTCAAAATCACCTCTCGACACTGATCCAGAAGCTTGTATATTTTAATCGACTTAGCTTGTGAAGTGATATGATTTTTTATAAAATCATAATAATCTTGATCGCTACTTACAAGCTCTGTTAGAGGCATTTTGACGGTTGAGAGAAATCTCATTAGTTTCATATATTCAATAGAGTTAGCGCTATGCTCCACTCGTGGTCCAAAGATTTCAGAAAAGTTATCCCATTCACACGGACGAATAGATACTTCATATCCGTCTATTATTAAGATAGACATATCTTTGTCCAAAATACGAATTGTATCATTATGAATAGAAAATTTTATAGCATAGTTATCTATGATTTCATGACGAGTAAAAGCAATTACTCGATCAAATTTGCTTGTATTAGCCATTGCTGCAGTAAATGTAACCTCATAATATATCTTTTGATTTATAAAGAAAGGTTTAATTTTCTGAACATAATAGCGATCGTTGTACGTGACAGCATAGCTAAACCGGCTTGGGGACTCAATTCTCTCTGCAATTTTCGTATAATAATCGGATAACTCTGTATCAGTATCTAGAGGAAAATCCTCTATATTTTCTAGCACATCCAGATTGCACGTCTGTTTAAGATAAAGTTTTATCTTAAGCAGATGCTCATAGTATTTGAGCATGAGTCGTTCGGAGCCATCTTTGTCTATCGTGTAGTGCGATACCGACTTCTGAAGTAGCTCATGAAATCTATGTAAAAAGCGCAAATTTCCGTGACGTTGCATATCTTTCAGGGCAGCAACATTGAGCTCGTAATCATTAGGATTAACATCAGCGCCATTAGAAAATGCCTTGATAGCTACATATTCTACAAAATTGCGAATATGCCCTAGTATATTTTGGCTTAAAAGTCCGCGTTCGGTTGAGCCGAATCGTGCAATGTTGTCACAAATCACTCCACTCGCATCTAGAATAGCCTTGTCAATTCTTAGCAATATTATCATCTCCTTTAGCTGGAAAAACAAAATTATAATTAATATTATTTTACACTTTTATACACAAGTCGTAAATCCGTCAAATTGCGAGTAGCATTGTTTTAAATCATTTGAATAGACCGAAAAGAAAAGGATCAGCTTACTATTTTATTGCGAAATAATATGCTGGTTCTTTTAGCGACCTTGTTTGTCGGTCATTAAGTTAGTGTGCCTTTGCTATTTCCTTATTGTTGGCTTTCGTCCAAGTGTGTGTACCATTTTCCTTTGTAACTTCCTCGATGTTTTTTTGTGATTATCCTATCAAAACATATTGCGGCTGGAAATGGAATGGAGAAATAAATATCTGGCGGAGACTGCATGGATGGAAAAGACGGAAGAAAAAGATGAAAGAAACGGAGTAAATTGGGTAAAATTCAGTCGAAGAGATAATTTGAAATATCACAGAGCAAAAGTAGGGAATTGAACATCAGAAGAGGGTCCCTGAGGGGCAGAAAACATTGGATTATTACGATAGAAATGTCTGGAAATTTGCAGAAGGAACGGTCGGCGTTTATTTTTCCGGAATTCAGGACCGTTTTCTGTCTCTTCTGCTGAAGGGGTATTGATTCTGAATTTTGACTACGGTTCCGGAAGAGACACGAAGCGTTTTCTGGACAAGGGATTCCGTGTAGAGG
Organism: uncultured Merdimonas sp.; assembly: GCA_944375725.1. GTDB lineage: Bacteria > Bacillota > Clostridia > Lachnospirales > Lachnospiraceae > Laedolimicola. The sequence continues at coordinate 28,134 of CALWAZ010000061.1, read as the reverse complement.
AGATGGACGGTTCTGAAGAGCTGTGCTAGCTGGTTAGTGTATATACGGGAATCCCCGTAAGACAGGTGCTTTTTCAGAAACTGGATGAGACGAAACAGTATGATGGAACCTGGGCCTGCGCTTCCATTCTTTATTTGAGACGGGATGAGCTCCCCGATATTTTTATGAAAATGTGCAGGGCATTGAAAAAAGAGCGGAATCCTGTATGTTTCCTTCAAGTACAGAGATTTTCAAGGAGATCGAAACGGACGGTGTTCTACAGATTTGACGGAAGAAGCGTCTGAAAAACTATTGGAAAATGTGCCGGAATTGAAGATAAAAGAAAGCTGGGTGACAGGAGATGTCAGAGTGGGGAGAGGGGCTGAAAATGGCTAAATATGCTTTTCAGAAGACCGGATATCTGCTGGAGGTAAACAGAAAGAAGTACTACTTTTCTAATTTCTCTATAAAATCTAAAAGTTTACTCAGATTATCAGGTTGTTCCGATAGTTTTAATAAATATTGAAAAAGTTGTTGCTTTTTTAATTGCTCATCAGGAGGTGTGTTTTCTTGTCTTGATGCTTCAAAAGCCGTTTTCTCCGCAACTTTAATTTGCATTTCCTTTAAAGTATATTCTTGAATTTTTCTGTTAGATAACCCTGATGGATAATAATAGCGTTTAAGATCATCCCATCTTATATTTTTGTATCCGCAGGCATGAGACATTTCTTCTAATAGTCTAATATATTTATCAGCAATTGTTTGTTGATTTTCAGGTCTTTTGTCGGTTTCGTCCAGGTATTCTTTCCAAGCAAGCCTGACTTTGGAATTATTATGAAAAACGATATCAATAGAATTTAGTGATTTAACATTTTCCTCTTCACTAATAAAATACCTATAGGATACGGCTGTTTCAAAGACTTTACGTTTAGCGTTTTGAACTCCTGAAAATTTTTGATAAAGGATTGTAATCATAGTAGCTGTTAGCCCTGAAAAGATAATAGATATAACAGTAACAAACATTGATGGTCTCTCCCCATGTACATCATAATAATTATATTATAGATAAATAGCAAGAATCATTCAATATGAAATTAGGATAATCATAGAAAAATTTTACTTTAGTTTTATATATTTGAAAAGTATAGTAATAGGGGTATAATTTTTGTTAAAGCTAAATGTATAAATTGACATTATCAAAAAAAACTTTTATACTAAAGATAATTTTTCAAGTTATTCATTCTTATAAACATAAAGACAATAAAGTGATTTGGAGGGAATAATGACAATATCAGAACAGATAAAAGTCTTGTGTGTAAGATGCGACATTAGTGAAGCTGAGCTGGCGAGAAGATTGAAAAAGTCCCCTCAAAGTTTTAATTCCAAAATGAAGAGAGGAAGTTTTACTATAACTGATTTAGAAGCCATAGCAGAAGTAACTGGTGTTGATTTTGAAAGAAAATTTATTTTGGCTAATGGAGAAGAAGTATGATGGAAGATTTAAAAAAATTTAAATTAGGTGAATTATTTTGCGGGCCGGGAGGGCTTGCTTGTGGCGCATTGCGGGCTAAAATAAAAGATAAAGAGTACTGCATTGTTCATCAGTGGGCTAATGATTATGACGAAGCAACATGTAAGACGTATATTCATAATATATGTGAAGACAATCCGGACAGTGTGATTTGTAAAGATGTACACTTTCTGGATATTGAAAAACTTGGAGAAATTAATGCGTTAGCATTTGGATTTCCCTGTAACGATTTTTCTGTCGTGGGTGAGCAGCTTGGATTTAAAGGTAAGTTTGGACCATTATATACATATGGAATAAAAGCACTTGAAATATATCATCCAGCTTGGTTTTTGGCAGAAAATGTAGGTGGTTTAAAGAGTGCGAATCAAGGGAAGGCATTCAAAAAAATATTGTTGGATATGAAGAATGCGGGCTATAGAATATATCCTAATTTGTATAAATTTGAAGAATATGGAATTCCTCAGGCGAGGCACAGGGTTATTATCATAGGGATCAGGAAGGATTTGCCTTATGAATTTAAAATTCCAGCTCCGTCAGGAAAAATAAAGACATGTAAAGAAGCGCTTGAAAATCCCCCGATTGCTGAGAATGCAGCTAATAATGAAAAAACAAAACAATCTGAGCAGGTGATTCGGCGTTTGTCGTATATTAAGCCGGGTGAAAATGCATTTACGGCAGATATTCCGGAAGAACTGCAGTTAAAAGTAAAAGGAGCCAGGATCAGTCAGATATATAAAAGGCTTGATCCGAATAAACCGGCGTACACAGTAACTGGCTCCGGCGGCGGTGGAACACATATTTATCATTGGAGTGAACCAAGGGCATTAACAAATCGGGAGAGAGCAAGACTGCAGACATTTCCGGATGATTTTATATTTGAAGGCTCTAAAGAGGAGGTTAGAAAACAAATAGGAATGGCAGTTCCGGTGGATGGCGCTCAAATCATATTTGAAGCAATTTTAAAAACATTTGCAGGAATTCCTTATGAGTCTGTTCCAGCAAATATTTCGGATGAGGGGTAATAGATAACTTTATAATACTAAAGAGAATGGGGGCAGAAAAGGTATGCCATATAAACATTGGTTTGTATCCAGGCAGAAACGGCAGCTTACAACTGTATTAAATGCATTGGTAGCGTTTAGTGATATTTGTGTGGGGAAAAAGTGGTCAGGAAATACGGAATTACAGCTGGCATTTGAAGATGAATTAGGGAAGCGTGCAATTACAGAACACGGAAATCTGCGTGCGCGCAAAGCAAAACAAGGCGGAGGCGGTATTCGAACATTATTCAAACAGATGAAAGATCTTGGTTTAATTTTCACCGAGGATGAAAATAATAAATGCCGTTTAACTTTAATTGGTGAAGAGTTGATTAAAGGAAAGGTTAGCTTTGTTGAGGCTATGAGATTACAGCTTCAAAGATATCAGTATCCTTCAGCAGCATCCTGGTCTGGAAGCGGGAGCGTAGATCACTCTTTTAGAGTGCATCCGTTTCAGTTTATGTTCCGTCTGCTGAGGGACCCGCGGCTGGAAAATTATTTAAGTATGGAAGAAATGTATGGCATCGTGATACATCAGGCTGTTTCTGACAGTGATATTGTGTATGAGAATGTAGTCCATAAGATCCTTAATTATCGACAGGGTATTAAGGATAAAGATTATATGGAGGACACCCAGACAAAAACTTACAGTAATATTGCGAATACCTTTTTCAATTATATTAGTTTAACACAATATGTAGACCGTGGGCATAAAACCGTCAGCATTCGGGCAGGTAAAGAATTGGAGGTGGATAGATTTATTGAAAGAGTACCTTCGTATATACCGAACCCGCAATTAAGTGAAAATTATCAACGCAAATATGGACGGGGAAAAGCAGCAAAGGATCTTAGAAACTTTGATAGAGAAAGCGGTCTGTCTCAGAAAGAATTAAATGAATCCAGAATTCAGAAAGAGTATGTACTGCTGGCATTAAAAACGCCAATTACAGGCATTACAGCAGATATTGTTGAACATGTTTCACATAACACAGGTATTGACGAAAGAACCGTGGAAAAATTCCTTCTGAAAAATTATGCGCATGGAAATATAAGTGACTTTTTTGTTTCCTACAAGGAATTGGCGCATATGGGAACTGCAGGAGCTCGTGATTTCGAAACAGCGACATGTGAGATGTTTAGAAAGATATTTAAAATGCGGGCGGAGCATGTGGGGCCAATTGGCAACACTCCGGATGTTTTTATCGAGTCCGAAGAATACGGCTACTGCGGCATAATTGATAATAAGGCATATAAGAATGGATACAGTATTAGTGGAGACCATAAGCGTGTTATGGAAGATGTATACATACCAAATTATAAAAAATACGGGAAAACACAGCTTCCATTAGCATTTTTCTCTTATATCGCAGGTTCGTTTGGCAGTAATATTAACAGCCAGATAAAGACGATATCTAGAGATACAGGAATAAACGGTTCAGCAATGCCGGTGGACTTATTTATTAATTTAGCACAGGATTATGCTGAAAATGGGTATGATCATGATGTTTTGAAGAGAATTTTTTCGGTTAATAGAGAAGTACAGCTGTCAGATTTAGAAATGGGAAAGGAAGAACAAGATAAAGTCAATGACGAGCTGGTCAAAATAGCAGAAACTGCCGCGTATAGAGAGATAAATTAATTGACAAATTTTGGAAGTAGAGAAGGAGGCAGCAGGATGCTTGAACGTACAGGAGTTAAATGGTCAAGGGAAGAAACAATACTAGCTTTTGAACTGTACTGCCGTACGCCTTTTTCAAAGATATCTAAATCGAATCGAGAAATCATTGAATTAGCTGAGCTCTTAGGAAGAACACCAAGTTCTGTTGGATTAAAACTGGCTAACCTTGCTCATCATGATCCAGAAATAAAAAGAAAAGAATTATCTGGAATGCCGCATGGAAGTAAACTTGATGAAGAGATATGCAATGAATTTTATAATAATTGGGAAGAGCTTTCTTTAGAAGCTCAGAAAATTTTGTCAATGAAAAAGGGAATCCCCATTGAAAGAATGATTGGAATTAATGATGAAATTGTTAAATTACCACCAGGCCGTTATAGGGACGCTCAAATAAAGCAGCGTGTTGGGCAATCTTTTTTTAGAAGAGTTGTTTTGAGTGCATATTCAAATAGATGCTGCATTACTAAAATGGCAGAGCCGTCACTTCTAATTGCCAGTCATATTAAACCATGGAATGTGAGTGATGAAAAAAAGGAACGAACAAATCCTAGAAATGGGTTATGTTTGAATGTTTTTCACGATAAAGTATTTGACAAAGGTTTTATTACTATTAATAGAAACTATGAAATGGTAATATCTTCCCATTTAAAGAAAGCTGAGATGGATAAAGAAACAAAAGTATGGATAATGAAGTATGATGGAAAGAAAATAAATCTTCCTGATAAATTTCTGCCAGATAAACAGTTCATTGGATATCATAATGACGTAGTTTTTCTGCATTAATGAAAAGGTGATATTTGTTGGATAATTTAACTCCAGAACAGCGAAAAAAGAATATGCAGCATATCCGCAGTAAAGATACTGCAATTGAAGTAAAACTCAGAAAAGCGTTATGGCATAAAGGATATAGATATCGGAAGAATCCCAAGAATTTACCTGGAAAGCCAGATATAGCTTTAACGAAATATAAAATTGCAGTTTTTTGTGATGGAGAATTTTTTCATGGAAAAGACTGGGAAGTATTAAAGCCTAGGCTGGAAAAGAGCAATAATTCAGAGTATTGGATAAAAAAGATCTCACACAATATGGAGCGGGATGATGAGGTTAATAAGAAACTTCTTTTTGAAGGCTGGACAGTGATTCGCTTTTGGGGAAAAGATATTTCAAAAGATGTTGAAGGCTGCGTCCGCGTGATTGAAGAAGCAATATGGGAAAAAATGATTCGAGAGCAGGAAGTTGACCCTGACTGTGAATGATAAATATTTTTTTCAAGAAAATTATGTGTGTCCCATATTCAAGATGAGGGAGACAGTGGAAATGTCTCCCTGTATTTTCGATTATTCTTTTGAAAATAGTATTTCTGTTGGGCTTAGAAATTCAACTTTGATATGATCACCGGCTTTAATACCGCAGGAAGTATACCATGGCGTAAACGCTTTACACGCACCTTTTCCGATGCCTTCGAATTGTTTGGCGTATTGAATGCCGTCATCGCAGGGGCCGTTACCAGAGGCTTTAATTAGTATTGAAGGCTGTCCATTTGAAAAATAAGCGGTGTATTGTGTGTCTCGAATGATATCAAATTTTCGGGCATATTCAGCTGGAATTTTTACATAAGATTCTCCTTCTATTGGTTCCCTGTTTGTGGGATTTCTGTAAGTGCCCCAATTTACGTGGGGTTCTAGAACCTGTACAATATAAAAGTCACCTGCTTTGGCCATATAGACTGCTCCTTTCATAAGGCTTTATCGTTTGTATAATTACATTATACAAAATTGGAAGGTGTATTTAAAGCGTATTAACCAAATTTTAGGAAATATTAGTAAACATCTTTATTTCGAGATAGTATTGTTAAAATATAAGGAGCCACCCCATGGATCACCTCCGCTGCGTCATCGAACGCATCACCTACCAAAATCCACAAAACGGTTACACCGTCCTCAAAGCCGCCGCCAAAGGCTACACCGACCTGGTCACTGTCGTTGGCACCATGCCCGACACCCACGTGGGCTCTGTCCTTTCGCTGGAAGGCTTCTGGAAAGTAGACGCAAAATATGGCCGCCAGTTCTCGGTAGAGAAGTTTGAGGAGACCCTTCCGGCTACTGTCTACGGCATCGAGAAATACTTAGGTTCCGGCCTGGTAAAGGGCGTGGGACCTAAGTTTGCAAAGCGCATCGTCCAGAAATTTGGGAAAGACACGCTGGACGTGATAGAGGAGCATCCGGAGTCTCTGCTGGAGGTGGAGGGAATCGGGAAAATCCGGGTGGAGCGTATCAAGAAGAGCTGGGAGGAGCAGAAGGAAGTCAAAAATATCATGCTCTTCCTCCAGAGCCACGAGGTCAGCACCGCCCATGCCACAAAAATTTTCAAGACCTACGGCAGCGACAGCATCAAGATTGTTCAGGACAATCCATACCGGCTGGCGGATGACATCTGGGGCATCGGCTTTAAGACAGCTGATCAGATTGCGGAGAAGCTGGGAATTGGGAAAGAAAAATTTGTCCGGCTGAGGAGCGGAATTCTTTACACCTTAAATAAGTTATCCGAAGAGGGGCACTGCTACGCGGTCCGTGAGCAGCTGATCCGCAAGGCGGTGGAGCTTCTGGAAGTGGAAGAGCCGGAACTGGAAATGACGCTGGATGAGATGCTACGGACCAGGGATGTGATTCAGGATGAAGAGGCTATTTATCTGCCGCCCTTCTATTTTTCAGAGACAGGCTGCGCGAAAAGGCTGATCCGCCTGCTTCTGGCAGAACGCGCGGTTCGCCTGGACGCAGATAAGATTCTGGAGCAGATTGCGGAGCGTTCCCGGATTTCCTATGACGAGATACAGCTGGAGGCGATTCGGACAGCCGTTTCCTCGAAAGTCATGGTATTGACCGGAGGGCCGGGAACGGGAAAGACCACCACGGTCAAAGGCATCATTTCCGCCTATCAGATGGCCGGCTGCCGGGTTCTGCTGGCGGCGCCTACAGGGAGGGCGGCGAAACGGATGTCCGAAGCCGCCGGAATGGAAGCGAAGACCATTCACCGGCTTCTGGAATACAAACCGCCGGAGGGGTATCAGAAAAATGAGGAACATCCCCTGGAAGGCGACGTGCTGATTCTGGACGAGTGTTCCATGGTAGATGTGATGCTCATGTACAATCTTCTGAAAGCCCTTCCAGACCAGATGACATTGATTCTGGTGGGAGATACGGACCAGCTGCCAAGCGTGGGCGCGGGAAATGTGCTGAAGGATATCATTGCCTCCGGGCGGATTCCGGTGGTGAGGCTGACGCGGATTTTCCGGCAGGCGGAAGGAAGCAGGATTATTATGAACGCTCATCGGATTAACAGGGGAGAAGCCATCGATATGCGGGGAGGAAAGGACGCGGACTTTTTCTTTGCCTCCAGGGATACCAACGAGGAAGTGGTGGAGACGCTGGTGCGTTACTGCACGAAAAATCTCCCTCAGTATTATCATGTGGACGCTCTGCAGGACATTCAGGTGCTGACGCCGATGCAGAGAGGCGTCTGCGGGGCGGCAAATCTGAACCAGGTGCTGCAGGAGGCCATGAATCCCTCGAACGTGTTTCTGCGGCGGGGCGGAACCCAGTACCGTCTCCGGGACAAGGTTATGCAGATACGCAATGACTACGATAAAGAAGTATTTAACGGAGACATCGGCATCATTTCAAAGGTGGACATGGAAGAGCGGGAGCTGATCGTGGATTTCGACGGGCGGGCAGTCACTTATGATGTCAGTGAGCTGGACGAGCTGACGCTGGCTTATGCCACGACTATACATAAGGCTCAGGGAAGCGAGTACCCCATTGTGGTTATGCCCTTTACCATGAGCCATTTTGTCATGCTTCAAAGAAATCTGCTCTATACCGGCGTGACCCGGGCGAAGAAGATTCTGGTGTTGATCGGGGAAAAACGGGCCGTATATTATGCCATAAAAAACATGACGACAGACTCCCGGAACACGAAGCTGGCCCAGTGTCTTCAGGAGGAAAATCCGGAAGGCGGGACCGGTCGTCAGACTGCGGAAGCCGCGGAAACAGGAGATGCCGGCCACCAGGTTGTGGCCGCCGAGACAACGGAAGAAACTGCAGAAAAAGTTCCTTCCGGAGAAAATGTTCCCCGGAAAAAGCCGAAAATGATTGTTTACAAAAACAGCCTCCAGCCCATGCGGACAGAAGAGGAGCCGGGAGCCTACAGAGGTGATCTGTTTGCGCGCCTTGCCCAGTCAAAGTTTCGGAGCAGTTTTCATCTGAAGGCCAACGATAAAGCTTATGTGAGAGAAAAGGGTATGGACACGATCCGCAGCCACGCCTGCGATTTTATACGGAAACGACTCGCTCCCGCAGAGCCTGCTAATGACGGAAAGCAGACGCCCATGCGGGGACATCCGGTCTTTGTGGCCCAGCATGCCACAGGAACCTGCTGCAGGAGCTGCCTGGAGAAATGGCACAGAATCCCCAAAGGCCGGGAGCTTACGGAAAGCCAGCAGGCGTATCTGGTGGATGAAGTCATCATGAAATGGATCAGACGGGAAATGGAATAAGACAAAGGAAGGTGTAGACAATGAGACTGTTTATCGCGATTCCTCTTTCGCCGGACATGCAGAAGGCGCTGGTTACCTGCATGCACGAACTGAAAAAGCAGGGAGTGGAGGGAAATTATGTTCCGGCGGCAAATCTGCATATGACCCTGGCTTTCATTGGGGAATATGACGATTCGAAGAAAATCAAACAGGTGCTGGAAAGAGTTCCCTGCCCTAAGTTCCGGCTGGCTCTTTCTGAAAAAGGAAATTTCGGAAATATTCTCTGGGCCGGTGTCAAGGGAAACCAGAAGCTGAGCGCTTATGTGAAAGAGCTGCGGGCAGCCCTGAAAGAAGAAGGGATTCCCTTTGAAAATGACAAATTTGTTCCCCATATTACGCTGATTCGGAAGGTTTCCGCAAAGAAGCCCTATCAGGTTCATCTTCCGAAGGCAGACATGATGGTCACAAAGGCATCCCTTATGAAGTCGGATTTCCGCAATGGCAGAACCGTCTATCAGGAGCTGTAGGACATGCAGATGACGGAAGGTAAATACGACAGGCTCCTTCACATCCGGACCACGGGCCGGGATGATTCCCATTCCGATCAGTACCGGTTCCCTTATGAACCCACGCCGTACCCTGTGCTGGAGCGCCTGGCAAATGCCGGATATATCCGAAAGGGCAATACTCTTCTGGATTATGGCGCAGGCAAAGGGCGGGTGGACTTCTTTCTGGCCTGGCAGACCAGATGCCGCACCATTGGAGTCGAGTACGATGAAAGAATTTTTGAAAAAGCAGAGGAAAATCAGAATACGGCTGTTTCCGCGGAACGGACAGATTTTCGGCTGGCTGATGCGGAGACCTTTCCGGTGCCGGAGAGCGTGGACCGGATCTATTTTTTTAATCCCTTTTCCGTGGAGCTTCTGCGGAAGGTTCTGGCCCGGATTCTGGAGTCCTGGTATGAGGCGCCCAGAGAGCTTCTGCTGTTCTTTTATTATCCGTCAGATGAGTATATCTCTTATCTGATGACTGTGGATGAGCTGGCCTTTCTGGACGAAATCGACTGCCGGGATTTGTTTTCAGGAAAGGATCCCCGCGAAAGGATTGTAATTTTTGAATTGCCGGGATAGGGTACAGAGACGGGCTGCGAGGAATTATTATGAGTACTATACAAAACAAAATCGTTGAATTGAATAAAGGGTTTGCCACCGCCTGTGTGAATCAGTCCTTCAACTCCAACCTGGCTTATCGTCCGGAATTTGTCTCCAATAATTACCGGCAGGGGAAAAAGGTGCTGGTCTCTATTGAAGAAGAACTGTTGAAATGCGATGAGTTTCGCATCAGCGTAGCCTTTATTACGAAAAGCGGAATTACGCCTCTGCTGCAGACATTAAAGGAGCTGGAGAAGAAAAACATCCCCGGGAAGATTCTGACTACGGATTATCTGATGTTCAGCGAACCGGCTGCACTGGAAAAGCTGCAGTCACTGAAAAATATAGAACTGAAAATGTTTACGACCAGTTATGAAACCGGAGGGTTTCACACGAAAGGCTATATTTTCCGAAGTGAGGAAATCTACCGGATTATCATTGGAAGTTCCAATATGACTCTGAATGCGATCACCAGGAACCGGGAATGGAACACAAAGATTGTTTCCACAGAACAGGGAGAAGTGGCGCAGCAGGTATTGTCGGAGTTTGATGAGCTCTGGCAGGATAAGCAGTCTCTTGGTTATGCAGAGTTTATTGAGCAGTATCTACAGGATTATCAGAGAGAGAAGCTGATTCAGAAACAAAAAAGGCAGGCACTCCGGGAGGAAGTGGTCGACCTTGCCCGGTATACACTGAAGACCAATAAGATGCAGGTGGCCTTTGTAGATAATGTCATGAGAATGCGCGGGAGGAACATAGACCGGGCGCTGCTGCTGAGCAGCACCGGAACAGAAAAAACTCTGGCCTCTGTGTTCGCCCTTCGGGAAATGAATCCAAGGAGAGCGCTGTTTCTTGTCCATCGAGAACAGATTGCGAGACAATCCATAAATAGCTACAGATTAGTCTTTGGAAATTCGAGAACTTATGGCCTCCTTTCCGGCACAAGCAAGGAGATGTAGCAGGATTTTATCTTTGCTACCATGCAGACGATGGCAAAACCGGAGATCTATACACAGTATGCAAAAAATGCATTCAATGTCATTGTTCTGGATGAGTGCCATCATGCCGGTGCGGAAAGTTATCAGCGGATCATGCGGTATTTTACGCCCGGGTTCTGGCTGGGAATGACTGCAAGCCCGGATACCAATAATTATGATATCTATTCGATTTTTCATCACAATATTGCTTACGAGATTCGCCTCCAGCAGGCGTTGGAAGAGGATTTATTGTGTCCGTTTCATTATTTTGGCATTACCGATATAGAGATCAACGGAGAAGTCTTTGATGATAATGCCGGGGTGAAGAATTTCGCAAATCTGGTTTCGGATGCCCTGGTAAATTATGTGATCGAAAAAGCGGATTATTACGGATTCAGCAGGGAACGGGTAAAAGGACTGGTGTTCTGCAGCAGAAAAGAGGAAGCCAGGGAGTTATCCTGCAAATTTAATGAACGGGGATATCGGACAGAGATACTGCTCGGTGATGACAGCCTGGGCAGAAGAGAAGAAGTCATAAATCGTTTGACGGATGATGAACATACAGAACGGCAGCTGGATTATATATTTACGGTAGATATTTTTAATGAAGGTGTAGATATACCGGAAATCAATCAGGTTATCATGCTCCGTCCAACGCAGTCTCCGGTAGTTTTCATTCAGCAGCTGGGGCGTGGACTCAGAAAATGTGAAGGAAAAGAATATGTTGTAATTCTGGACTTCATTGGAAACTACATGAACAATTTTATGATCCCGATTGCGTTATCCGGAGATCGGAGTTACAACAAGGATTCCATGCGCCGTTATGTGCGGGAGGGCGCCCGCGTGATTCCGGGAAGCTCTACCATACATTTTGATGAGATTTCAAAGAAACGGATCTACGCGTCCATTGACGCCGCCCGCACCAATGACATGAAGCTGCTGAAAGAGTCCTATACTTCTCTGAAATATAAGATCGGAAGAATTCCTACGATTAGCGAATTCAAAGAGTACGGCTCCATTGATGTCATGAAAATATTTGAGAAGTGCGGTTCCTATCATAACTTCCTGAAAAAGTATGAGAAAGAATACCAGATACAGCTGACTCCTAATTAGGAAACGGTATTGGAATACTTTTCGTGAAAACTACTTTTTTATAAAAGAATTCAGGAGCTGGCGCTTTTAAGACATTTACTGGAGCAAAAAGACAGGATGTGGCGGTATAGGAATGAATTCCAGGAAAAGTATCAGGGAAAGCTCTCGAATGAAGTGGAAGATTCCGTCGTCCGCAACCTGCGGAATGAGTTCCCAAAAGAAGAAGAGCGAAAGAAATATTCCGTGTGCGTCCTAGTTGAGCGTGACGGAAATGGGGGATACCAGCTGACGAAATCATTTCAACAGATGCTGGAAGATCAGAATTTCAGAAAGATGATAGAAGAGCTCATAGAATTTGGAATTCAGCAGTATCAGGAAAACTATGCAGATACATACCGGGACACCAGTTTTGAACTTTATCAGAAATATACTTATGAAGATGTATGCCGGCTTTTGAACTGGAAGAAGAACATGAATGCTCAGAATATCGGCGGCTATTTTTATGATGCTGAGACGAAGACGCTTCCGGTGTTTATCAATTACCATAAGTCGGAGGACGCAATCGCCTATGAAGACTGGTTTGTATCAGAAAATTACCTGATTGCCTTATCAAAGCACCCCAGGAAGATTACTTCCGGTGATGCAGATCATATTTATAAAAGAACAGAAGCAGACAGGGACAACCGCATCTTTTTGTTTGTTCGCAAAAATAAAGATGATAATGAGGCAAAAGAATTTTATTTCCTGGGTGAAATCTTCGCCGAGAACGATCCCCGTCCGATTCGCATGGAAAAGACACAGGATGATGCATTTGAGATTGACTACCGGCTGGACGTACCGGTACGAAGTGATATATATGATTACATTATAAGTGACTAAAAGACAGGAGATATAAAAAGCATGAAAACAGTACGCGTAGTGGCTGCGGTCATCCGAAAAGACAACCGTATTTTCGCCACACAGAGAGGTTATGGAGAATTTAAGGACGGCTGGGAATTTCCGGGCGGCAAGATTGAGCCGGGCGAGACGCCGCAGCAGGCGCTGATCCGGGAAATCCGGGAGGAACTGAATACGGAGATAAAGGTCAGAGATATGATTACAACTGTTGAATACGATTATCCGGCGTTTCATCTGTCTATGGACTGTTTCTGGTGCGAGGTTACAGGGGGCAGCCTGGAGCTGAAAGAGCATGAGGCGGCCAGATGGCTGGACAGGGAAAGCCTGTATTCTGTGGACTGGCTTCCAGCAGACATCGGGCTGATAGGAAAAATAAAAGAGGCATTGGGCAGATAAATATAGGGCGGCCCGGTATTTTCCGGAACATTCAATGATTGAATATTGACAAAATCACATCATTGATGTATTGTGATGATAGGAAAAATAAAAAATCCTATCATGCAATGCGCGGAGGATAAAATATTGAGTATAGATAAGAAGGACATAGAGCAATATCTTTCTGAGGTGAAAGAAGCAGTTGCAAATGACAGATTTCGACTTGACAGAAATGCCAGACGGCAGGATAATATTAACCTTTTTCATGATTATGTTATTGATGAAGCAAAAGCAAAGGAAATTATATTGAGCCTGACGGCACTGGATTTTTCAAAGATTTTGCAGAATGAACATACAGGTTATGAGCATGAAAGACTATATGTGTTTGGAAAAGATGTAACTCTTTTGGAGAGATACGGAACGGAAGAGAGAACAGTTTCTCTGTATATTAAGTTCAACAAGCTGGACAACTGCTTTGTGATAGTGATTTCCTTTCATGAACAAAAGCATCCGCTTACATATTATTTTAAATAAACAGGAGGATAATGGAGATGACTATTATGACAGAGAAGGGAAGAAGGGACTTTTGTATAGAATGCAGAAAAGAAACAGAGTACTTTCTGCAGAAGAAGAACATTGTAAAAACCATAAGAGATAAGGAGTACACGTTTCGCATTACGACAGCGGTATGTTCAGAATGCGGTGCGGAAATGAGCATTCCCGGACTGATTGATAAGAATGTCCAGGAAATCGACGAGCAGTACAGAGCGGCTGAAGGTCTTGTTTCTGTCGATGATATCGAAAAACTTATGAAGATCTATAAGATTGGCAAAGCTCCGCTGTCTCTGGCTCTTGGCTTCGGTGAGGTAACGCTGCCGCGGTATCTTGAGGGCCAGGTACCTTCAAAGGAGTATTCGGATATTATAAGAGCGGCTCTGGCATCTCCAGCCTATATGAAGCGGAAGCTCATGGAAAACCGGGATAAGCTGTCGGATGCGGCATATAAAAAGGCAATGGGGGCGGCGGAGAGCATGGAGAGCCTGTTTTCCGTATCGGATAAAATGCTCCGGGTGATTGCTTATGTATTTGAGAAGCTGGAAGAAGTGACTCCGCTTATGCTGCAGAAGCTTCTGTACTTTATTCAGGGTATTTATTCCGCTTTGTTTGGCAGGCCGATTTTTACAGAGGACTGCAGGGCGTGGGTTCATGGACCGGTTTATCCGGAAGTTTATGATCTGTTTCGTGATTTTAAATACAATCCGATAGATGACGCGCGATTTGCGCTTTTGGAAGGAACAGCGGATGCTCTGACGGAAAATGAAAAAAAAGTGATTGATCTTGTTGTGAATACTTTTGGTTTATATGGCGGAAAGGTCCTGGAGAAGATTACACATAATGAGAAGCCGTGGAGAGACGCCAGAAAAGGATATGATGACAGTATTCCTTCCAGCGAGCTTCTGCCAAAAGAAAGCATTATGAAATATTATATGGCCGTGAATGAGAAATATAAAATCGGAACGACGGACGGCCTGATGGACTATATCCATGATATGCTTGCCGCCGGCTGACAGGAGCATGCGTCAGATGGCACTGACAGAACTCAGCACAATATACAGGGAGGCTTTTTATGTCTTTTTTCGATACATTGAATGATAAATTCTTCAATCCTTTCTGCTGTCGAAACCGCACAGTTTATTTTGAATGCATTACCCGGCTGATTGAAAAGTCGAAAGAAATTCCTGTGCTGTATGAGACGGACGCGCGGAGCACGCTGATCCTGTATCTGCAGAACTGTACTTATGCCATTGAGACGGAGAATATCGGGGAAGAGGTGGGAAGCGGGCGGACTCCTCAGGAGAATGCCTCTGCGATTCTGCGGTATTTCCGCGCCTGCGGCTGGATTACGCCTCAGGAGATCGGGCGCAGCGGCGACAATATCGCTGCCGTCTCGGCATACTGCCGGAAACTGATTGACGCCGTCCATAAGATATTTGACGGGGATGCCAACGGGGCGATCACGAACCATATCTTTTCCATGTATGAGATCCTGAAATCTTCTTTTGGCAAAGACAGCGCCCGTGCGCTGCGGCCATATCTGAATATTCTTGTTCCGCTGATTGAAAATGAATGTGATTTGAAAAATGAACTGCTGATTCTCAAAGACAGTATTCGTGAGATTATGCGCGCGGTTATGAGAATGGCAGATGCCAACAGCTTCGGTCAGTTTCTGATGAAAGACGAACTGCTGAACCGCTTTTTCAACGATTACTTTTTTATCAAGAAAAGCGGTCTGATTCCTTCCTACATTTCCGACATCGATCATATGCTTCGAAAACTCCATCGTTCGGAGCTTTATGGGCGTATGCTTCAGGAATATGTCAGAATCGAAAATGTGGATGAGGCCAGGGCAAAAGAAGTCATTGGCCGGCAGTTCGAAGAATTGGACAGCTTTATCAATCTGGAGTATGAGCAGGAGATGGGGTATATTGATCGGAAAATCAATACCTACTATAATCTGTATTCTACCCGTATGATGATGGTCTTAAGCGGCAGCACCAATCTGGAGAACGAGCTGAACCGTCTCCTTCTGTTCCTGAAAAATCTGGATGAGGAGGACAGAGAAGAGGCTCTTTCGCATATTTCGGAGACGCATCGTCTTCAGAGTGTGGGATACATTGGAAGAAAATCTTTTGAACGGCGCCGGAAAAGGAATCCCAGCCAGAAAAACGTGGGTCTTGCGGCGGAAGAATTGTCTGAGGAAGAAAAGCAGCGCCTGACGGATGAGCTTCTCACGGAGACTCCGGACCGGTACAGTATGGAAAATGTGGAACAGTATTTTGACAGACTGATGGGAGATCGGGACAGGATTTCCGTGGAAGAATGTGGCATACATACCAGGGAAGATGCGACCATGATTGCCGCCAGCATGATTTATTCGGGGACGGCGGGTTTTCCGTATGAGGTGGAGTTTGGAGAAGGCATGGTGGAAACCGAAGCCGCCAGAATCAGTAATGTTACCATAAAGAAAACAGAGCAGCAGGAATCATTGATATAACAGGGGGATGTATCATGGGTGATATCAGTCTTCATATTGCGGTAAAAGAGGAAAATAATCATTTGTTTAAACGGTGCGTCCGGAAACTTCTGGAGTCAACGTTTATTCTGCGGGACAAAGATGAGAAGTTTTATCAGTTTGTGTCCAGGGAGTCCAACAGACAGGATATCTCCGAATACCTCAGAATGATTGGCTTTGATGTGATTGTGGAGGAAAAAGCGGGTGTGTGTATGCTTGTGGCCAGCGAGGAGGATGCGGATACGGTAGGTCTGAAGCGGGCAAATGTGGTGACCTTTACCACGCTGCAGTATCATCTCCTGCTGGTGCTCTGGAAGGTCTACCTGGAAAATCTCGGATACAGCGAAGGAAATTTTATAACAAAAGGGGATTTGATTGACAAAATCAAATCTTATGAACTGGTCCTGACGCGCCCGGAATTGAACGCGGCGTTCCGGTTGTTTAAAAAATACAGCCTGATAAATTTTGATGATAATGAGGATGGAGAGGATATGAAGATACTGCTTTATCCTTCTCTGCAGTTCGGCTGGGATCTGCCGCAGTTTCAGACGGTGGTAAAGGAATACCTGAAAGAAGAGACGGAAGAAACAGAAGAACAGGAGGAGCAGGTTCCCGGGGAACAGCTTTATCCGGAAGATTTCGAGGAGGACGGAGAATGATATTACTGAAGAAGGTTCGCCTGATCAACTGGTACGGATTTTCCAACGTGACAGCTCCTACAGGTTTCTTTACGCTAATTGCGGGAAAGAACGGAAACGGTAAATCCGTAATGCTGGACGCCATAAAATACGCGGCATACGGAGATACGGTATTTAACAAGTCATCGGAGAGCAAGGGAAGCCGTACGCTGTCTTCCTACACGAGAGGGCTTCTGGACGCCACGGCGGGGACTTACATGCGTTCGGCGGAGCAGGTCCCTTATGTATACAGCCATATTGCGCTGGAGTTTTTGGATGATGTAGAAGAGAAATCGTTTATACTTGGAACTGTCATTGAGACAAGCCCCTCCAATAACTGCCAGACCTATCGTTATGTGATGGATCGGACCACCCTTGATCGAGTAGAGCATACCTATACGGAAAATGGCTTCGTCATGCCTTGCCGTGCGTCCGAGCTTCAGAAAAAGTACAGGCTGACGCTCATGAACCGGGAACAGGGATTGCCGAAGTTTATGCAGATGACGGGATTAAAACTGAGTTTGAGCCAGCTGCCCACCTATCTTCGTAAGCTGCGGGGAATCATGTCCTACGATCCGAATGCCAGAATTGATC
The DNA here is from genome assembly GCA_944375725.1 of uncultured Merdimonas sp. Lineage (GTDB taxonomy): Bacteria > Bacillota > Clostridia > Lachnospirales > Lachnospiraceae > Laedolimicola. Next base: position 10,539 of record CALWAZ010000061.1, on the reverse strand, counting down.
AGTTTATCCGGGAAAGCGTCCTGGAGCAAAGAAATGTAGATTTCGGAAAGCTGATCGAAGCCAAAGAGAATATAGAGAAGCTGAATGAAAGCTTCAGCAGAATCGAGCAGGAAATAACGGAACTGGATCAGATCCTTGGCGATTATGATTCCTGGGAGGCGGAACGGAACCGTCTTCTGGCGGATGACGTGCGCATTGTATATAAGAAACGGAAAGATGCGAAGCAGGAGATTGAGAGGCAGACGGCTGAACGAAATCTGGCTCTTAGAAGAAAAGAAGATCTGGAACGGGAACTGGAGATTCTGGAGAGCAGAAAGAAAGAGACAGACGCCCGTCTGGTTCAGGTCAGAGTCAGCCTGGAGCAGCTGGACAGCACCCGTATGATTCTGGAAGAAAAAAAGCGCCTGGATGCTCTGGAGGAGGAGAAGAAAGCGCTGGCAGACAGTTGCAGAAAGCTGGAGCAGTTTCAGACTGCAGTCAGCGAGATGATGGCGCAGATTCTGGAGAGGAACGAAAATGAGCGGATAGAGGGAAGAGAAGTGCTGTCTTCTCTCTGCCAGCACGGGACGGTAGCTTCAGAAAAGGCGGCGGCAGTGGCGGGATTCCGTAAGAAAACAGATCAGTTTTACGATGAGCTGGTTGCCGGAATCGCCGGCACAGTCCGGGATTTGGAAGAGCTGGACCACAGGCTTGACACACAGCACCGGATTATAGAGGAGTGTAAAAAACACCGGAATACCTATGGGCAGATTCCGGATTATGCAGGTCTGCGGGATGAGATTAACAGAGAATTTGAAAAACGGAAAATCTCTTCCAGAGCGCAGTTTGCCTGTGAATATGTAATAGGTCTGAAGGATGAAGCCTGGCGGGATGCGCTGGAGGCGTTTCTGGGACCGCGGCGTTATACGATTCTGGTGGAGCCGCAGTATTATGATATCGCGGACGACGTGCTGAACCGTTCAGAGCACAGGTACGCGCATCTGTTTAACACCAAGCTTTTGATGAAGCGGAAAGTGCAGGTAGAAGAGGATTCCGTAGTGTTTATGCTGGAGATCAAAAATCCTGTGGCAAAAAAGTATTTTGATTTTCAGCTTGGCAGGATGCACGCTGTGGAGATTGGAAAAGTGAGAGAGTATGAAAACGCAATCTCGAAAGAAGGCCGTGTGTCGGTAGCCATGGACAGCTATTTTCTGCGGTTTGACCGGATTCGTTCCTATTATCTGGGACAGAGGACGTTTGAATTGAACCGGATTCGCGCGGAAAAAGAGATTTACCGTCTGAATGAAGAAAAGAAGCAGAGCCTGGAGCAGAAAAAGAAGCTGAATGAGGAGAAAAGTCGCCTAGCTCTGAACAGGGATTTTTTTCGGGAATACGACTTTGACGCCCATAAAAAGTATCAGACTGCAGCGGAAAGAGCCAGGGAATCAAAGGCACAGCTGGAACGGCTTCAAAAAGCGCAGAAGAATAACCTGGAATTTCTTGAGTTAAGCGAACTCGCGGGCCGTCTTACTGATGAACAGAATACAGTGCAGGCGGCATATAATGAGAAACTTCAGGAGAAAAGCGGACAGGATACCACGATTGAACGCTGCACAGACAAAATCAACGCAAAATCCAGCGAACTGGAGATACAGGAGAAAAAATTCCGGGAATACCAGATAGAATATTATACTCTTGTCCAGAGGACAGTGGAGGCTTATGAAAAATCTCTGGAGAGTACTAAAAAAGGCCCGGGCGGTCTTCTGGCAGAGGACACCAGAAAACGTCTGGTCAGAAGCATCGAGCAGCATAAGAATATGCTGATGGAAAAGCAGGCGGAATATAATGTGAAACATTCCGACAGCATGCTGCCGAGAGGAACGGAAGGACGCGATCAGTACGCGGCCAGAAGAGAACGGATCTGGATGGATAATCTTCAGGAGATCCGCCAGAAGCTGGAAGATCAGACCCGGCGTTATGAGGAAATTTTTAAAAATGAATTTGTGCTGACGATTCTGAAGTCCTGTGAGCGTGCCAGGGATGATTTGAAGCAGATCAACGGAGAACTGGCCAAGCTGAATTTCTCGGCAAAATATCAGTTTGATGTGCATTTTGTGCGGGACGGTTCCGAGTATGCGAAGGTGATCGAATATGCCAGATTCCTGGATGAGCGGGAGCAGCTCGGAGGCGGGGCAGACGGCCAGATGACTTTTGAGGCGCTGACCTTTGTTTCGGATGAAACGGGAGAAGAACTGGAAAAAGAGATGAAACGGATTATCAACCGGATCATTGAAAAGAACAGCGAGGAAACCATAGCCCGTTTTGCGGATTACCGGAACTATATGACTTATGAAATTCTGATCAGCAATCAGGTGCTGGATCATGCAAAGCTTTCCCGCCAGACAGGCTTCAATTCCGGAGCGGAGGTTCAGATTCCGTATCTTCTGATCCTGTCGTCGGCGCTGCTGATGATTTATAATCAGAGGGTAAATTCTACACGCCTGGTGTTTATTGACGAACCCTTTGCGAAGATGGACCCGGGAAATGTGAAGCTGATGTTGGATTTCATGCGTGCCCAGCGGCTTCAGGTTATCTTCTGCTCACCGGATAAGACAGAGTCCATCGGAAATGAATGCGAAGTGATACTTCCTGTGCTGAAGACGGGAACGGAAAGCAGAATGCAGCTGGGAATCATACAGTTCCATGAGGATAAGGCATATGGCAGATTATGAGGAAAAGATGCTTACGGCTCTGGCAGATAAATACAGGAAGAGCAAAAAAGACAGCGGAACCAATGTCATTGTAAGGCGGACGAGGATTACTCCGTCTGCGCTTTATAAGGGCTATAACCGGAATGACGGAGATATGTCGCAGATCGAGGCGGTGAATCAGGCAGCCGTACATTGCCGGAAAATGGGCTTTCTGACGTTTGATACGGAAAAATTCAGCAGTGAGATCCGGTATATCTATCTGGTTGATGAAAAGATTGAAGAACTGGAAGATTATCTGGAAAAAACGTATCATTATGAATCGAAAGCATCAAAGTGGCAGTATGTGGAAGGCCTGATTGCCACGTACAGCGGACGCTCGCCGGCGGCAGAACGTGAGTGCCGGAAGCTCCGCCAGACTCTAGAGAAAAACAGGATCCCCCAGAAATATCTGCAGACAGAGGATTTGCTGAAAGCTCTTGTCTTTATCGAAAATAATCAAAAGGAGTTGTTTCTTCGCGAGGCTTCTATGATGATATACGGTGATTCCAAGTATCTGGAAGAAAATATGCTTCACCCGGTATGCAGAGCGCTCCGGGAGTCTTTGGGCCGGCCCTGCGGGGAGGATGAGCTGGAGGATGAAATACTGGAGGAATATCATATTCTGCGGGAAAAACAGAAGATCTGCCTGAAAGGGAATGTGGTGCTTCAGAAAGCAGGAAAGGAACTGGATCTTGGAACCTTTACGGACGGCGTGGAATTTTTCAGCGATGAACTGGCTGCGGCAGAGCATATTCATGTACGGGTTCCGGAATTCATCACTGTGGAGAATTACACGTCCTGGCTCCGTCTCAGAAAAAAGGACGCAGTCCTGTTTTATCTGGGAGGTTATGCCGCCCGGTTTCAGAGGGATTTCCTGAGAAAGGTTCAGGAGGACAATCCCCGGCTGATTTTCAGACATTTTGGAGATATTGACGCCGGAGGTCTTTACATTCATGAGCATCTGTGCCGGGTGACGGGAATCCCTTTCCAGATGTACCGGATGTCATGCGCTGAACTTCAGGATGAACGTTTTCGTTCCTGCCTGCAGCCGCTGACAAATCAGGATCGAATCAGGCTGAAATCTCTGGAAAAGCAGGAGAAGTATCGGGAACTGGCAGCTTATATGCTGGAGAAAAATGTGAAACTGGAACAGGAGATTATCAGTTATTATGAGTGAGAGCGTTGTGCGCCGTAAGTGAGAAAGCAGATACTGCGGACAGGTCTCGAAAAAAGAACGAAGCCCTTTGCAGCGTCCCCGGACGCGGCAAAAGGGCTTCGTATCCATTCAGGAACCCTAAAAAATAAAGCTGAACAGCAGCACCAGCAGGGCAGTCAGCCCGCCGGCACCCAGAAGAAAGGTGCAGAGGCATCCGAGGCAGCCTCCTCTGCGGTACGGCCCGGGGCCCCAGCCCCAGCCGCGTCTGGGCGGCCTGGGCGGCGGCCCCATAGGCGGCCTTCCCGGCCCCGGCCCCATTCTTCCGGGTCCCATTCTTCCGTGTCCCGGTCCTCCCGGCCCGTGTCCGGGCCCTCCGTGATGTCCTCCTCCCGGTCCCATTCCGGGTCTTCCGGGTCCTGGCATAAAATCAGCTCCTTTCTGCTGGTCTGTTTGGCAGCCCGCATGTTTGTATGAATACTGCGTGCTGCGGTGTATAAATTTACATTATTTACAGTATCTATGCGGACATTTTAACATTTTTCTGAAAATTCTGCAATGAAAACCCGCAGGAAAGCGTTGCGATTGGCGCCGGAACAGGGTATACTGTTGTTTACAGAAAAAAACGGAGGATTTCAGAGATGAAGATAGCAGTAACCTATGACAATGGAAATATTTTTCAGCATTTCGGCAGAACAGAAGCTTTCAAGGTCTATGACGTGGAGGACGGCAAAGTGGTGTCCAGCGAAGTGATTGGCTCTAATGGCATCGGCCACGGAGCGCTGGCAGGACTGCTGGCAGACCAGAATGTGGATGTATTGATCTGCGGCGGCATTGGCGGCGGAGCCCAGGCAGCTCTTGAGGAGGCTGGCGTGGAGCTGTGCGCTGGAGCGGAAGGTGACGCGGATCAGGCAGTGGAGGCTTACTTAAGAGGAGAACTGGTATCCTCCGGCGCAAACTGTGACCACCATCACCACGAGGAAGGACACAGCTGCGGAGATCAGGAGGAGGGACATTCCTGCGGCGGCGGATGCGGAGAGAGCTGCGGCGGCGGATGCGGTTCCCGGCCCGCGATCACGGGACGCAATGTGGGAAAGACCTGCCGTACTCATTACAAAGGCACCTTTAACGATGGAACACAGTTTGATTCCTCGTATGACCGGGGAGAGCCGCTGGAGTTCATCTGCGGCGCAGGCCAGATGATCCATGGCTTTGACGCGGCCGTGGCTGATATGGAGGTGGGCCAGGTGGTGGATGTGCATCTGATGCCGGAGGAAGCCTACGGCATGCCGGATCCGAATGCCATTTTTACGCTTGAAATCGCTCAGCTTCCGGGCTCTGAGAATCTGGAGGCAGGCCAGCAGGTATATCTGACCAATCAGTATGGACAGCCTTTCCCGGTGAAGGTGGCAGCTAAGGATGAGACTACAATTACTTTTGACGCCAATCATGAAATGGCTGGAAAAGAGCTGAATTTCCGCATCGAGCTGGTAGAGGTAAAATAGGGCAGTATGAAAACCATTTATTTTGTCCGGCACGGGGAAACTGTGTGGAATGTGGAAAATAAAATCTGCGGAGCCACAGATATTGAGCTGACAGAGAGAGGGCACCAGCAGGCGGTGGAGACCGGAAAAAAGATTCTGGAAGAGGGAATACAGGCGGATGAAATCCTGTATTCCCCGCTTGTGCGGGCCGCGGAGACGGCACGCCATATTTCCGAGATTACCGGCATCCCGGCGCGGGTGGAACCGCGCCTGAAGGAGCAGTGCTTCGGGAAATGGGAAGCCACGCCCCGGGACGGGAAAGAATTTCAGAAGGCAAAGGAGGAATTCTGCTGCCGCTACGAGGGCGGGGAGTCCATGCTGCAGCTGGCCCAGAGAATCTACAATCTTCTGGATGAGATCCGGGACGAGCCGGGAGACAGGACGTATATTCTGGTAGCCCACAACGGTATTTCCAGGGTGGTGCACTCCTATTTTTATGAGATGACCAACGCGGAGTATGCGGCGTTTGGCGTGAAAAACTGCGCTGTGCTCCGCTATGATTTTAAGTAACGCAGCGGCACAGGGTGCGCTGCGTGGGGGTTAAACGGGGGAGTTCGTTTACAGCTCAGCCGCAGCTTTTTACATCAAAAGGAAACACCCCTGTTTCAAACTGTTTTTTATGAAAGGTGATGCTCCATTCCGTCTCCTTCACAGGCTCAAAGCGTGGGAAAGAGCAGGCGGTGTGGAGCTTTTGCTGTTTTTCATTGCTGTCAAGAAGAATAAGAGGACTGACTGCGCATCCGATGATTCCGATGGCTGCGGCTCCTCCTCCGGAATCAGAGCCGTCAGAATCGGAAGAAACAGGTTTCCTTCTTGGCTGATCGCCGCCGCTGAAGCCGGTGATGGCGATGTCTTCTTCTGGTTCCGGTGAAAGCGTGTAGGTCAGGACCGTGTAATGGAGCGGAAACTCCAAAGATTCCTCTGATTCTTCCAGCAGGGCCTTGTCCAGTGTCTCCTGGGAAATATCCTGGACAGTCAGCGTATACAGGCGTCCGTCTGCCGGGTGGGTAAACGAAATCATGTCTCCGGGAGCGTTGGCTGTAAAATGCGGGCCGGGAATATCGTTCGGATATGGATCCAGCGTGAGCAGAAGGCTGTCAGCTTTAGAGAAGGGGCTGCCTTCCCACAGAAAGGCTTCCCGGTAAATTTTCCAGCCGCATGCCTGGTCCAGGCCATAATGTCTGCCGGCCAGTTTCTCTTCTAATCCGTCTGCGGCCTCTGTCCCCGGATATTTTTCTTCCAGAAAGGGAAGATAACTGACAGAGCAGCCCTGGGAAAAAGCCAGTTTCCTGCCATTTAGTTCCAGTTCCGGCCGGAACTCCAGGCAGAGAGGGTTTTCCAGTTCAAGCTCCATCTGCTGTTCTCTGGTAAAGCGGTCATAATCAGCATTTTCCGGAGTCAGGTTCCATTTTTCCATAAAGGCTTCTATTTCCCGGGCCTCTACGCGCATGCAGAGGTCAAGCACAAGCCCTTCGCTGCAGAAGTAGACCGCCGGGAGCAGCCAGTGATGACCGGCCCACTGGAACTGTTTTCCGATTCGAAGCTCTGTGCCGGCCGGTTCCTGTCCCTGGGGACTCCAGAAGTTTCCGTCAAAATAGACCTTCCATTCCGGTTCGGCCGCGCCGTCCGGGGTCCTGGATGAATCCGGTTCGTTCTCCGGCGGGAGAGGGGCGGCATTCTGTTTGGGGGAATCCTGAGAGTTTTTGTTCATATGAGACACCTCCTGATTTTATGTAAAATGATTTCTTTAGGAATCGGGTTATTTCATGAATTCGTTTCTTTTATGAATTCTCCGACAGCCTCGGCTGTAAGCTGGATCTGTTCTTCGTTCGTAATCTCCGGCGTGCCGTCGCCCTTCTGCGCTCCATAGCATCCAAAGTAAGCGTGGCAGCCGCCGGGGATGATAAGCTCCGTAAAATCCGCGGGAAGATTTTCTTTGTAGGCTTCATAGGAGTCCCGGTTCATCACTCCATCCTCTGAACCATAGACAGACAGGACGGAAAGGCCGCTGTCCTTCAGGTCCTCCGTAGAGTAGGCTGCCAGAAAAATCAGGCCCTCAAAGTCATCGGGGTGGCTGCTCAGATAAGAGGCCGCCATGGAACCGCCCAGAGAGTGGCCGCCTATGTACCAGGATTCGATATCCGGATATTCTTCCGGAATGCCCTCCGCGGCATTTACATCCAGGACAGCCAGATTTCCGGGCATATGCAGGAGAACGCAGAGAATCCCTTCTTCCGCGCAGGCCTCCATCAGCGGCGCATAGGCTTCATACTGGACCTTGCCTCCCGGATAGAAAATAAGTCCGGCCCGGGGATTTTCAGGCGTGAAGATGATTCGGCCGTCTTCTTTGGAGACTGTGATGCCCTGGGCAGGATGGGCAATCGTTTCCAGAGCAGATTCTTCAGCGTGATAATAGGTTCCGATATAGAGCGCGCAGGCCAGAACGGCTGCAAGAAGGACAGCCGCCGCGGCAGCCAGTATTTTTTCCCACAGATTTTTTCTTTTCGATTGACTCAATGTATGATTCCCCTTTGCGCTTTCCTCAAGCTGTCAGGGGCACATGTCTCCAGCGGCCGTTTCGACGCGGCGGGATACTGAAACAGCCCTGTCCTGACGGACCGTATGCGTTCTTGCCAGCTTAGGGTATTTTCTGCTATTATAGCATGACGGGGAAAAAGATGATATGATAAGTTTCACGGACAGAGGCTGCCGGAAGAAGGGGCCCTGTGTTGACAGGATTTTTGGCAAGGGAGATAAGCGGATATGACACAGGAAACGATTGACCAGGTATTGAAATTCAGAGATGACCGGAACTGGAAGCAGTTTCACAATCCCAAGGATCTGGCCATTTCCATTTCGCTGGAAGCGGCTGAGCTGCTGGAGGTGTTTCAGTGGAGCGCGGAGGATACAGGGTGTGAGGGCAGGCTGGACAGAATCCGGGAGGAACTGGCCGATGTGCTGAGTTACTGCATTCTGATGGCTGATGCCTGCGGCCTGGATCTGGATGAGATCATTCGGGAAAAGGTAAAGAAAAATGCGGAAAAGTATCCGGTGGAGGCGGCCTATGGCAGCAAAAGGAAGTACACGGAGCTGAAAAATAAGGCTGAATAAAAATCCGGAAGCGGAGTTAAGAACAGAAGGAAAACAGACGTAAATGATAAAGGAGTAAGAAAAGACCAATGAGTATCTTAAATGTAGAACACTTAACCCATGGCTTCGGAGACCGGGCCATTTTTCATGATGTGTCCTTCCGGCTGCTGAAGGGAGAGCACATCGGCCTGGTGGGGGCCAACGGAGAGGGAAAATCCACGTTTATGAATATCATCACCGGGAAACTGCAGCCGGATGAGGGAAAGATTGAATGGGCGAAAAATGTCCGGGTGGGCTATCTGGATCAGCATACGGTTTTGGAAAAGGGTATGACTATCCGGGATGTGCTGGCCTCTGCCTTTGGATTTCTGTTTGAGATGGAAGCCCAGATGAATGAAATGTATGAGAAGATGGCGGATGCCTCCGAGGAGGAGATGGCTTATTATATGGAGGAGACCGGAGTGATTCAGGAGCTTCTGTCTGCCCATGATTTTTATCTGATTGACACAAAGGTGGAAGAGGTAGGACGCGCTCTGGGCCTTTCGGACATCGGCCTGGACCGGGATGTGACAGAGCTGTCCGGCGGCCAGCGCACCAAGGTGCTTCTGGCAAAGCTTCTTCTGGAGAAGCCGGATATTCTGCTTCTGGACGAGCCCACAAATTATCTGGACACGGTTCATATCGAATGGCTGAAACGGTATCTGAACGACTATGAAAACGCGTTTATTCTGATTTCCCATGACATTCCGTTTCTGAACAGTGTCGTTAACCTGATTTATCATATGGACAATCAGGAGCTGAACCGCTATGTGGGGGATTACGACAGGTTCCAGGAGGTCTACGCGGTGAAAAAGGCCCAGCTGGAGGCAGCCTACAACCGGCAGCAGAAGGAAATCGCGGAGCTGAAAGACTTTGTGGCGCGGAACAAGGCTCGTGTGGCCACGAGAAATATGGCCATGTCCCGGCAGAAGAAGCTGGACAAAATGGATCTGATTGAGCTGGCGGCGGAGAAGCCGAAGCCGGAATTTCATTTCCTGGAGTCCCGGGCGCCCGGACGTTATCTGGTGGAGACACACGATCTGGTCATCGGTTATGAGGAGCCCCTGTCCAGCTCTCTGAACTTTCAGATGGAGCGCGGGGAACGGATCGTCCTTACGGGAGCCAACGGCATCGGCAAGACTACGCTTCTGAAGAGCATCCTGGGCCTGATTCCGCCTCTTTCGGGAACCGTGGAGCTGGGAGATTATCTGGAAATCGGATATTTTGAGCAGGAGATGAGCCAGGACATCGAGACTACGGCCCTGGAGGAACTGTGGAAGGAATTCCCGGGCTTCAGCCAGTTCGAGGTCCGCTCCGCGCTTGCGAAATGCGGCCTGACCACCAGACATATCGAGAGCAGGGTGAAGGTGCTCAGCGGCGGCGAGCAGGCCAAGCTGCGTCTCTGTAAGCTGATCAACCGGGCCAGCAATCTGCTGGTGCTGGACGAGCCCACAAATCATCTGGACGTGGACGCCAAGGAGGAGCTCAAAAGAGCGCTTCTGGCCTATAAGGGAAGCATTCTGATGGTGTGCCATGAGCCGGAGTTTTATGAGGGGCTGGCCACCAGAGTGTGGGACTGCAGCCAGTGGACAACCCGGATTTAGGCAGGCGCGGTAAGGAAATACCTGTAAAAACGGCCTGCCGGAAGACAGAGAAAAATACGGATTGGTAAAAATGCACAAAAAACGGCAAAATTTAAAGGGTTTTGCGGGTTATTCTATGCAAAATGTGAAAAAATAAAAGGAGAAATTGCTTTCTTTTTCATAAAATTGTATAATAATAGAGTATTTAAATGAAAGAGAGGGCCTTTGTCATGAAACAGAATAACATGTTGGCAATGATTCTGGCTGGTGGGCGTGGTTCCCGTCTGCATGAACTTACCAATAAGGTCGCAAAACCGGCTGTAGCCTATGGCGGAAAGTATAAAATCATTGATTTTCCGCTGAGTAACTGTGCGAACAGTGGAGTCGATGTGGTGGGCGTT
>CALWAZ010000060.1 GCA_944375725.1 uncultured Merdimonas sp. | reverse complement strand
TTCCGATTTCCCGGGTCCGCTCGGTGACGGAAACCAGCATGATATTCATGACGCCGATTCCGCCTACCAGCAGGGCAATGGCGGCCACCAGGGCGATAAAGGCTGTAATCATATCCAGCACGCTTGTAATCTGAGCTATCTGGCTGTCAGCATCCTGCAGAAGGAAAGCATCCTCCCCCTGCACATGATGGCGGCTGTCCAGCAGCTTCATGGAATCGCTTCCCACTGCCTGGGAATACTCGCTTCCCTCGGAAATGATATAAATGGAATAAAATTCATCCATCTCATAGCCAAAAGCATAATTGGCTGTATAGGGCATATACATCGTGACATATCCGGAAGTATACATCATGGAGTCCACCAGAGCGCTGTCTGACTGCTCCTCCGAAATGACCCCGCAGATGGTAATTTCATGGGTAATGTTATAAATCGTGGCCTCTACTGTCATGCCTACCACATCATCTGTTCCGAACAGTTTGATGGCATCCCTCTGTCCGATCACGGCCACCAGATTCATGCCCTCCACATCGGAATCCGTGAAATAATGACCGTATTTCATTTCCGGATTGTGAGTGTATTCCAAATCCGCGGTTCCTGTAGAGGCTATCACTTCAAAATTCCCCTTCGGCGACAGGAGCGTTCCCATCATGCTGTCTGAGGGCGTCACGCCCTTTACATGGGGAACCCGTTCCTTAATGGCCTCCATATCCTCCGGCGTAATATATTCTCCGGCGTCTCCTCCGTCACTGTTGGAATAAATATAAATCTGTCCTCCAGCCATGGCATTCAGCGCATCGCTCAGCTCCGCCTTCGCGCCTCCGCCCACGGACATAATCATGATAACCGAAGAAATACCGATGATGATGCCAAGCATGGTCAGGAAGGAACGGCCCTTATTGGCCCGGATATTGTCAATGGCCATTTTTATATATTCATATAACTGTGCCATCTGTTATCCCTCCACTGCTGTTACGCGTATTCCCTCCTGGATGCCGGCCGTAATTCCGCCGGATACGACTTTGTCGCCGAACTCCAGTCCTGATTTAATCTCTGTATAGTCATCGGAGGCCAGTCCTGTCTCCACCGTTTTTCTGACCAGCGTGCCGTCCTCCTGCACCACGTAACAGAAGCTGCCGTCCTGGCCGGAGTTGACGCATTCTGTGGGAACCACCAGAACATCTGTGACCTCCTGTCCGTTTACGGACACTGTCGCCTCCAGCCCCAGATAAATATTTTCATCCGGATTGTCGATCTTAATCTGAGCCGTAACCACCGGAGTTCCCTGGGCATTTGCCTCAGCAATGCGGCTTAAGCCCGTAACGGTTCCGGTATATTCATGGCCTGCCAGCGTGATCACAGCCGTCTGGCCCTCCGCCATTTTTTCCAGATCATATTTGGTAATGCTCATTTCCACAACCACATCCTCATTGCTTGCCACGGTAAAGAGCTCTCCTCCCTTGGCCGCGGGGCCGCCGGGAACTGCGCTGACACTTGTGACGACTCCGGAAAACTCCGCTTTGATGCCTTCTTTTCCTTCTGTGATATCATCCTTCGTCATCTGGGCATTCAGATCGCTTAAATTCTTATTGGCGGCAAGCTCGTTTTTCGCCGCGGAAGAAAGAATAGACGCGTCTGTGGAGGACTGAATTCCCTCCTCCTCCGCCTTGCTGCTTTCCAGCTTCTGCTTGTTCTCCTGGGAATCCGCCAGCCGTCTCTGGTATTCATCCAGCTTGATTACGATATTATTGTAATTATCCTGCTCGGCCTGAATGTTCTTCTCCAGCTCCGGAAGCTTTGCCTGGGCTTCCTCTGCCGCCGGAGCAGCCTGATCCACAGCCGCCTGCGCTACGGTCACCGCGTCCTGGAGCTTCTTGTAATCCTCGGAGGCCGGATCCAGTGTGGAGGAAGAAAGCGCTGTGCTGGCTGCGTCCAGCGCCGCCTGTTTTTCCTGCAGATCTGCCACAGCCGCCTGTCCTTCAGCCTGCTGCTCCTTTAAAGAAGCCAGCTTGCTGGAGGAATCTCCCTGATACCCTGTATACTCCCGGACTCTGTCATTCAGATGATCCAGGTTGTCGTCCTCTTCATCCAGCTGCCGGTTGATGATCTCCAGAGCAGCAGTAGAACGGTTGTACTCTGCCACGTTTTCATTGTTCTTTGTAATGGAATCCTGATAGCCGTAAGCCGCCGCGCTGCCGGTCAGCTCCGCCTGCCGGTACAGCTCATCCAGCTCTGCGGCATTGTAAGTAAGAAGGGTCTCCCCTGCCTCTACGGTATCGCCCACCTTCAGATTGAAGCTGTCCACTGTGGCAGACACCGGTGAGAAATAAGTCCTGGTCTCCTCGGACTGCACCGTGCCGCTTCCTTCCACCACCTGCTGCACACTGCCCAGGGAAGCCTCAGCTACTGTGACGACCGGAAGAATATCCGGGGCAAAGAGCCGCGGCAGAACCATGACTGCCAGAAGCACCACCACGATTCCTCCGATAATCATCCGTTTCCTGCGCTTTTTCTTCTGAGCAGGCGTCAGCGGAACCTTTTCCTTTTTTTCCTTCTCCGGTTTGCTTTTCTTTGCGCGCTTTCCGAAGATTTTCTTTTTCTTTTCCCCGGAATCAAAGTTTTCCTCGTCGTCTTCCCACTCATCCAGCAGGCTTTTCTGCTCCGTGTCCTCAAATTCTTTCTTTTTTCCAAACATCACTTATTCTCCTCATTTCCAAGATTTCTGTCTTTCATCAGAAGGTCACATCCGGATTGATCGTGTCTGATTCAATTTTTCCATCCAGAATCCGGATAACCCGCTTGGCCTGAGCCGCGATTCCATTGTCATGGGTAATCAGAATCACGGTTCTTCCTCCCTTATAGAGCTCCTTCAGAATCTGAAGAATCTCCCTGCTGGATGCCGAGTCCAGATTTCCTGTGGGCTCATCTGCCAGAATCACCGGCGGCTTTGCCGCAATGGCCCTTGCGATAGCCACCCTCTGCTGCTGTCCTCCGGACATTTCATTGGGCTTGTGATCCATCCGGTGGGACAGGCCTACGATTTTCAGAGACTCCACCGCCAGACGGTCCCGCTCCTTCTTAGGCACTCCACGGTAAATCAGCGGAAGCTCCACGTTTTCCATGGCTGTCAGATTGCTGATCAGATTAAAGCCCTGAAAGATAAAGCCGATTTCCCGGTTCCTGATGTCCGACTGCTCATCATCGGTCAGCGTGGACACATCCCGCCCGTTCAGATAATACTGCCCGGATGTGGGTACATCCAGACAGCCCAGCATGTTCATCAGGGTAGATTTTCCGGAGCCTGACTGGCCGATAATCGCCACAAACTCCCCTTTTTCTATGGAAAGACTCACATGATCCAGTGCCCGTACTTCATTTTCCCCGGGATTATAGACCTTGCAGATGTCCTTCACCTCCACCAGTGCGCTCATCCTATTCTCCTCTTGTTTCCATTTTGTTTCTGAAATACACATTATTGTATTATTTAAATAATACAATAACACATTTCTCTTTGAAATCAAGCACCTTCATAAAATCTTAAAAAAAGTTTAAAAATATCTGCTTCCTGATTTAATGAACGATGCTGGCACGTCTTTTTCTTCATTTTTCTCATATATTTTATAAAAAAAGGCTGTCTCGAATATGATAAAACTTCTGATCGCGGGTTACGAAAGCCAGACTGTGAACTATCGGAGCGCCTTTTCCAGGCTTGGCGCCGGGACTCTCTCTCTTGGGAAAGCGCCCTGGGAAACGGCTGAACCCCCCTCTGGAGGGCAGCTGTCAGGCGGCCTGTCCTCCTCTTCTGTGAAATTCCGGCCTGACGCGGATTCCCTGGCCTGTCTCTGCGACGGGCTTGTCCTGCCCGGAGGAGGCGATATCGCGCCTTCCCTGTTTCACTGCCAGCCCAAAGGCTCCCGGAACATCGATGAGGCCCTGGACCGCTTCCAGCTGGCTCTGCTTCATTCCTTTCTCCGTGCCGGTAAGCCTGTGCTGGGTATCTGCAAGGGGCTTCAAATCATCAATGTGGCTTTCGGAGGAACTATCATTCAGGATCTGAATCCCTCTTCTCTGGCAGTCCATGCCTGGGACGGAAATGACCGGATTCATGCCACCAGGGCTCCAAGGGATTCCTTCCCCTTCCGGCTCTACGGTCCCCATCCGATGGTCAACAGCGCCCATCACCAGGCTGCCGGCTCCATCGGCAGCGGCCTTCGGGTGGCTCAATACGCGGAAGATTTCGTGGTGGAGGCCCTGTATCACGAAAAGCTTCCCGTCCTCGCCGTCCAGTGGCATCCGGAACGCATGTGTTTCTCCCATGCCAGGAACGATACCGGGGACGGCTCCCTGCTTCTCAAATATTTTCTTTCCCTGTTCTGACCGGGACCGGACAGGACCCCTGGGGAAAGCGGGAACCATCCCGCCGTCCCCAGACTTTCTCAGGAAATCTGCTGCCGGAAAAACCGGAGGAAATTTCCGCCAATCAAGCCGGTGACTGTCTCCTCCTTCATGCCCCTCTCCAGCAGCATGGCTGTGAGCAGAAGCATCTCTCCATGATGAGCCAGAATATCATCGTCTTCCGTCTCAAACCGTATCCGGGGCGTAGCCTCAGACAGTCCCCGGCACAGGTCAAAGCCGAAGCCCACATGGTCCGCTCCCGCTTTTAAGACCAGATATTCCGCATGACGGCAGAGCTGCTCCAGCGCCGCGCTTTTTCTCCGCGGCATGGGGCTTTTCTTTTTTCCGGCTACGAACGGTGTATCCTCCTGCTGAAAAACCGGAGAATCCCCCGGAGAGGACGGATCCGGCACAGCCCCCGCCGGCAGAGGGCCGGTAAGCAGGGCGCAGGCATTCAGGCCGATGACACCGCCCCTGCCGGCCGCTGCCTCAATCTGATCGTCCCGCAGATTCCGGAAGCTTGGATATACACTCCAGGCATTGGAATGACTGGCGGCAAACGGTCTTCCGGTACAGGCGCACACATCCGCGAATCCATCGTTATTCAGGTGACTCACGTCCAGATACATGCCAAGCTTCTCCATCCGGGCCAGAGCCTCCTTTCCCAGATCGGTAAGGCCTCCCGGGATCTCCCGCCGCTCCCCCGCCTTGCAGCAGCCCGTGGCAAAGGCATTTCTCCGGCTCCAGGTAAGACTGGCTCCCCGCACGCCCAAATCATAAAAGACATCCAGAAGCTGCAGATCCGATCCCAGAGGATCCAGTCCCTCCAGCGAAAGAAGCACCGCGATCCTTTTCTCCCGGAGCGCCTGCTCCAGCTCCTCTCTGCCGCCGGCCACACAAATCTGATCCTTTACCGGCTTCAGGTCCTCCTTCAGCGCCACAATCTGTCCCAGGGCTTTCCGAAGCCCCAGCTCAGGCAGATCCCGCCCGGACACATAGACCGAGGAAACCAGCACATCCAGGGAGGCTTCGCGAAAATGGGGAAGATAGCGCCGTTCCACCACATTCCTCTCACCCGCAAGCCGTCTTTCATATACCTCTGCCGCCAGGTCAAAATGGGCGTCCACCACGGGATTTTCCCTATGCAGCCATTTCGCCCATTCCAGAAACACCTCTTCCATCTGAAACACCCTTTCTGCCGTTATCTCCATAAGCGCCCCAAAAGAAATGAGGATATCCAAAATCTGATTTCAGATATCCTCATCTGCCTTTTCCCGGCGTCTGGAAGACGCCGGATTTACCGCTTTTCTTCTGAAATTATATTATGCGCGTTCCACCTGGAAGGTCACTGACACCGTAAAGAGATCCGCGTCTGTGGAAACCTGAAGACAGCCTCCGCAGGCCTCCGTAAAGCTTTTCGCGATGGATAGCCCCAGTCCGCTTCCGCCGTCCGTCCGGCTCTCATCTCCCCGCACAAACCGCTCTGTAAAATCTATCTCTCCATTCAGCTCTGTGGCAGAAGTATTTTTGATCACGGCCCGTGCTCTGCCCTTTTCCTCTTCCAGTGTCAGATACACACGGGAACCCTTCAGCGAATACTGAATGGCATTCTGGAGCAGATTCTGAAAGACCCGGTACAGTCTCTGGCCGTCCGCCCGGATCAGAACCGGCTCTGCCGGAATAAAGACCCGGAACAAAAGCCCGCTTCCGGCGGTCTGGATATCCATATCCGCCAGTGTCTGGCGCAGCAGTTTCCCAAAATCCAGGACCTCCGGCTTCACCGGCAGCTGTCCGGAGACCGCCTTGCTTACCTCAAACACATCCTGAATCATTGCTCCCAGGCGGCCGGCCTTTTCTTCCAGAATCCGGATATAGTCCCTCACATGCTCCGGCAGCTCTTCTTCCTGCTTCAGAAGCTCAATATAGCTCACGATGGAAGTCAGAGGCGTCTTCAGGTCATGGGATACATTTGCCACCAGCTCCACCTTCATCCGCTCGCTCTTCGTTCTCTCCGCCAGCGCTGTCTCCAGCCCCTGCCGGATCTCGCTGAGATTCTCCGCCGCTTTCCGCAGATCGCTGTCCTTTGGAAACTCTGTATCCTCCGTCAGATCCCCGGCCCGCACCCGGGCGATTCTGTCT
The DNA here is from genome assembly GCA_944375725.1 of uncultured Merdimonas sp. GTDB lineage: Bacteria > Bacillota > Clostridia > Lachnospirales > Lachnospiraceae > Laedolimicola. The sequence goes on along the minus strand of CALWAZ010000060.1, from coordinate 236 downwards.
GTTAAAAGGCCGATATCCTCAGCCAGACGCCTGTTCTTTCTCATATACACAGGCACGCAGACACAGGCCGGAATGAGGCAGATGACAAGCATGAAAAACAAAACAATCGCGCCGTTCCAGTACATGATGTCCCAGAGAACCAAAAAGAGAAACAGCAGCGCCGCCAGAAGCAGAAGGCCGGGCCCCGCTATCAGCCACTGTCTTCTCACCAGCCTTTTCTGCACCGGCTTTTCCAG
>CALWAZ010000059.1 GCA_944375725.1 uncultured Merdimonas sp. | reverse complement strand
TGGGTACGGCGTCTATTGTGGTCATGATTTCTCTTGGTCTCGGACTGAATAAGAGCAGTATGGAGCAGATCGAGCAGTATGGCGGTTTGACGACGATCAATGTCTATCCCAATGAGGGCGGTTACAGTTATGCCACTACTTCTTACGCTGGCGGGGGCGTCATAGTTGATAGCGGCGTTTCCAGTGACAGCAGCACTGAGCCCATTCGTATAGACGATGCCATGATGGAGACGCTGTCTCAGATTGAGCATGTGGAGATTGCCTCTCCGGTGCTTTCCATCTCAGTTCTGGCCAAGCAGGGGATCTGGGAGGGCAATATTTACATCCGGGGAATGAGCCAGGAAGCTCTGGAGAAAATGAATCTTGAGGTAGCGGAAGGGAGCCTTCCCACATCAGAGGATGAACTCCAGCTGTTCTACGGCAATACAGTGATCACAAATTTTTATAATGCCAAGACACAGCAGTATTACTGGGAGACGGGAGAACTGCCGGAAGTAGATTTCATGGATGATCCCATGTTTGTGATCTTCGATATGGATGCCTACTATAATAATAAGTACGGTGGGACGGATGAGAATGGAGCTCCGATACCGGCCCCGAAGAAGTATGTGGTTCCCGCCTGCGGCGTGATGGCCGGAGGAGAAGAGGATTACGGGGAAAATTCCAGCTACGTGCTCTGCAATGTGGACGCTCTGAAGAAGGAGCTTACCAAGGCGTTTAAGGGGAAAGTGATTCCCGGACAGCCCACGAACAGTTCAGGAAAACCCTACAAGGAAATCTATTATGACGAGGCATATATCCGTGTAGATGATATGAAATACGTGGAAGAGGTACAGGAGCAGATCCGCGCTCTGGGCCTGCAGGCAAGCAGTAATATCGAATGGATGAACCAGGTGCAGGAGCAGTCCCGTTCTATCCAGGCAGCCCTGGGCGGCATCGGCGCGGTATCTCTCTTTGTGGCAGCTATTGGTATCGCCAATACCATGATGATGTCCATCTATGAGCGGACCAAAGAAATCGGTGTCATGAAGGTGCTGGGCTGTGATCTGTCTGCCATTCGGAATATGTTCCTGACGGAAGCGGGATTCATCGGCCTGATAGGCGGAGTGATTGGACTGATATTGAGCTATATTATTTCGGCGGTGATCAATTTCGTCATGAAGGGCATGTATGCCTCGGGCATCTCGTATATCCCCTTCTACCTGTCGCTGCTGGCGCTGGTATTTTCGGTGATTATCGGTATGCTGGCCGGTCTGTTCCCGGCTCTGCGGGCCATGCGCTTAAGTCCGCTGGCAGCTATCAGGAATGAGTAAAGGCAGAATTATGAAAAAGAAACATAAAAGCAAAAGAACAGGTTTTGGGAAGCTGCTGCTTCTGGCGGGCCTGATTCTGCTGGGAGCAGGGACGGCTCTTGGCGCTTATGCAGGACAGAATGGAGTAACAGGCAGGCCTGGCAGAAATGCCGGGTCTGCTGTTTTGCCGTCTGCGGAAGGAAAATTCCGGGAAGCTGTGAAGCAGGGGGAAGAAAAGGCGGAGGAGGAAAGCGGAAAATATGCCTCAGATCCCGCGGACGCGCCAAAGGTCCGCATCGTTTTGGATCCGGGCCACGGAGGGCCGGGATACACGGATGAACAGGAGCTGGGAGCGGTTTACCGGAACACCTGTGAGAAGTTTCTGACGCTGGAGATCGCGGAGGCGCTGGGGAAAGAGCTGTCTGCCTATGGAAACGTGGAGATTTTTTATACGCGGGAACAGGATCAGGCCATGACACTGAAGGAACGGGCGGCTTACGCTGCTTCCGTGGACGCGGATGTTCTGATAAGCCTGCATCTGAATGCCTCAGAGGAACACAATCTGTTTGGTTCGGAAGTATTTGTGTCGGCCTATGACAGGGATTACGCATACGGAAAGGGACTCGGAGAAAAGATTCTGGGACAGCTTCAGGACTATGGATTTGCATCCAAGGGCGTAAAGACACGTCTTGGCAGCCATGGGGATTACTATGGAATCATCCGGGAGTGCAGAAGTCTGGGAATTCCGGCGGTTATCGTAGAGCACGGGTATATGGACGAGGATCGGGACTGGACGCGGATGGACAGCGGGGAGAAGCTTCAGGAAATCGGAAGACGGGACGCTGCCGGAATTGCCGCTTATTTCGGGCTGGAAAAGGGCAGAACACTGGCAGAGCCTGCGGAACCGGAGCTTGTGCTTCCTGGTCAGTCTCCGGTGCAGCCGGATGTCACGGCGCCGGAAGATGTGTGGTACACGCTCATATGGCGGGAGGAAGGACTCGCTGACATTACGCTTCACGCTTCGGAGCCGGAAAGCAGGCTGATGTATTATGACTGGAGCCTGGACGGCGGCGAGACCTATCAGCCCCTGGAGCTCTGGACAGGGTCAGACAGCATGACCTTTTCCCTGGAACTGGACGCTTCCCAGGAACAGAGCCTGGTGATCCGGGTCTATAATAACTATGAATTGAGGACTGAAGCAGAGCGGTGTTTGGATTAGGGGCTATTGCAAAATAGATGAGTAATCATCTATGGAGCAATGGCTCCCTTTTTATTCCTGAAAACAGAAAACGGACCCCGAAGAGCCCGTAATCCATGGTATAATTAGATATGCCTGCTAACCCAAAATACCATAAAAATCATACCGAATTCGGCGAGCCTTATCAACTGGTTTTGCCATTAAATTTGGAAGGTTTGGTTCCTGATGATGATTCTGTCCGACTGCTGAGCCACGAACTGGAGGGATTGGATTACAGCTTGCTGTATCAGGCCTACTCTGCTAAAGGCAGAAATCCGGCAGTGGATCCTAAGACCATGTTCAAGATCCTTACCTATGCGTATTCCCAAAACATCTATTCATCCAGAAAGATTGAAACAGCGTGCAGACGTGACATTAACTTCATGTGGCTGCTTGCCGGGCAGAAAGCTCCCGACCACAGCACGAGTGCCCGTTTCCGTACTGGCTTCCTTGCAGACGCCTGTGAAAATCTTTTTTATCAGATGGTCCGCCGTCTGGAAAAAAGCGGTGAGCTGTCAAAAGAAACGGTATTCATTGACGGGACTTGGAAGCCTGTGCCAATAAATATACCTTTGTATGGAAAAAATCCGTAGGAAAATGGGAAGCAAAGATGTATGAGCGGATTCAGGAAGCAGTCTGTCTTTTGAACCGGAAGTATCTGTGCCGGTTTTGTGTTGGAGAGGAAACCCGTACCCGGGATCTGCAGGAAATCTGCCGGTTCCTGGAGGAGAAGTGCAGAGTGGATGGGACGGTTTTCGTGCATGGAAGAGGAAAACGAAAAAGCAGAAATCAAAGATATCTGGAACTGTTCCGCCGTTTCCTGGAGCGTCAAACCATCTATGACTGGCATACGGCCAGCTTCCAAGGGAGGAATAATTACTGTAAAACGGACCCGGACGCTACCTTTATGCACATGAAAGATGACCACATGAGAAATGCCCAGCTGAAGCCGGGATATAATGTCCAGATTGCAGTGGACAGCGAATACATTGTGGCGACGGATATTTTCCAAGACCGGAACGATGTGTGGACTCTGGTGCCATTTCTAAAAGATATGGAAATGAAGCTGGGATTCCGCTATCCAAGCGTAACCGCGGATTCCGGATATGAAAGTGAAGAGGCGTATGAATACCTGAGCGGAGCCGGACAGGAGCCATACATCAAACCACAGACCTATGAGAAGTGGAAAAAGAGAAGCTTTAAAAAGGCTATCAGCAAACGCGAGAACATGAGATATGACGAGGCAGCTGACACCTACACCTGTCACGCAGAGAAAAAGCTGAGGGCGGTTTCTGTGAGAAAACAAAAAAGCAAAAGCGGCTATCCATCAGAAGTAACGATATATGAATGTGAAGACTGCAGGGGCTGCCGGTATAAAGAAAACTGCACGAAAGCAAAAGGGAACAAGAAGCTGTACCTTTCGAAGAACTTTCTGAAAAAGCGTCAGGAATCCTATGAAAACATCCTGAGCGAAAAAGGGATCCAGTACCGGATGAACCGCTTGATCCAAGTAGAAGGAGCCTTTGGGGTGTTGAAAAATGATTATGAGTTCCAAAGATTTCTGCTGAGAGGGAAAACAAGAGTAAAATTGGAGATCCTTTTGTTGTGCCTGGGATATAATTTGAATAAACTACATGCCAAGATCCAAAATGGGCGGACCGGAAGCCATCTGTTTGAAATAAAAAGTGCATAGAAAGATCAGAAAGCCGAGAGGTTTTATTAAAGTACGGCAAAAATCCGACGTTCTACTCTGAAAATAGAGAGGATGCCGGATTTTTGTCTATAACAAGCGGAAGTGCCGCTCAATCATCTGTTATGGATGATTTTGCGACACTCCCTGCAAAGCTCTAAGCCTTATGTTCCGGCTTCTGGTCCAGCCCCAGAAGTCGGGCTCCGTTTTTGTACATGATTTTTTCCAGCTCTTCCTCGGTAAAACCGATTTTGCGGATGTATTCCACATCTTCCTTCTGGCCGCTCCAGGGGGAGTCTGTGGCAAAGAGAATTTTGTCAATGCCATGGTTTCTGCACATGCGCAGAATCTGGCTTGGCAGAGCAAGACGCAGAATATAGGCCAGGTCCATATAGTAGTCACCGCCCACCAGCAGATGCTCGGACTCATTTTCCATGTCGTGGCCGCCCAGATGGGCCAGAATCAGGTTCTCCGCGGGCCCTCCGGCGAAGACATCCTGAATCATGCGTGAGAGTCTCTGAGGCGTAGCGTTGACCTGCTTGGGAAAGCCCAGATCGCGTCCGCAGTGGATGGAGACAAGAAGTCCCAGCTGTGTGGCATAATCGATGATATGCTCATAGCCGATGTCATCAATATAGGTATTCTGGTAGGTGGGGTGAAGCTTGATCCCTTTGAGCCCCAGCTGCTGAATGATATGCAGTTCTTCCTTGTAGTTGGCGGAGGCGGGATGAATTCCTCCAAAAGAGATGATGGAAAGGCCTTCCTCGTCCGGCTCTTCATGGGTGATGGCATGAGCAAACTCATTGATATGGCGGAACTGAGAGGGCTTTGTGACGATGGGAAGCACCACGGAATGGGTGACGCCTGCCTCCTTCATGGAAAGACGCAGCTCCTCCAGGGTGCCGTCCGTGTAGGCGACGACCCGGCCGGTGAATTCCAGATTGTAGACAGCCCTGTGGGCAATATTATCAGGAAATATGTGGGTATGAAAGTCAATGATCATAAAAAAGGGAACCTCCTTTGTGCTGCCGGATGGAACATTCGTTTTCTGTCAGCGGCAGTTTCATTATAAGAGGTTCCCTTTTATTTTTCAAGCAGAGGTTCCGCCTGCCCGCTTAAAATAGAGCGGAATCTGCCCGGGCGCCCAAAGCTGCGGTCCCGAAACGGCAGATCAGCGGAGCGGGATGCTGGAGAGGCGGATAAAATATCCCTGCTCTTCCCTGCAGACCGGGCAGCGGGATGGAACCTCGCAGCCGGCATAGATGTGGCCGCAGTTCAGACAGATCCAGGAATCATCCTTTTCAGAGGAAAACAGGCGTCCTTCCTTCAAAAGCTCCGCAAAGGCGCCGAAACGGTCTCCGTGGGTTTTCTCGATGGCCGCGATGCTGTAGAAGGAGGCGGCCACGGCTGTGAAACCCTCCTCCCGGGCAATGTCCCCAAAGGTCTTGTAAACGGGGTCGTGCTCCTCATATTCGTTGTGCTGGGCAGCCTTCAGCAGATCATCCATATTGGTGTAGATATCTACGGGATAGCCTCCATCCACATGGATGGTGGTGCCTGAGAGCTGTTTCAGATGGTCGTAGAAAATTTTGGCGTGGGCCCGTTCCTGGTTTGCGGTGTAATTGAAAATCATTTCAATGACGGGAAGCTGCTGGGAACGTGCCTGCTGCGCCGCGAAGGTGTAGCGGTTGCGGGCCTGGCTTTCTCCGGCGAAGGCCCTCATAAGGTTTTCTCTGGTTTCACTTTTCTGAAAATCAACTGACATAAATATGCTCCTTCCTGTTTTTGGAGATAGTATGCGCAGCTGAGGGAGATTTTATCAGAAAATCTGTCAGAAAGACCTGTCTGCCCGGCATGCCGCCGGGAGCAGAAACGCGCGGACGCAAAAAAAAGAAGTCCTGAACTTCAGGACTTCCTGAGAGCGATAGACGGGACTCGAACCCGCGGTCTCGACCTTGGCAAGGTCGCGCGTTACCAACTACGCCACTATCGCATATCTTGTTGTTTCTGGTGATTTTCTGTTGCTCACCAGCGACATGTTGTATATTACATGAAAAGAGAACATTTGTCAACACTTTTCCAAAAAAAAATTAAAAAAATTTTTGGAGGCCTTTTCCGGGGGATTTCAGCTTGTAAAACCACCGGGAATTTTCTATAATGAAAAAAAATGCATGGAGATGGGGAGGCAGGGAAAATGAGTTACGCAGATCAGATATTTACCGCCATGTGCCGGGATATTATTGAGAACGGCACCAGCACAGAAGGAGAGAAGGTGCGTCCCAAATGGGAGGACGGAAGCTCAGCCTATACAATCAAGCGGTTTGGAGTGGTGAACCGGTACGATCTTTCCAAGGAATTTCCGGCGCTTACGCTCCGGAGGACCGGACTCAAGAGCTGTATGGATGAAATCCTGTGGATCTATCAGAAGAAATCCAATAATATCCATGACTTGAACAGCCATATCTGGGATGAATGGGCAGATGAGACAGGCTCTATCGGAAAGGCCTACGGCTATCAGATCGGAGTAAAGAGCCATTACAAAGAGGGAGACATGGATCAGATGGACCGGGTGCTCTTTGATTTGAAGCAGAATCCCTACAGCCGCCGGATTATGACAAATACCTATGTGTTCGCGGATTTGAGCGAGATGCATCTGTATCCCTGCGCCTACGGGGTCACCTACAATGTGACAAAGAGGCCGGGAGAGGACAGGCTGGTGCTGAATATGATTCTGAACCAGCGCTCTCAGGATGTGCTGGCAGCCAACAACTGGAATGTATGCCAATACGCGATTCTGCTGATGATGGTGGCTCAGGTCAGCGGCATGGTGCCGGGAGAACTGGTGCACGTGATTGCGGACGCCCATATCTATGACCGTCATGTGGATATCATAAAGGAACTGATTTCCCGGCCCTCCTATCCGGCGCCGAAGGTTTCTCTGAATCCGGAGATAACGGATTTTTATAAATTTACCACAGAGGATTTGATTGTGGAGAATTATGTGACAGGGCCGCAGATCAAAAATATCCCCATTGCGGTCTGAAAGAGGAGGAAAAAAGAGATGAATCTGATAGTAAATGTGGATAAAAACTGGGCGATTGGCTACCATGGAAAGCTGCTGGTGAATATTCCGGAGGATATGAAATTTTTTCGCTCGGAGACGACGGGAAAGGTAGTGGTTCTGGGCCGCAAAACTCTGGCGACGTTTCCGGGAGGACTTCCGCTGAAGAACCGGACCAATATCATCCTGACCCGCAATCCGGAGTTTACAGTCAAGGGCGCGGTCGTCTGCCATTCAGTGGAGGAGGTGCTGGAGGAGCTGAAAAATTACCCCTCTGAGGACGTGTATATTATAGGAGGCGACACTATTTACCGGCAGTTCCTTCCCTACTGTGATGTGGCCCATGTGACGCGCACGGACCATGCCTACGACGCGGATACCTGGTTCCCGAACCTGGAGGAAGATCCGGACTGGGAGCTGACAGGACAGAGTGAGGAGAAGACCTATTTTGACCTGGAATTTACCTTCTGCCGTTATGAGCGGAAGAAGAAAGCCTGAGGGATTTTTCATTGCGCATTGAAAAAAAGTGATCTATAATGTATAGAAATTGTATCAGTTCAGGAGGAGAATGGTTATGGAGAAAAAGAATATTGACTGGGCAAACTTAAGCTTTGGCTATATCGCCACGGACAAGCGGTACGTGTCCAATTACAAGGACGGCGCCTGGGACGATGGCGTGCTGACAGAGGATGCCAATGTAGTGATCAGTGAATGTGCCGGCGTGCTTCAGTATGCGCAGACAGTATTTGAGGGTCTGAAAGCGTATACTACAGAGGATGGCCGTATTGTGACCTTCCGTCCGGATCTGAACGCAGAGCGCCTGGAGCAGTCCGCAAAGCGTCTGGAGATGCCGGTATTCCCGAAAGAGCGCTTTATTGACGCGGTGACACAGGTCGTGAAGGCCAATGACGCTTATGTGCCGCCCTACGGCACAGGCGCGACCCTGTATATCCGTCCCTATATGTTCGGTACCAATCCTGTCATCGGTGTGAAGCCGGCAGATGAGTATCAGTTCCGGATGTTCTGTACTCCGGTAGGACCCTACTTCAAGGGCGGCGTAAAGCCGATTACCATCTGCGTATCTGATTTTGACCGCGCGGCTCCCCATGGAACAGGCCATATCAAGGCCGGCCTGAACTATGCCATGAGCATGCACGCCATTATGGAAGCGCACCGCAATGGCTTTGATGAGAATATGTATCTGGACGCGGCTACCAGAACAAAGGTGGAGGAGACCGGCGGAGCGAACTTCCTGTTTGTGACAAAGGACAATAAGGTAGTGACTCCCAAGTCCGGAAGCATCCTTCCCTCCATTACCCGCCGTTCTCTGGTTTATGTGGCCAAGGAATATCTGGGACTGGAAGTGGAAGAGCGTGAGGTCTTCTTCGATGAGGTGAAGGATTTCGCGGAGTGCGGTCTGTGCGGAACCGCGGCTGTCATTTCTCCGGTAGGCAAGATTGTGGATCACGGCAAAGAGATCTGCATGCCCAGCGGTATGGAGAAGATGGGACCGGTTACCCAGAAGCTGTATGATACCCTGACAGGCATCCAGATGGGACGCATTGAAGCTCCCGAAGGCTGGATCCATGTGGTAGAGTAAGGCAGAATAAAAGAAGACAGTTCCTGCCGCCGTAACGGGCACGGCAGGCAGATTCCGAAAGAGAAGACTGCGTCTGTGACAGAAAAAGGTCGAGGCGCAGTCTTAATTCTTATACATATTCTCTGATCTTATGGTATAATACCGTTAGGTATTATACCGCGCCGGATGGCATCCCCCGGAGGGGCCATATCCGGAGGATATGGTATAATGATTCTGGAGCGGGGGAAGAGACAAGACGGCCGTCCCGGTTTTCTGGAGGGCCGGTGGAGTAAGCAAACGGATTTGACAGAGTTTCGGAGGAAAGGATGGCAAACAGAGGAAAGAAAAGGAGAGTGCTCTCCTATCTGCTCAGTTATGATACAAATCTCATCGTGTCGGTCATTTTCCTGATTGTCTTCGGGCTGATTATGCTGTACAGCGCAAGCTATTATACAGCCAGCATGAGACAGTCCTTCAATTATGATTCGGCATATTTTCTGAAGAGCCAGCTGAAATACAGCGTGGTGGGGCTGGTTCTGATGATGATAGTGGCAAATATTGATTACAAAAAATGGAGATATTTCGCGGTGCTGGGACTGGTCGGGTCCGCGGTGCTGATTCTGCTTCTGCTGGTGCCGGGACTGGGAGTCAATGTAAAAGGAGCGACCCGCTGGATCCGGGTGCCGGGTCTGGGTCAGTTTCAGGTGGCGGAGCCGGTGAAGGTGGCCATGATTATCTTTTCGGCAGCCTTTATCTGTAAGTACGCGTCGGCGCTGAACAATCTGCGTACCTTTATCAAGGTGATGATCCCGACCGTGGTGATTTCCGCCATGATTCTGAAGATCAGCGACAATATGAGTACCGCGCTGATTGTGCTGGGCATCAGCTTCCTGATGGCGTTTATGGTGTACCCGAAATATTATCCCTTCGTGATACTGGCAGTGGCTGGAGCGCTGGCGGCGGCAGGAATCATCTATTATTCCATGAATATGGCGGATTCAGATTCGGCCTTCCGTATCGGAAGAATTCAGGCATGGCTGGATCCTTACGCGGAGGAGTACGCGGACAAGTCCTATCAGCCCCTGCAGGCTTTGTATGCCATAGGCTCCGGCGGACTGTTCGGAAAGGGGCTGGGAAACAGCATCCAGAAGCTGGGAGGCATCCCGGAGCCCTACAATGATATGATTTTCGCGGTGGTCTGTGAGGAGCTGGGAGTCTTCGGCGCAGGCATTGTGATTCTGATGTTTATCTATCTGCTGTACCGGCTTTACAGTGTGGCCCAGCAGGCGGAGGATTTGTTTGGAAGGCTTCTGGCCATCGGGGTGTTTGCCCATGTGGCCCTGCAGGTTCTGCTGAATCTGATGGTCGTGACAAGCCTGATGCCCACCACGGGCGTGACCCTGCCCTTTTTCAGTTCGGGAGGAACGGCGACGGTCTTCCTGCTGATCGAGATCGGCATGGTACTGAATGTGGAAAAAAAGAGCCGCTTTAAGAGAGAGCGGGAGCTGAGGGAGGCAAGACTGGAATGAGAGAGCATACAAAGGTCATTCGGATCGGAGACAGGGTGATTGGCGGCGGAAATCCGGTGCTGATTCAGTCCATGACAAATACAAAGACAGAGGATGTAAAGGCTACCGTGGAGCAGATTCAGGCTCTGACGGCAGCCGGCTGCGATATTATCCGCTGCGCGGTGCCTACCATGGAGGCGGCGGAGGCGCTCAAGGAGATCAAAAAGCAGATACGGATTCCTCTGGTGGCGGATATCCATTTTGATTACAGGCTTGCTATCGCGGCCATGGAAAACGGAGCCGACAAGATTCGGATCAATCCCGGAAATATCGGAAGCCGTGACCGGGTTCAGGCAGTGGTGGATGTGGCGAAGGAACGCCATATTCCCATCCGTGTGGGAGTAAACAGCGGCTCCCTGGAGAAGGAGATCCTGGAGAAATACCATGGCGTGACGGCAGAGGGCATTGTGGAAAGCGCTCTGGACAAGGTGCGTCTGATTGAAGAGATGGGGTATGATCAGCTGGTTATCAGTATTAAATCCTCAGATGTGCTCATGTGCGCCAAGGCTCACGAGCTGATTGCGGACAAGACCGATTATCCGCTCCATGTGGGAATCACGGAATCGGGAACCCTTCTTTCCGGAAATATCAAATCCGCGGTGGGGCTGGGAATCATTCTTTATCAGGGAATCGGTGATACGATCCGGGTGTCTCTGACCGGAGATCCTCTGGAGGAGGTGCGCTCCGCCAAGCTGATTCTGAAGACTCTGGGCCTCCGGAAAGGCGGCGTGGAGGTTGTGTCCTGTCCTACCTGCGGACGGACCCAGATCGATCTGATTGGCCTGGCAAACCGGGTAGAGCGTATGGTAGAGGATATTCCTCTGGATATCAAGGTAGCAGTGATGGGCTGCGTGGTAAACGGGCCGGGAGAGGCAAAGGAGGCCGATATCGGAATCGCCGGAGGCGTGGGTACCGGGCTTCTGATTAAAAAGGGTGAGATTATCAAAAAGCTTCCGGAGGATGAACTTCTGGACGCGCTGCGCTATGAGCTTCTGCACTGGAACGAGGAGTAGATACATATGACAAAGATGTTCGAGGAGGTCTTCCCTCCGCTGAATCTGGAGCAGAATCTGCTGGATCTGCTGGGCCAGGTGCGGGTGGAGAAAGTGACCTCCAACCGGGCGAGAAATTTCATACGGGTATATCTTGTAAGCGGAAAGCTGATCCATAAGGAGCAGCTTTTTCAGCTTGAGCGCGCTCTGAAACGGCAGCTTTTCGGCAGGGCAGAGGTGGAGGTAAAGATTCTGGAGCGTTATGAGCTTTCCGGCCAGTACACGCCGGAAAAACTTCTGGAGCTTTACAGGGACAGTATTCTGTATGAGCTGAAGCATTACAGCATTCTGGAATACAACCTGTTCCGGGGAGCGAAGATTTCCTTTCCGGAGGAGAACCTGATGAAGCTGGAGCTCCAGAAAACCACCCTGGGGGAGGATGCGGCGGATGAGCTGATCCGGGTGCTCTATAAGATCTTTACGGAACGCTGCGGCCTGGATCTGCGGATTCAGACGGAATTTGTGGAGAAGGATGAAGAGCAGAGGAAGCGGACCGGCCGGGTGGATATTGACCGGCAGGCTGCCCGTATGATTGAGACCATGATTCAGTTTCAGAAGGGAGCAGAGCTGTCCGGTGAGGCTTCCGGGGAAGAGAAAGCGGAAGGAGCGGACGGTTCTGGCGGAAGCGGCGTTTCTCATGCGGCAGCAGGCGGCGCAAAGAAGGATACCGGAGCCCATAAAGGCGATGCCGGAAAGAAGACGGGAGAAAAGAAGCATTACGGCGGCTTCGGACAGAGCGAGTATGCCTATGGAAGGCATCTGAAGAGCGCGGGCTCCCGTTTCCGAAACGGAAAGAGCACGAATCCTGATGTGCTTTATGGCCGGGATTTTGACGATTCGGAGATTACAGATCTGGTCCAGATCGTAGGCGAAATGGGCGAGGTGGTCATCCATGGCCAGATCACGGGCTGGGATGAACGGGAAATCCGGGGAGAAAAGACCATTATCACCATGACGGTGACGGATTATACCGATACCATCCGGGTAAAGCTTTTCAGCAAAAATGAAGAGCTTCCGGCTCTTCGGGAAAAGATTACCAAGGGAAGCTTTGTGCGCATCCGCGGGCTGACTGCCCAGGACCGGTTCGACAATGAGCTGAATATAGGCTCTGTGACGGGTATTAAGAAGTCCTCGGATTTCCGGAAGCCCCGGATGGACAACAGTGAGATCAAGAGAGTAGAGCTTCACTGCCATACCAAGATGAGCGATATGGACGGTGTCTCCGATGTGAAGGACATCATCAAGCGGGCCAAGGCCTGGGGACATAAGGCTATCGCCGTCACAGACCATGGCGTGGTTCAGGCGTTTCCGGATGCCAGCCACAGTCTGGACAAGGGAGATTCCTTTAAGGTTATCTATGGTATGGAAGGCTATCTGGTAGACGACATGAAGGACATCGTGGAGGACGCGGAAGGCCAGAGCCTGGACGCGCCTTACGTGGTCTTTGATATCGAGACTACAGGCTTCAGCGCGGAAAATGATCATATCATTGAGATCGGAGCAGTCCGTGTGGAAAATGGGGAGATTACTGATAAATTCAGCGCTTTTGTAAATCCCCGGACACCGATCCCCTTTGAGATTGAGAAGCTTACCGGAATCAGCGATGAAATGGTGATGGGAGAGCCGGGTATTGAGGAGATCCTGCCCCGGTTTCTGAAGTTCTGTGAAGGCGCGGTCATGGTGGCCCACAACGCAGGCTTTGATATGAGTTTTATCCGAAAGAACAGCGGGCGCCAGGGGCTGCCCTGCGCTTTTACGGTGGTGGATACGGTGGCTCTGGCCCGGGTGCTGCTGCCGAAGCTTCCCCGTTACAAACTGGACACGGTGGCGAAGGCCCTGAACGTCTCTCTGGAAAACCACCACAGGGCTGTGGATGACGCAGGCTGCACAGCGGAGATTTTCGTGAAATTTGTAAAGATGCTGAAAGAACGGGATATCTTCGATCTGGACGGCGTCAATCAGATGAGCACCCTGGATCAGGAAGCCATTAAAAAGCTCCCCAGCCATCATGTGATCATTCTGGCGAAAAATGAGATTGGCCGGGTAAACCTGTACCGGATGGTTTCCTGGTCCCATCTGGAATATTACGCAAGAGTCCCCAGAATTCCCAAGAGCGTGCTCCAAAAATACAGGGAGGGACTGATTATCGGCTCCGCCTGTGAGGCTGGCGAGCTGTACCAGGCTCTGGTGCGCTCCGCGCCGGAGGAGGAAATCGCAAGGCTGGTCAGCTTTTATGATTATCTGGAAATCCAGCCTCTGGGCAATAATGAGTTTATGCTGCGGGGAGACCGGCCCACCTTTGAGTCGAAGGAGGACCTGATCCGGCTGAACAAAAAGATCGTCTCTCTGGGAGAGCAGTTCCATAAGCCGGTGGTAGCCACCTGCGACGTGCATTTTCTGAATCCGGAGGATGAGGTCTACCGGCGTATCATCATGGCCGGAAAGGGCTTCAAGGACGCGGATGAGCAGGCGCCTCTCTATCTGCGGACGACAGAGGAGATGCTGGCGGAATTTGAATATCTGGGAAGCGATAAGGCCTGGGAGGTAGTGGTCGGCAATACCAATAAGATCGCGGATATGATAGAACGGATCTCTCCGGTGCGTCCGGATAAGTGTCCGCCCGTCATTGAGAATTCCGATCAGACTCTGAGGGATATCTGCTATGAAAAGGCCCATTCCATCTATGGCGAAAATCTGCCGGAGGTGGTTACGGAGCGTCTGGAAAAGGAGCTGCATTCCATCATTTCCAACGGATTCGCGGTCATGTATATCATTGCCCAGAAACTGGTGTGGAAGTCAAACGCGGACGGCTATCTGGTAGGTTCCCGTGGCTCCGTAGGCTCCTCCTTTGTGGCCACCATGGCCGGCATCACGGAGGTAAATCCCCTGCCGCCCCATTATTACTGTCCTTCCTGCCATTACAGCGACTTTGAATCGGAGGAAGTGCGGAAATATGCGGGAGCAGCCGGCTGTGACATGCCGGACAAGGCCTGCCCGGTCTGCGGGACGCCGCTGAAAAAGGAAGGCTTTGACATCCCGTTTGAGACCTTCCTGGGATTCA
>CALWAZ010000058.1 GCA_944375725.1 uncultured Merdimonas sp. | reverse complement strand
CCCTTTCACGGCGGTAACACGGGTTCGATTCCCGTAGGAGTCATTCTGGACCCATAGCTCAGTTGGTTAGAGCAACCGGCTCATAACCGGTCGGTCCTGGGTTCGAGTCCCCGTGGGTCCACTTTTTCAATTAAATCATTTCTGGCCCGATGGCTCAGTTGGTTAGAGCGCCGCCCTGTCACGGCGGAGGTCGTGGGTTCGAGTCCCATTCGGGTCGTTAGGCGCGGAAGCGCTGTGCCGGCATGGCGGAACTGGCAGACGCACAGGACTTAAAATCCTGCGGGACTAACCTCCCGTACCGGTTCGATTCCGGTTGCCGGCAGGCATTGAGAATTTCTACAGTTGTGAGGAATTCTCTTTTTTATTGCCAGAAAATGCCCGCAGGACTTTTCCTGAGAGGACAGAGCGCCGCGCGGGCAGGCGTTTCGATTAGATACACCGCAGGGGAGGGAAAATTCGGGACATTGGAAATCCAGCCGCATATATATAATAAGAAGAGAGCATAAATGAGGATTTTGCAATGTTTTGGTTTCAAAACAACTGCGGGAAAGGCAGGAAAAAAGAGTCCTGCGGACAGGAAAATGCCTGCGGCTGTACCTGTGGGCAGTCTTGTCCGGGACAGCCGCTCTGCCCTCCGGGGCCGCCGGGCCCTCCAGGTCCAAGAGGAGAAGCAGGCCCGCCGGGCCCTCCAGGGCCCAGAGGTGAAGCAGGTCCGCCAGGCCCTCCGGGTCCGAGAGGAGAAGCAGGCCCGCCAGGCCCTCCAGGGCCCAGAGGCCCGGCGGGAAGTGTGTCTCAGGAAGCCCTGTCAGCGTACTCCGTGTCTGCCCAGGCGGGGACGGCAGATCAGGGGCTGATATTTGACCGGAACGGAGTGTCTGCGGGGACAGCGGTTGCCCATACGGAAAATACCGCGGTTTTTACCTTGAATCAGACTGGAAATTATTATGTTTCCTTTTATGGCACATTTTCTCCGCTGGGCAGTTCCACATTTCCCATGGGGCTTTCTGTCTATCTGCGGCAGCAGGGAGAATCCGTACCGGGCGCGGGAACACAATACACTTTCAGGTCCGCAGCAGAGATGGAGAACCTTTCATTTTCGCAGCTTATTCAGGTTACATCTGTTCCGGCGGTCCTGCAGGTGGCAGGAAGCGGGGGCACGTTTTTGTATTCGGGCATAGGGCTTACGATTCAGAGGACAGGGCCTTTATCCTGAGGACAGGGCAGAATCCGGGAAGCCGGGCCGCGGGCGGGAGCCCGCGGCCCGGAGTTTTCGGCGAAGGCCCTGCGGAAAGAAAAAGAAAGCTGTGGGGAAGTGGAGAAAAGGCAAAGAAAAGGACAGGAAGCAGATAATTTTGGAGAATTGAAAAAAAGTTCTTGATTTCTGTAAAAGAATGTGGTAATATAATCAGGCAGTCAAAAAACAGCATGTTTCAGACTGAAGGTAAATATGTTATGTGGGCATAGCTCAGCTGGATAGAGCGTTTGGCTACGGACCAAAAGGTCGGGGGTTCGAATCCTCTTGCCCACGTTATTTTCGAAAGAAACCTTGATTTTTCAGGGTTTCTTTTTTTCGGATTAAGACTTAGGCAGGAAGCTTAGGCAGGCTGCTGCGCCATTTCCAAATAAGACACTTAGGGCAGCAGCTCTTTGCTGAGTCCGCTCCATTGAGATATGAAAAAACAGTATTTTTAATAAAAAGAGAGAAAACTGCCTGTTTCTTATATGGATAATAAATTATTTTTGTGTATTATATCAATGGAATTTGCAGATAAAGCTGTTATAATTCTGGCAACAGAGAAAGGATTCTTTGAATAAAATCTGAAAAGACTGATGGAGGCGGTAAAGCATGAAAAGAAATAAAATATTTTTAGCCTGCATAGGCGCGCTGTTTTTGGCAGCCTGCGCAAAAGACGCGGAAATTTCCCCGGATTCCTCTGCTGCGGCAGAAACCAATGTGGAGACAGACCATTCGGCGGAGGCGAATGAAAACAGTTCCGATACTGCCTCGGAAGACGCCGCTGCCGGACAGGAAGACACTGCGGAAGGAGAGCAGGAATACGAATATCCATCGGAGGACGCAGGCCCTGTTGTGGAAAAAAGCCGCCTTGGCTATTCTATGACCTTTGATCCCACCGTATTTACCCTGGACGACACGGGAGAGGATTCAGACATCTATACCTATCATACCTCAGAAGCCCTGGATGGTCCGGCGTACATCGCGGTTCAGTCCTATCCGGATATGGACGCACAGACGCTGGCGGACGGTCTGGCCCTGCAGTCAGGCCAGGATGGTGTGGCAGCGCAGGATACGTATTTCGGCGCGGATGGTCTGGATACCAAATGCGTTTATTATGAGGAGGATGTGGACGGTGTGACCCAGGCGCATGTCTTCTACGCGGTTCCGAAGGGAGACGGTTCTCTTCTGGTGGAAATTACCGGCTATGTGAATATGCCACAGCAGATTGAGGCAAAGTTTGAGGAAATGCTGGGAACATTTACATTAACGTGACATATGAAAGGCAGCATCTGATGACAGCCCGGGGCGGATATCCTCCCCGGGCTGTCTGGGATAACGCGCCGGGCTGAAAGTCTGTCCTGTATCCGGGGAAAGGCCTTTCTGTTGACAAAACAAAAGCCTATGGGATATGATATAGGCAATATCTGAGAGACTGTGCTGTGCCGGCGGAAGCCGGGCTGCGTTTGAAGGGAAAGAGAATGGACAGAAATGAATTTGTGAGCACGCTCCGGGCGGCGCTGACAGGCAATGTACCTGCCCCGGTGGTGGAGGATAACGTAAGATATTACGATTCCTATATCTCCCAGGAGATCGCTTCCGGAAAAAGCGAGCAGGAGGTTCTGGACAGCCTGGGAGATCCGAGGCTGATTGCCAGAACTATTATAGATACCCGGAGACAGCAGACCGGGTATCAGGAACAAATGTATGACACCCAGGAAGAGCCGGAGAGAACCAGGGGCTTTCACGCCGAGTTCAACCAGGACGGCGGCATGGATCTTAAATATAAGCGTTTCAATTTCAACAGCTGGTATGGCAGGCTCCTGATTGCTGTGGTGATTCTACTGGTGGTGGCGCTGGTTTTCCTGATTGTGGGAGGAATCCTGGCCTGGGTGCTTCCGATTGTGGTGCCGGTGATTCTGATTTTCTGGCTGCTTCAGATTATTTTCGGAAGACGCCGGTAAAAGCGGAATGCCTTGCTTTTTCAAAAAATGGAAAAATATTTTACAGAAAATGCGTCATACTATGACTGTACTCAGTTACACATCTTTAATAACAGGAGGCAGTTATTATGGCAAACAATGCAAACAATACCAACAGTGAGAGCAAAAACTACAGCGGCTCCAGCAAGAGCTCCAATTCCAGAAATTCTTCCAATGCCAAGAATTCTTCCAACGCAAAGAATTCTTCCAAGAACGCGAAGAATGAGTCTGAGGACTGCGGCTACTAAACGAGAGCAGAAAAAGACAGAGGACGGCGCGGCGCGCCGTCCTCTTTTTGCCTCCTGAAAACCAGGGCGGCGAGAGGGTTGTTTCATAAACATGGGAAAATGAAGTGAAAAGGCAGAAGAGGACAAAGCGGTCCGTCACATTCGGAAGGAAAGTACATATCATATTCTATACCTGTCTTTGCCGGAATGAGCGCAGGCAGAGGCAGGCATGAAAACAGAAATCGGGTGAAACTATGGAGTTTGAGACAATTTCTCCGCGGGAGATAGACGCTTTTCTGTTCCGGGACGGATACAGTGTCATCGACATAAGGGAACCGCGGGATTTCAGAAGGCTCCATCTGAAGGGAGCCATCTGCATTCCCTATGACCAGCTGGAGGAAAGAGCGCGTTTCCTGAAAAGCCAGATACTGGTGCTTTACTGTGAGCGGGGAGGAACAAGCCTTATGGCTGCGAGGCAGCTGGCGGAACAAGGATACAGGGTGAAAACCATGATTGGCGGGATTCAGGCCTATAAAGGAAGAAACCTGGAAAGTTATCTGGATAAAAGATAAGGATTGACAGGGGCGGCCCCGCCATATTAAGATAAAATAAGAAAAAAAGTGGGGCCGGGTGATACAAAAGCCCGGCCTTCTGTTTATTTATGGAGAAAATCGAATGACCAAGACAGTTACATTCCTGGCGCCCTGCCATTTCGGGCTGGAGTCTGTGCTGAAAAGAGAACTGCAGGATCTGGGCTGCGAGATCAGCCTGGTAGAGGATGGCAGAGTCACCTTCCGGGGTGATATGGGGACATTGTGCCGGGTGAATATTTTTCTGCGCACCGCAGAGCGGGTTCTGCTGCAGGTGGGCAGGTTCAGGGCGGAGAGCTTTGATGAGCTTTTTGAAAAGATAAAGGCCCTTCCATGGGAGTATTATATTCCAATGGATGGAAAATTCTGGGTTACAAAGGCGACTTCTGTAAAGAGCAGGCTGTTCAGCCCTTCGGATATCCAGTCCATTGTAAAAAAGGCTATGGTGGAACGGCTGAAATCACATTATGGAGTCAGCTGGTTTCCAGAGAATGGAGCGGCTTACCCGGTGCGCATTACGTTTCTGAAGGATGAGGCGGTAGTGGGGATAGATACTTCAGGGGATTCCCTTCACAAACGGGGATACCGGAAGCTGGCCAGCAAGGCTCCCATTACGGAGACGCTGGCCGCGGCTCTTTTGATGCTGACGCCCTGGAAGGAAGACAGAATTCTTGTGGATCCCTTCTGCGGCTGCGGTACGTTTCCCATCGAAGCGGCCATGATGGCCGCGCATATGGCGCCGGGGGTGAACCGGAGCTTCGCGGCGGAGGAGTGGAAGAACCTTGTGGACCGGAAGCTTTGGTATGAGGCTGTGACCGAGGCCAATGATCTGCTGGATGAGAGTGTCCGGACAGATATTCAGGGATATGACATTGATCCGGCTATGGTGAAGGCTGCCAGAGAGAATGCCAGGGACGCGGGAGTGGAGCATATGATTCATTTTCAGGCCAGGCCGGTCAGCGAGCTGCGCCATCCGAAAAAATACGGTTTCCTTGTGACAAATCCTCCTTATGGAGAAAGACTGGAGGAAAAGGAAGCTCTGCCGGAGCTGTACAGGCAGATCGGAGAGGCCTTTTCCAGACTGGACAGCTGGTCCATGTATCTGATCACCGGCTATGAGGACGCGGAACGTTATATCGGGCGGAAGGCCGATAAAAACCGGAAGATCTACAATGGAATGCTGAAGACATATTTTTATCAGTTTTTAGGGCCCAAACCGCCCAGGAGACAGAAGCAGGAAGCATGAAAAAATTATTGAAAGGGCTGTTTATCACAGCGCTGGCTGTATTCAGCGCGGCCGCGGCTCTGAATTTTGGCTGGAGAGCGGGAGAAGAGAGCAGACCGGCTGTGGGATACCTGAGCGGCTCGGCTCTCTGCGGCAGAATAGAACAGGCGGCGGAGGAATGTATTATTGTGCCGGTCAAAGAGGAAGCAGATCTGCCGGCGCGGTATGATTACAGAGAGGAAGGGCGCAGCGTACCTGTAAGAGATCAGGGGCAGTACGGTACCTGCTGGGCCTTTGCGGCGCTGACCGCGCTGGAGACTTCGCTGATGCCGGACAGACCCTGCGATTTTTCCAGGGATCATTTGAATTTTCATAATCATTACCAGATGGATACGGAGGAGGGAGGTTCCTATATCCTGTCAGTGTCTTATCTGACTGCCTGGGAAGGTCCGGTTCTGGAGGAAGAGGATCCCTATGGGGACAATTATTCGCCGGACGGGCTTCAGCCGGCCTGCCATGTGCAGGAGGTGCGCATGCCGGGCGCCGGAGATTTTGAGGCTGTCAAACAGACCGTCTATCTGCATGGCGGCGTGGAAAGCTCTCTGTATATGGATTTTACAGACCCGTCCCAGAACTCCAGATATTATAACAGAAGCAATGCCAGCTACTGCTATACCGGCGGCGAAGAGTCCAACCATGACGTGGTGATTATCGGCTGGGATGACAATTATCCCGCCGGAAATTTCAATGAGCAGCCTGAGGGGGACGGGGCTTTCATCTGTCAGAACAGCTGGGGCACGGAATTCGGAGACGGAGGCGTGTTTTATGTCTCCTATTATGATACGAATATCGGCCAGTACAATGTGGCTTACACGAAGACAGAGGACAGCAGCAACTACGACATTCTTCATCAGGCGGATCTTCTGGGCTGGTGCGGCCAGCTGGGCTATAATACCGGTCAGGCGTATTTTGCCAATGTCTATGAGGCGGATGAGGACCAGGAGCTCCGGGCAGCAGGCTTTTATGCCACAGGAGAAGATACGGAATACCGCCTGGCGGTGATCCCGGATTTTCAGGATGTGGAGGATCTGAGCGGTGTCCGGTTTACACAGGCCGGATATCTTCAGTACGCGGGATACTATACGGTAGAATTTGACACGCCGGTGCCTGTGAAGGCAGGCAGCAGGTTTGCGGTGCTGGTTCAGATCAATACGCCGGAAAGCCAGTATCCGATTGCTGTGGAATATGCTTCTGGAGAGCTGGCGGATAAGATCACGCTGGATGACGGGGAAGGCTACATCAGCGCAGACGGGGGAATGTTCTGGGAACGCACGGAGACTGGCCAGAGCAGTAATCTCTGCTTGAAGGTATATGCGGATCGGGAGGGAGTAAAATGAAGAAAAAACTGGTATTTGCTACCGGAAATGAAGGAAAAATGAGGGAGATCAGGGAAATCCTGAAGGATTTGGATGTGGACATTTATTCGCTGAAGGAAGCGGGCATTCAGATGGACGCGGAGGAGAATGGAAAGACTTTTGAGGAAAATGCCCTGATCAAAGCAAGGGCGGCCGCGGAGCATACGGATGCCATTGTGCTGGCGGATGATTCCGGCCTGGAAATTGATTATCTGGGAGGGGAGCCGGGGGTTTACTCCGCGCGCTATCTGGGAGAGGATACTTCCTACCGGATTAAGAACCAAAATCTGATTGACAGGCTGGAAGGAGTGCCTGCGGAACAGAGGACGGCCCGGTTTGTCTGTGTGATTGCGGCAGTGCTGCCCGGAGGCCGTGTTCTGACCTCCAGAGGAACCATTGAAGGAATCATAGGGACAGAAGAACGGGGAGAGGGAGGCTTTGGCTATGATCCGATTTTCTTCCTTCCGGAATACGGCTGTTCTACGGCAGAGCTGTCTATGGAACAGAAGAATGTGATCAGCCACAGAGGAAAAGCGCTTCGTGAGATGAAGGAAAAGCTGCGGGACGCGCTGGCGCTTTGAAGGAGGTATGTACATGAGAATACTGATTGTCAGTGATACACATGGAAGAGACGCGGGCTTAAGGGAGCTGCTGGAGCAGATCGCCCCGATTGACATGCTGATTCACTGCGGAGACTCTGAGGGAAGCGAAGACTATATCCGGGGAATCGCGGAATGTCCTGTACATATTGTGGCGGGTAATAATGATTTTTTCTCAGAGCTTCCGAAGGAGGATGAATTCTGTATCGGAAAGTACCATGTACTGGTCACACATGGCCATTATTATTATATTTCCATGGGAACAGAGCTGCTTAAGGAGGATGCCAGGGCGAGAGGCTTTAATCTGGTGATGTTTGGCCACACCCACAGGCCCTATCTGGAACAGGACAAGGATATTACCATTCTGAATCCGGGCAGTCTGTCCTATCCGCGGCAGGAGGGGCGGAAGCCGAGCTATATGATGATGGAGATCGACAAAGAGGGAGAGGCTCACTTTACGATCCACTATCTGCAGTAATGGAGCAACTTAGCCATTCAGGCCGGCGGAACAGAAATTTTTCCGCCGGCAGAAAAAAATTAAAAAAAGTGATTGACATTTGAGGAGCCTTATAGTAGAATATGTGGTGCGTCACGAAAGGATACAGAGGTGGACGGCTTCGGGGTGTGGCTCAGCTTGGCTAGAGCGCCTGGTTTGGGACCAGGAGGCCGCAGGTTCGAATCCTGTCACCCCGATGCAGCTTTT
The DNA here is from genome assembly GCA_944375725.1 of uncultured Merdimonas sp. Taxonomy (GTDB): domain Bacteria; phylum Bacillota; class Clostridia; order Lachnospirales; family Lachnospiraceae; genus Laedolimicola. Next base: position 269 of record CALWAZ010000058.1, on the reverse strand, counting down.
CAGCTGGTATCTGAAGGACCGTGTAATATGCGGGTGTAGTTCAATGGTAGAACACCAGCCTTCCAAGCTGGACACGTGGGTTCGATTCCCATCACCCGCTGCCTTTCATCGATATGGATTCTGAGTCGGTGAGAGAAAAGGTATGTGTTCGTAGCTCAGTTGGATAGAGCAACGGCCTTCTAAGCCGTGGGTCGGGGGTTCGAATCCCTTCGAGCACATTTGCGGAGGCTTTTTGGACGAGCACCGCACAGGCCGGTTTACTTGGCAGT
>CALWAZ010000057.1 GCA_944375725.1 uncultured Merdimonas sp. | reverse complement strand
ACATATCCAGATATTTGTCATCAATTCTCTTCAGCTCGCTCCTGGGCAGAATCGACAACAGCTTCCAGCCGATATCCAGCGTCTCCTCGATGCTGCGGTCTGTCTGGTAGCCCTGGTTCACATACTGCTCCTCAAAGGCGTCCGCAAATTTGGCGTAAATCAGGTCAATGTCTGACAGGGCCGCCTCGCCCAGAATCACCATCAGCTCCTTGGCTTCCTTGCCCCGGGCATAGGCCGCGAAAAGCTGGTTCATGGTATTGGAATGGTCGGCTCTGGTCTTGCCTTCGCCGATACCCTTATCCTTCAGACGGGACAGGGAGGGCAGCACGTCGATGGGCGGCTGTACGCCCTTCCGGTACAGGTCACGGCTCAGAATAATCTGGCCCTCGGTAATGTAGCCTGTCAGGTCGGGAATCGGATGGGTCTTGTCATCCTCGGGCATGGTCAGAATCGGGATCAGCGTAATGCTTCCCTTCCTGCCCTTCTGCCGGCCGGCCCGCTCGTACATGGTGGCCAGGTCCGTATACAGGTAGCCCGGATAGACCCGGCGTCCCGGCACTTCCTTGCGGGCCGCGGATACCTCGCGGAGGGAATCCGCGTAGTTGGTAATATCCGTCAGGATAACCAGCACATGCATATCCTGCTCAAAAGCCAGATACTCCGCGGCAGTCAGCGCCATACGCGGAGTAGCGATACGCTCTACCGCCGGGTCGTTTGCCAGATTGATGAAAAGGATGGTACGGTCAATGGCGCCCGTCTCCTTGAAGCTCTGGGTAAAAAAGTTTGCTTCCTCAAAGGTAATACCCATGGCCGCGAAAACAACGGCAAAGGGCTCCGTGGTTCCACGCACTTTAGCCTGGCGGGCGATCTGAGCGCCCAGCTGGGCATGGGGCAGACCGGAAGCCGAGAAAATCGGAAGCTTCTGGCCTCTTACCAGCGTATTCAGTCCGTCGATGGCTGAGATACCGGTCTGGATAAACTCGTTGGGGTAATCTCTGGCTACCGGGTTCATGGGCAGGCCGTTGATGTCCCGGCGCTCCTCCGGCAGAATCTCGGGTCCCTTGTCGATGGGACGGCCCAGACCGTCAAAGACACGGCCCAGCATATCGGAAGACACGCCCAGCTCCATGGTCCTTCCAAGGAAACGCACCTTGCTGTTTGACAGGTTGATGCCTGCCGCGTTTTCGTAGAGCTGCACCAGAGCGTTGGTTCCGTCCACCTCCAGCACCTTGCAGCGGCGGATCTCTCCGTTCGCCAGCTCGATCTCTCCGATTTCGTCATAAGTCACATGGTCCACACCCTGAACCAGCATCAGCGGGCCGGCAACTTCCTGGATCGTTCTGTATTCCTTTGGCATTTAGAAGTCCTCCTTCCCGACAGTCTCCGCGATCTCGGTAGCCAGCTCTGCCATCACCGCGTCATATTCTTTGTGAATATTCTCATTGGTCGTATATTTGTAACGGCCGATCCGCTCCCGGACTGCCATTTTCAGCAGATCGTTCACAGAAGAGCCCTTTTTCAGCGCCTCCGTACACTGCTCGAAGAACGCGATCACCAGCTTCATCATCAGGTACTGCTTCTCCAGCGGTGTATAGGTGTCAATCTCGTGGAAGGAATTCTGATGCAGGAAATCCTCACGGATAGAGCGGGCCGCTTCCATCTTCAGACGGTCCGGAGCGGACAGGGCGTCCATACCTACCATCTTTACGATTTCCTCCAGCTGGGCCTCCTCCTGGAGCAGCGACATGAGTTTCTGGCGGAGCTCCATCCAGTCAGGAGCCACATGCTCATCGAACCAGTCTCCCATGTTGTCCACATACAGGGAATAGCTGGTCAGCCAGTTGATGGCCGGGAAATGGCGCTTGTAAGCCAGAGAGGAATCCAGTCCCCAGTATACCTTCACAATACGTAAGGTGGCCTGGGACACCGGTTCTGAAATATCGCCTCCGGGCGGAGACACGGCTCCGATCACGGACAGGGCTCCCATGCGCCCATCCTTTCCCAGGGAAACCACACGGCCGGCCCGCTCATAGAACTGAGCCAGACGGGAACCCAGGTAAGCCGGGTATCCTTCCTCACCGGGCATTTCCTCCAGACGTCCGGACATCTCACGGAGAGCCTCGGCCCACCGGGACGTGGAGTCTGCCATCAGAGCTACCGAATATCCCATATCACGGAAATACTCCGCAATGGTAATACCTGTATAGATAGAAGCCTCACGGGCCGCCACAGGCATATCTGAAGTATTGGCAATCAGCACAGTACGCTCCATCAGAGAACGTCCTGTCTTCGGATCCTTCAGCTCCGGAAACTCGTTCAGTACATCCGTCATCTCGTTTCCACGCTCGCCGCAGCCGATGTAGACCACGATATCCGCCTCAGCCCATTTTGCCAGCTGATGCTGAATCACCGTCTTTCCGGAACCAAAGGGCCCCGGCACGGCAGCCACGCCGCCCTTGGCAATGGGGAACAGGGCGTCGATGACACGCTGTCCTGTGATCAGCGGCATATCCGGCGGAAGCTTCTCCGCGTAGGGACGGCCCTTGCGGACCGGCCAGCGCTGAAGCATGGTCAGCTCCTTATCTCCATCCTTTGTGGAAAGCACGGCAATCACCGCGTCCACCGTATATTCTCCGGCGCAGATGGATTTCACGGTTCCGGACACCTCCGGCGGAACCATAATCTTCTGCGTCACACTTTCCGTCTCCTTTACGGTTCCCAGCACATCACCAGGCTGCAGCTCATCGCCCACAGCCACGGAAGGCACAAAGTTCCATTTCCGGTCACGCTTCAGGCTCGGCACCTCCACGCCCCGCTTCAGGTTATTGCTGCCGGTTGTCTTCAGAATATCGTCCAGCGGACGCTGGATTCCATCGAAAATGCTTCCGATGAGTCCCGGTCCCAGCTCAACAGACAGGGGCACATTCATGGACTCCACCGGCTCTCCCGGTCCCAGTCCCGAGGTCTCCTCATAAACCTGGATGGAAGCCTGATCCCCGTGCATCTCTATGATCTCGCCGATCAGACGCTTTGCGCTTACACGGACCACGTCAAACATGTTCGCATCCCGCATGCCCTCTGCAATGACCAGCGGTCCTGCTACTTTCTTAATCGTTCCTGTACTCATTTAGAGGAATCTCCACCTTTCTGCCCTGCCTGCCCTTTTGACAGCCCGGGCCGTTTTCCCGCGCATTTTCAGCATGCGCTGTTTCGCGCCGCCGCGTACCTGTTTCATGCCGCCGCATGCGCCGTTCCGCGTTTCCGCAGGCCTCCTGCGTCCCGCGGAAGCTTTTATTTTGAAAACAATATATCCGATCCCACAGCCTGCTCCACGGATTTTCGCACGCTTTCCACGCCCCGGCCCGTATTGCCGGACACGCCCGGAATCAGTATGATGGCGGGAAATACCCGCTCTCTGTATTTTTCAATGACGCCGTCCAGCTGGTCCGCCAGCTTTTCCGTCACATAGACTACCGCATAGCCGCCGCCTGCCAGCTCATGAAGCTTCTTCGCCGCTTCCTCCGGATCCTCCTCCGGGAAAATGTCGAGCCCCAGGGCGGCAAATCCATAGATACTGTCGTAGTCTCCCAGCACTGCAATCTTATACATACATTTCCCTTACCCTTTCCCGGATCGCAGCCTCCGGCATGCCGGTGCGCTTTCCTGACAGAATGATCCGCACAGTCTTAATCTCGTTTTCCCGGGCCAGCGCGTAGGCCACCAGCGGCCCCACAGAAAAGGGATTATACTTCTGAGGCTTCATGGCCTCGATTACCTGGTTATCGCACCAGCGGTCAAATTCCGACTGGGACACTGCCAGAGCGTCCGCCGCTCCCGCGTAAGCGGTGCCTTTCAAACAGGCCTGCAGCTCCTGCTCTCCTGCTGCCGCGGCAGCCGCAAGCGCTTCCACAGACAGTGTGGCGCAGGGCGCCAGCGCCCGCAGAATAAACTCTTCGGACTTTCCCGTCTTCTGGCAGCGGGCCGCAATCCGGATATCCGCCGACGCCACCATGGACTCCGCGTAATCCTGCAGCACCGGGGTCCTGGACTCCTGTCCCGCCCGGTACACCGCTTCCAGAGCCGCCCGGTCCACAATACAGTCGCAGAGCTGGCCGTCCCCGGTGTGAAGCAGCGTCTCGAAAGCCTCGCGGGCCGCCCCTGCCATATACTCCGGCAGAGCGTCAAACTCCTTATTCCGGACCGCAGCCAGGATTTCCTCCGCGGAAGGCTCGGTGTCATTGTAATAAATGTGATCCATCCGGACACCGGTACACACCTCTTTGACCGCCGCTTTCAGATTGTGAAAGACATTCGGGTAATCCAGAAGCCGGAACACGGACATATCCGGCGTCAGCTCCCGCATCACCTCCCAGGTCTTGTCACGCTCTCTGGAGAGAATCGCTTCCCCGTCCCGGGTTTCTCCCGCGTCTCCCCAGCCCTTCTCCACCAGGAAGCCCACACAGGATTCATAATCTGGCCGGGCCAGAAGCTGCTCAATGACAGCGTCCGAAAAGAGTTTTGTTTCCTTGGCACGAATCCGCGCGACCGCGTATACGTAATCCATATCTGACATATCTCTTACCTCCCTTTACGGTGTTCAGGAAAACAGCTGTCTGGCTGCCATATCCTGCAGCGTCTCCTTCTGGCTGGCAAACAGGGCCCGGAAGGTACAGTTTTCTTCGATTCCTCCGTAAATCAGAAGGAAGCCGTTTTCAATGGGAGCCGCCTCCGTCTTCAGGCGCAGGCTTCCCTTATGTTCCGAAGCGATCTTTCCGATCTCCTTTTCAAAGCCGGCAGGAAGGCGCTTCAGATCTCTCTCGGAAAAACAGATTTCCCCGTCCATGGGCTGGGCGTACCTGTGCAGCAGCTGGCGGAGCAGGTCGAAATACGCCCTGTCCTCCAGGCCGTCCAGCTTCTCATAAGCCTTCTCCAGCACTCCGGCCACCACTTCCTGCTTCGCCTGGAGCAGAATCATTCTGCGCTTCATATCCGCGGAGGAACGGGCGCGCTCCAGATAGCGGGCCGCGTCCTCTTCGGCCTGGCTTTCAAAAGCTTCTCCGAGAGCCTCGCACTCCGCTTCCGCCTGAGCCGCGATTTTTTCCGCCTCTTCTCTGGCAGCCGCAAGACGGCTCTCAGCCTCAGCCTTCGCTTCTTCCTGAATCTGGCCAATCATTTTATCCAAGCCTGTCATATTTTCAGCTCTCCTTGTCTTCTCAATCTATTCTTTATACCGGAATACCGTTTACAGCCAGAATAGAAATCAGAAGAGCCAGGATGGCGTAGGTCTCTACCATGGCCGGGAACAGCATGGCCTTACCGAACTGATCCGGTCTCTTTGCCACAAGGCCGATACTTGCGATGGAAGTTCTTCCCTGATGAATCGCGGAAATCAGACCTACAATGGCCATGGGCAGGCAGGCAAAGAGCAGCATCAGGCCGGTGGCTCCATCGATCTGCACCAGATTGCCGCTCAGGGCTCCGATCTTATTCAGTGTAACGAAAGCCACCAGAAGTCCGTAGATACCCTGGGTACCCGGAAGCAGCTGCAGCAATAACACCTTTGAGAAAGTGCTGGGATCCTCTGTCACTACGCCTGCTCCGGCCTGTCCGGCCGCTCCTACACCCTTTGCGGAACCGATTCCCGCCATCAGCGCCGCCAGCGCCGCTCCGACTACCGCGTAAACAACTCCAAGCTGATCAAACATAGTTAATTTTCCTCCTTGATTTTCACATAATTTGTATGAATACTGAACGGGTTGAAGGGTCTTCCTCCACCTTCGTAAAATTTACCGAAAAACTCCACATACTGCAGACGGTTCGTATGCACGTAAGCGCCCAGCAGGTTGATGCCGATATTGACGGAATGGCCAATCAGGAATACCAGAATAAACCCTATGGCTCCCACGATGCCTCCTCCCAGCATAGAACCCATGGAATTGATAACCGAACCGATAACGCCTGTGGCAAGTCCCAGGGCCAGAAGCCTTGAGTAGGACAGCACATCGCTGAGCCAGCTGGTCACGCCGTACAGATCGTAGGCCCCCAGAGCCACACGCAGAGCCCAGTTCTTCTTTCTGCGCCCTGACATCAGCAGAATTCCCACGGCACCGCCTATCGCCATCACCTTCGCCAGAAGATTCAGGAACGGCGGGAAATTAAACTGCATCTGGGAAATGGACTCAAACATTCCGCTGGGAAGCAGAATCAGAATCAATCCCACCAGCAGCAGATACCAGAACAGCACATCGCATACGAAATCCAGATATTTCTTATCCCGCAGCAGCATGTATCCCTTCATTCCAAGCCCCAGAAACAGGTGAATCACGCCGAAAAGCATGGAGAACACCAGCATTTTCATGGGGTCATTCAGCGGCACAAACCACACCGCCGGAATAGTCACCTGATGTCCGAAGAAGGTCCGGGACACCACATCTACCACATCGCCGAAATAGCTTCCGAACATCACTCCCCAGAACATGGTGGAAATACCGCAGTACATGAACATTCTCAAAGACTTGCGCATGCTCTCCTCCATCCGGGGGAACTTCAGCAGCGCCGCCAGGCAGGCCGCAAACACCACAAAGCCATAGGCCGCGTCCGACAGCATCAGGCCAAACAGGAAAATATAGCAGGCCGACATAATTGTCGTTGGATCGATCTCTCCCTTTCCGGGAAGACCGAAGGCTGCCACCACGCCTTCAAAGGAAGACGGCACCTTTTTGTTTGCCAGAAGCACCGGAGGCTCATCCTCCTCCGCCGGGTCGGCCACTTCCACAGCCAGCATAAAGTTCTCGGAAAGCTCCCGGGCCAGATCCGCGGCCGCCCTCTCAGGCACATAGCCAGTCACCAGGAAAGTCTTCTTGGACTGAAGAAGATTTCCCAGAATCTCGTATTTCTCCAGGCGCATCCGGAAATAATCCGCCGCCAGCTTAAACTCTTCCCTGCTGTCCCCATAGGAGACAATTTCTTTTTCCAGAGCTTCCTTTTTCTGCCCCAGCTCTTCTATCTCCCGGACCAGCTTCTCCTGGCGGACTGCCGGCTTCTCCGCTTCCACCCGGGAGGGCCTTGCAAAGCCTTCCGCGCGCAGCGCCTCTTCCAGAGCCTCCGCTTCTTCCTTCTTCGCAAGAACGAAGACACAGCTCTGAGCCCCGTCCGCGGAAACTGTCTCCGCATAATATCCGGACAGCTCCGGCAGCCGCGTCTCAATCATCTCACAGAGCTGATCCGTAGACACCGTTCCCGGGAAGGTACCGATGAGGGCCTTCGTCCTCTTCGTCCCCGGAAAATTCATGGGAACCTCCAGAGCCTTCCAGGGCTCCAGGGCTTCCTTCTCATTTTCCAGCTTTCCGATCTCCGACTCACAGTCAGAGACTCCCTTCAAAAGCTCCTCCAGTTTCCGGGCCTTTTCCAGCACCGAATCCCGGGCCGCCTCCATCCGGCGGCAGCTTTCCAAATCCACTTCTTTTCTGCCTTCCAGAGAGGAAAGCAGTCCTTTCTGTTCCGGAACGTATTGCTGCAGTATCTCCAGAGCATGCTCGGCCAGCTGGATATCCCGTTCAAAGCTTCCCCGCGCCTCCGAGGTATCCGTCTTCTGAAAGACCTCATCCTCCACAGCGTCCGTATCAATATCCAGGACTCCCTTTCGCTGCAAGAGCTCCAGGATCTGTTTCCTGTTTTTCTTCCAGGCACAGATTCCAAGCCGCTGCATCTTAAGAACTGCCATATACATCCCTCCTTTCCCTCAAGTCTAATTGCCGGCCGGCAAGCCGGCATGCAGGCTTACTGTACCAGAGCCTCCAGCACAGCCTCCACCGCTTTTTCTTCACTGCGGGCCGCCAGAGACTTCAAAGCGGCCGCTTCCCGGACCGCCTTCTCTTCCTCATCGGCAAGAAGCTTTTCCCCTTCTGCCTTCGCCTGCTCCATCCTGGCCGCAGCCGCGGCCTTCGCCGCTTCCAGCGCCTCCGCTTTCCGCTTTTCGGCGTTCTCCTTCGCTTCCTTCAGAAGCTCCGCGCTGTCCTGGCCGGCCTGCCGCAGAAGCTCGTCCGCCTGGCCTTCCATTTTCTTTACAGCTGCCACAGCCTCTTCTATCATCATCTCACCACCTGTCTTTTCCTTCCTGCTTTTCCAGGTATTGTTTTTTCAATACGGATTATACTATATATACTCTACCCGTCATCCGCCGTCAAGCTAATTTTCCGTTAAAAACTGATGCTGTCAGACCGTTTCTTCTTATCTAAATAGCATCCCTCTCTGCTTTTCGTTTTATCCGTTCTTCTCTCTTTTTTATCATGATCAGATACACCAGAAGAAACAGCAGCGCCATCTGCAGACTCATAAGCGAATAATCCATGCTCATGATAATCAGCAGCGCCAGCCAGGTGCAGAGCATCAAAAAGCTCCTGCCCTTCACCAGCGTATAAATTACGATAGCCAGAAACAGCAGAATAAAGCAAATGCCCACTGGAATGGAAAACCGCAGGATTTGATTCAGGAACACATTGTGGGCGTTGTTGACGCCGAAATATTCCGTCACCCACATTTTAGACGGGCCGAAACGCATGCCCCAGCCCTGAGGGTATTCCTTTATCGTTTCAAGTGCTGTCTTCCAAATCGGGATCCTGCTTCCCAGAGTGGACAGATCCCGTTCCTTTAAGACTCCGTAAGCTACGCCGCAGCCCACAACAGCCAAAGCGCATACTGCTCCCAGATGCCAGAGCCTTAAGCGGAACTTTCTCCAGTCTATCAGATCCAGCAGCGCTCCGCCCAGCACCAGTACGCCTCCTGCAATTCCCGTCCAGGAATGAGTCAGCACCAGGCAGACCAGCAGCACTGCCAGACTCGCGCAGAAGGTAAGGCGGTTCCGAAATTTCTTCCGATAAGCGAGAAAGAACGCGAGAAAAGCCGTCAGCATCAGGGCATACTCACTCTTATGACTGTAAATCCAGTAATGCCTCGCCTCATAATAACCTTCCGGGAGTTTGTCAAAGATAAACTGATTATTGCAGATCAGGAAATTCGAATATCCCATCAGATAATACAGAATGCTTCCCACATTTGACAACACGATGCAGTGAATCAGGAAACGGATATTGTCATGTTTCCGTCCGTCCAGTTTCACCTGGAAACCGATCAAAATCCCCAGAAAAAGGAAAGCTATCGTATTATTGATCTGTTCCCAGTACCACTGCAGGTACGTGTGGTTATAATACAGGGACAATCCATTGTAAAGCAGGAGCAGAACAATATATCCAGCGCCTGCCAGGGTCACATGCAGAAGCTTTTTTCCATTCCATAAAAGCTGCAGTATCAGGTACAGGGCCAGCAGACAGTAGGCCCAGGAAAAGCCTTCATAATAGCTGAGCTCATAAATATCGGTGCGCGGGCTGTAAAATGCCGGAAACAGCAGCATCAGCACAAAGGCGCCTTTTAAAATCCAGGAATCTATCTCATGTTCCTTCAGCCAATTCATCCGGGACTCCTTTCATCAATCATCATTTTCAG
>CALWAZ010000056.1 GCA_944375725.1 uncultured Merdimonas sp. | reverse complement strand
TCCGCCCGCATCAGAAACATGGAGTTCTTCGGGCTCAAAGGAAGAATCGTCATAACGAACACCAGCACGCCCATACCTCCAATCCAGTGGGTAAAGCAGCGCCAGAAATTCATGCCCAAGGGCAGAGCCTCAATGTCTGTCAAAATCGTGGAGCCCGTCGTGGTAAATCCCGACACAATCTCAAAAAACGCGTCGTAATATTTCGGAATACATCCGGAAAACACAAACGGCAGCGCCCCAAAGGCTGACCAGAGCACCCAGGCCAGGGCCACGATCACAAAACCTTCCTTCGCGTACAGAGTCATATCCTCCGGCTTCCGGGAAAGCAGCAGTGACACAACTGCCAGTAAAGCTGTTACAACCAGGAAATATACTCCGCTGCTCTCCTGGTAAAGCAGCGATACAAACGCGGAAATCAACAGCAGAATGCCTTCCATCAAAAGCATTTTTCCCACGATATACCTTATCATCCCGTAATTCATATTCTGTCCCTCTGATCCTGTAAAAATTCCGTCAGAAAACCTCTGAAGGCTAACGCATGATATCCTTCAGATCTTCCAGTCCCTGCGCCATGGACACTACGATGACATTATCTCCCACTTCCAGCGTATCCTCGCCGCCCGGTATGATGATTTTGCCCTTTCTCACAATGCAGGCTACCAGATGGTTTCTCTTGAGCGTCAGATCTTTAAGCGGAATTCCCGTATATTTTGTCTTTTCTTTTATCAAAAATCCAAGCGCTTCTATCTTTCCGCCTACCAGCTTGTAGACTGTCTCCACATTGGCGCTTCCCATGGAATTTCTCATGGCCCGCACATAACCGGTGATCACATTTGCGGTGACATCCTTGGCAGACACCACGCTTTCCATGCCCAGCTGCCCTACCATGTTTTCCAGGCCCTCGTCATTGACCTTCGTTACGATCTTGGGCACTCCCCGCATCTTCGCGTACATGGACATAATGATATTTTCCTCATCCATGCCTGTCAGAGTCACGAAGGCGTCCGCCTTTTCGATCTCTTCCTCCTCCAGAAGCTCATGATCGGTGGCATTTCCATGGATCACCGTGGCTTTGGGCAGCAGCTCGCACAGCTCCAGGCAGCGCGCTTCATTCTGTTCCACAATCTTGACCTGCATGCCGAGACTCAGAAGCTGCCTGGACAGATAATACGCCACTCTGCCTCCTCCGCAGATCATCACATTCTTCGCTTTGTTCCGCATGGAGTTGGTCAGGCGGAAAAACTTCTCTATCTCCTTGTGGGACGCGGCAATGTTGATCTTGTCCCCGGCCTCCAGCACAAAGTTTCCATCCGGAATGTAGACCTCCCTGCCTCTCTGCACAGCGCAGATCAGCATCTTGATCTGGTATTTCTTATAGAGTCCGCTTAATGGAACTCCCTTAATCACGCTTTTCTCTGTCAGAAGCACCTCCACCAGCTCCACCCGGCCCTTGGCGAAGGTCTCGATTTTCGCAGCCGACGGAAAAATCAGCACTCTGGAGATTTCCTCTGCCAGAGCCAGCTCCGGATTTACGGCCATGCTCAGCTTCAAATCCTCCTTCAGCAGATGCATCTGCCCCGCATAGATCGGATTGCGCACCCGCGCAATGGTCTGTTTCGCTCCCAGCCTCCTGGCCAGCAGACAGCAGAACAGATTCATCTCATCGGTCGATGTGCAGGCAATGACCAGATCAGCCCCCGGCACATCCGCCTTTTTCTGTACCTCCGCGCTTCCGCCGTCACCTGCCACGCAGGATACATCCATTTCATTCACCGCGTCAGAAAGCTTCTTTTCGCTCTGATCAATCAGCGTGACATTACAATTCTCCGAGGACAGCTGCATCGCCAGTTTATGTCCTACCTTTCCGTCTCCGATGATTACAATGTCCACTTTTATCCCTCCCTGTTCTTTATCGAAAACGATTCGTCTCAAAGTGCTCCATAGTCTTCAGACAATTCAGCACCTGTCTGTATTTTTCTTTTGTGGTTCCCGTCCCGAGAACGATATCCAGAGACACCGCAATGCTCTCCAGAAGCTGATCGTCCACATAAGCCTCCCAGGACTGAAAAAGCTCCAGCTTATCCTCATAGGTCTCCGCGTCCAGAAAACGAAGAAGCAGAGGATTGGTCTTGGGCTCCTCCACCTTCTCAAAGCGGTACTGCTGTTCCGCGTCCGGATATTTCGTTTTGTCTACCTCACTTACAAATTCTTCATAGTCTCTGACCCAGAGCTCCTCATCCCCGTACAGAGCCTGGTAGACCACCACCGGTCTCTCGGTGCCGGCATCCCTGGCAATTCCGGTTACCTGATAAAGACCGCCCTTAAAATGGCGGTAATACTCTCCTGCCTTAACCTCTCTCACACACAAACCCTCTTTCCTGTCTTATATCGTATTCTGCGGGTTTTCCTGTTCCCCGTCCTTTTCTATGTTTTTCTCTTTCAGCCTCCGGTATACCCATTCACGCAGCAGTGTGTACAGAACAGACACAATGGGAATAAAGATAAGCATTCCCACAAGCCCCATCAGATTTCCGCCCACAGTGACGGCCACCAGCACCCAGATCGAAGGCAGGCCCACGGAACTGCCTACCACATGGGGATAAATCAGATTGCCCTCCACCTGCTGAAGCACCAGAAACAGAACAATAAACGCAAGCGCTTTCATGGGATTCACAACCAGAATCAGGAAAGCGCCCACGGCACAGCCGATAAACGCTCCAAATATGGGAATCAGAGCAGTAAAGGCCACAAGGATTCCCACAAGAAGCGCATAGGGGAATCTTAAAATACTCATCACCACAAAAAACATGGTTCCCAGAATCACAGCCTCCAGGCACTGTCCGGTCACAAAATTGGTAAAGGTCCGGTAGCTCAGTGAAAAAATGTACAGAATCCGCTCTGCGTGCTTCTTCGGAAATATGGCTTTCAGAAGTTTTCTGGCCTGTATGCGGAGCTTTTCCTTCTGAATCAGCACATAGCAGGAAAACACCACCGCAATCACAAAGGTGTAAACCGCGTTGATGATTCCCCGGGCCACAAGCACGGTGGACGCCAGAATACTCTCCGCGCCGGACTGCAGCACATTCAGAGCCCGCTGCACCATGGCTTCCCAGTTTACCTCCATGCTGTCAAACCAGGCAGACACCTGCTCATTATCCCGGAAGACTCCATTCAGCCAGCTCTGCGCTTTCGGAATGGCCGCTTCCACCTGGGCCGCCAGACTGGTGACTGTGGTACTCAGCTCCGGAACCACCACGAAGATCACAAGTACAATCACAGCTATCACAAGAACAACCGTCAGCAGCAGACTTAAAGGCCGGGCCAGCTTCTTTTGCCATTTTTTCTCCCGCGTCTCTTTCTCTCCAAACAGCGTCCTCTCAAGAAAAGACATGGGAACGTTCAGGAAAAAGGCTATGGCGCTTCCCAGTACAAACGGGAAGAAAATCGCCCATACCACATCCAGCGTTCCCAATACCACATCCAGGCGCTGAACACCTACCAGAAGAAAAACGGTAAAAGTAATCAAAAGCATCAGCTTTTTCATATTTTCCCGGTCCAGATTCATGTGCTCACTCCTTTATGCCGTAAACTCTTTCTCTAGTGAGCATAATCCACCTGTCGGAAAGTGTCAAGTGTCTGGGTAAAAATATTTCTGTCCGGGCCCCCTTCCCGCCGGGATCAAAAGAATCCGGAGGCCTCTCCATATACAGAGCATTCCTCCGGATTTCCGCTGTATTTCTGCTGTCCTTCCGTCGCTTACACTACTTTTTCCGGCAGCACGGAAACATCGTTTTTAATAGTAGCAAGGACATACAGGGTCTTCGTCCAGGATACGCCCGGCATTCCTTTGATGTCCTGATGTATCAGCTCCAGACTGCGGGAAGAATCCGTCACAATCTTCAGAAGATAATCCACGTCTCCCGCAATATAATAGCATTCCGCGATATTCGGATGAGAAGAGGCCGCCGCGGCGAAGGACTCTCCGAATTTCGGATGCTCCAGACGCACAGACACAAAAACCGTCAGGTCATTTCCCAGCTGCTTCTCATCCAGAACCACTGTATACTGCTGAATCATTCCTTTGGCCTCCAGCTTCCGTATCCGCTCGATTACAGCCGATACAGACAGATTTATGGTCTGGCTGATCATCGAAGCCGTCTGCCTCGAATTCTCCTTCAGACATTTCAGAATACTCAGATCAATGCTGTCCATACCTTGATACCTCCCTGTAAAATATCCTCTTGCCATCCTGTCACAGAACATCTGTCTTCCGGGTATTTCCACATTTTCCCCGAAAATGCGAAAAGGCAGCCTGCTTTCGCAAACTGCCTTTGTCTACTATGGAAAGTATCATACCAGATAAAATATTTTTTGTCCAGAAGAAATTTGCACAAATTTTTTATCCAATATACCCTGCAAACAGAAACACAAACGCCATGGAGGAAAGAAAAACGCACAGCCAGGTGATGCCGCCCAGGGCAATGGGCTTCGCTCCCTTGGAAAATACCTCCACAAACTTGATTTTAAATCCTACACCCGCAAGGGCGGAGGCAAACAGGAACTTGGAAAGCTTGCCAAAGAGGCTGATTCCCTCCGCGGTAAACACACCGTAGGTGTTCAGTCCGGCCATAACCACAAACCAGAGAATGAACATCGGGAAGGTCTTCTTTACAACGCCGAATAAAGATTCATTTCCGCCCTGCGCGGAATTTTTCGCGCTTCTTGCCATCATGATTGTCCAGAAAAGAGCCACAAAGATCAGCATGGTGGTCCGGACAAGCTTTACGTTCAGAGCGCCGTTCCATCCGTCCAGAGCATTCATAGCCACATAGGTGGCCTGAGCTCCCGCCACGGAGGAGGTGTCATTCACAGCCGTTCCCGCCAGAAACGCAAACTGGTTGCTGGTCAGATGAAGGGCTCCCGCCAGATAAGGATAGGTAAAGGCCGCCAGTGTGTCAAACAGGAAAATGGCTGCCATGGCGAAGGCAATCTCCTCCTCCAGCGCCTTGACAATCTGGGACAGGGTCGCAATGGCTGTTCCGCCGCAGATACAGGTTCCGCCGCCGACCAGGATGGAGGTATTCTTCGTTACCCCTATCTTTTTTCCCACCAGCAGCGCCACAATGAATGCCAGACAGATATTAAACAGAATCAGGGGCAGGGCCTTGACGCCTGTTCCCAGAATATCCGCAAAGCTTAAGGTGGCACCGGTCAGAATAATACCCCAGTTCAGAAACTTTTTGCTGGCAAAGGTTGTGCCGGCCTTAAAGTCCTTGTGCAGTCCCGGTACCAGATTGCAGATAATCATGGATACCAGCAGAGCCACCATGGGACCGCCCATAACCGTACGGCCCAGAAGCTGCGACTGCCAGTCAGTAGATAATGTCGCCAGCCATCCAATGATCAGACAGAGGATGATGGCACCTGTTTTCTTCTTATTCATTTGTATTCTCTCCCTCAAAGATATTGCCGCAAAACCAGGGGCCGTCCCGGCACGGGTAGAACCGCGCGGACGGCCCTGATATACGCACGCTTTTTATAAGCAGCTGACGCTTTCGCGGTTAGCAGGTAGCTCCGCCTGTCAGATGCAGCTGAGCGTCCAGAATCTCCTGCTTTCTTGCCAGAATATCATCAGAAAGCAGCTGGGCTTCCACATTTTCAAATCCGAGGCGCTCGATGGTGCTGGCAAAACGCTCTCCTGTCTGTCCCTGCTCACGGTACAGCAGAATTGCCTTCTCAATCACGGACAGAGCCTCTTCCTTATCTGTGAATACCTTGGAAAGAGCTCTTCCCTGTGCCACGCTCTTGCCCCAGCGTCCGCCGATGTAAATCTTGTATCCGTAGGTGCCGTCCTCGATGCAGTCAAAGGGGCAGGTTCCCACGCAGCGTCCGCAGTTATTGCAGAGATTCGGATCAATCTCCATCACTCCGTCTGTCATCTTCGCCGCATGAACCGGACATGCCTTTTCTACCGCGCACTTCTTGCAGCCGTTGCAGTCATCGGGATCATAGCTGGGAATCCGCTGTCCGATGATACCCAGATCGTTCAAATCCGGCTTTACGCAGTTGTTGGGACATCCGCCTACAGCGATTTTAAACTTATGGGGAAGCAGCACCTGACGGTATCCCTCATAAAATCTGTGGTGAATCTCCTCGGACAGGCCGAAGGAATCCAGAAGTCCGTACTGGCAGGTGGTTCCCTTACAGGATACAACCGGACGCACCTTGGAACCGGTTCCTCCGGTTACCAGACCGGCTTTTCCGATAAACTCGCAGAACTCGTCAATCTTCTCATAGGGAACTCCCGGAACCTCCACAGTCAGACGTGTGGTGTAGGTCACCGTGCCGTTTCCAAATTTCTCAGCCGCCTCCGCGATCACTCTCTGCTGCTCTGCTGTAACCTTTCCATTCACCGTGATGATGCGGGCGGAAAAGTTGTCTGTCCCCTTGTTGCTCAAAAATCCGCGGGCTTTTACCTTCTTCTCGTCCGCCGCGCTGATGGTCAGTGTTGCCATACCTTAAATCCTCCTTATTTTATCCTTTATCACAGAAGCGGCGCGCCGCCCAGGCGCTGTCCCGCTTCAACGATTTTCCTGTAACAGTGTTTATTCTTCCCCTTCAATCTCATTGAAGGTGGTTCCGCCTTCCAGCACCCGGGTATTGGTGTAGCCGTAGAATTTCAGACGGTTCTGCGTCATGTACGCGCGCTTTCCTTTCGCGCAGACGATCAGAAGCTTCTCGTCCTTTCCATAGCCTTCCACCTTGCCGTCTATCTTGGTCAGATCCAGATAGGGCGCTCCCTTGATGGAGGGCTGGGGAGAAGCGTCTACCAGACGGTAGCCTTCTGCCGCGCCTGCCTCATACTCTGCCGGCGTAAAGCTTTCCAGCTCTCCGCTCATCTTGTTCAGCAGAACATTCAGCGCATGGGCAAAGGGATGAATGGCTGTGGAGAAGGGCGGCGCGTACGCAAAGTCCAGATTCTCCAGCTGATCCACAGTAGCGTTCAGAGAAATGGCTGTCACGGCGATATCCGTCACCTTATCCACCGCTCCGCTTCCCAGAACCTGCAGGCCCAGGAATTTCCGTGTGGTCTTGTCCGCAATCATCTTAATGATAAAGTTTCCTGCTCCCGGATAGTAGTGAGCCTTGTCATCCACTACAGAAAGAGCTGTGATCACATCGAAGCCCGCTGCCTTTGCAGCTGTCTCGGTCAGGCCCGTGCGTCCCGCGTTGATGCCGCCCGGAAGCTTGGCTACTCCGGTTCCCAGCACACCTGCGTACTCTATATTCTTTCCGCAGATATCAGCCGCCAGCACACGGCCCGCGATATTGGCTGTGGAGCCCATGGGAGACCATGCCTTTTCGCCTGTCTCACGGTTGGTCACCATCGCGCAGTCGCCTACCGCGTAGATATCTTCCACATTGGTGCGCATATACTTATCTGTCAGAATCGTGCCCTTGAACATCTCGATTCCTGTTCCCTCCAGGAACGCGGTATTCGGACGGATACCGATGGCAATCACTACCGCGTCCGCTTTCACGGCACGCTTGCTGGTCTGTACCTTCTCTACCTTTCCGTCGCCGAGAATTCCTTCCAGAGCAACGCCTGTCATGGGATTCACGCCGGCTTCTGCCATTTTATTCTCCACGTACTCGCTCATCTCCGGATCCAGGAAATTGGGAAGCACATGGGGAGCAAAATCGATCACGTTCACGCGGACACCTTTGTCTGCCAGGTTCTCAGCCACCTCAAGGCCAATGAAGCCGCCGCCGGCCACAACCGCCCGCTTGATTCCGCCTGCTTCCACAGCCTCGCGGAGGGCAATGGCATCATCCGGTGTTCTCATGAAAAATACATTTTCCAGATCCAATCCTTCAATCTGAGGACGGAACGGAGACGCTCCGGAAGCGATAACCAGCTTGTCGTAGGAATAGGTCTTCGTCTCCCCGTTATGTACAGCCGTTACAGTCTTGGATGCCGGATCCACCGCCGTCACCTCAGTCTCTGTCTGCACCTGGGCGCCTGTCAGCTTTGAGAAGGACTCCGGTGTGTTCACAATCAGCTGCTCTTTTGTGGGAATCACTCCTCCTACATAATAGGGAAGTCCGCAGCCTGCGTAGGAAATATCCTTTCCCTTTGTCAGAATCAGCACCTCACAGCTGCGATCCTCACGCTTCAGCTTCGCCGCTACCTTTGTTCCCGCTGCGACTCCCCCGATAATCAATACTTTCATCGGTAAATTTCTCCTTTCTTTTCTGTACCCCTGTCTCTCCATGTACGGTGTATCGTTAATTCATTAACAATTCCCTGCCCATTTCTGCGGCACTCTTATTTTTCTATTATAGCACTTGTGTATCAATAATAAAAATGATATTATTTTATGGGAAACATAGAAAATACCTATCAACTCAGAAAATTTTTCTGCCTGCGGCAGGAAAAGAAAGGAATCCAGGATGACCATCCGCCATTTAAAAATCTTTATCGCCGTGGCCGAAACCGGGAAGATGAGTCTGGCCGCCCAAAAGCTCTATCTGACCCAGCCCACCGTAAGCCAGGCTGTCCGGGAACTGGAGGAGCATTATGAAACCCGGCTTTTTGACCGTCTTTCCAAGCGCCTCTATATCACGGAGTCCGGCATCCATCTGCTGAAGCTGGCAAAAGCCGCGGTCCATGCCTTCGATGACCTGGAACAGCAGATGCAGAGCGAGACCAAAATCGAGCATTTCCGGCTTGGCGCCACTGTCACCATCGGCACCTGCATGCTTCCTTCTCTGCTGGAAGATTTTCAGAAGCTGCTGCCTCATACATACACCTTTTCCTATATCGGCAACACCCAGGCGGTAGAAGAAAAGCTGCTGCGCTCAGAGCTGGACGCCGGCATTGTGGAGGGCGTCATCAAAAGTCCGGACTTGATCAGCCTTCCTCTGGTGGAAGACTTTCTGGTTCTGGCCTGCGGCGCCGGGCACCCCTTCGCGTCCCGGACCACCTTCTCCCCCTCTGATCTGAAGGGCCTGAATTTTGTCATGCGGGAAAAGGGAAGCGGAACCAGAGCTCTGTTTGATGAGTATCTTGAGCGGAATCACATTCCCATCCACTGCCTGATCGAAGCTCCCTTCCCGGAAGCCATGAAGCATGCCGTCATAGCCAACCACTGTCTGGCTGTCATTTCCGTGCGCCTGATCGAGGACGAGATCAGAAAAGGCACGATTCATATGCTCCAGGATCCTGAAAACATATGGAACCGTACCTTTAAACTGGTCTATCATAAAGATAAATTTATCTCGGAATCTATCCTCACTCTGAAAAAGCTGCTGGAGCAGTACCCGAAGCCGGAGCTTCCGCTTCCGGCGGACACCGGAATCTGAGGGGAGCAAACGCTCCAAAACCCCGGGCCGGAACCGCTCCGGAGCCCCGAAAGGAGCCCTTCGTCAGAAGTACACCAGCTCTTCCTCCGGAGCCGGCGCTGATTTCAGGGCTTTTGTATAAAGCACCGGCCCTTCCTCACCGGAATATTCTTCCCGCTTCTGCACAGACACCTTGGCTGTCACAGTCAGCCACTGTCCGTTTTTCAGCTTATCCACATTCTGGCTCCGGCAGAGGAAACCGAGAAACATGGTATCGTCCGCGCAGCAGGTCATGGCCCGGCGTCCCGGGACAAAATAGCCGGGCGTAATGCCTCTGGGCTTCATGACACGCCCCTTGAACCGGATGGTCTTTCCATCATAATGCTCCGGATGATCCATGGCATCCACATACCAGATACCATAATCAATATCACCAATATCAATGATCTCCGCATTCAGATCGAAGGGAAGCTCTTCCTCGTACTCAAACAGCTCCCCGCCTTCCTTCTCAAACTCCACCTGGGCCCGGGGATTCACTGCCCGGATATTCCGCTTATAAGAGGCCGCCTTTGTGCCTTCCACGCAGCGGTTGAAAATTACCAGATCAGAATCCTGCACCATGTCCATAAACAGGGACTTCATATTCTGCATATACAGATCAAAGGTGCCCGCGTCCACCAGCGTAATGCCCTGGGCCGGAAACCAGCCTCTGGGAAACTGCATTTCCCGGAAAAGCTGCATTCCCCACATGCCGTTGTACTCGATCATGACCTGAGTCGGCTTATATTTCTTTCTGCACTCCTCAAGAAATTCCGGCGTAAACTCTTCTTTTCCATCCACCTGCACCAGCTCTGTGTCATAGGATTCCAGCACATGCAGATCATACTCTTCTTCCCCCTCCTCACAGGCGATCAGAAGAGTCTTCCCGCCGTCTGAAAAGTAGGGATCCGACAGGGTCTCCTGGATAAAGGTGGTCTTCCCGCTCTCCAGAAAACCATTTACAAGATAAACAGGTACTTTATTTGCCAGACTCATGCTATCCTATCCTCTCTTATACCTGAAACAGGCTCTTCAGCGCGTCTTCGTTCAGCTTGGAACCGATCACGCAGAGACGTCCCGTGTAATCCGGGCTGCCGCCTCTCACCTCGTACTCCTCCGGAACCAGGTCAAACTGCATCCAGCTTCCGTCCGTATTCTGGACAATTCCCTTGGCACGCAGAATGATACCGTATTCTTCTGTGCTGCTGAGCTTCTCCAGAACCGCCTTCAGCTCTTCTGTGCCATAGCGCCGCGGCGTCTCCACGCCCCAGCTGGTAAAGACTTCATCCGCATGATGATGGCCTTCATGGTCATGATGATGGTGGTGATCGTGATCATGACAGCCGCAGGTGCATCCTTCTCCATGGTCATGATCATGATGTTCGTGGTCATGGTCTTCGTGATCATGATCTTCATGGTCGTGATGGTGATCATGATCCCCATGGCCGTGGTCATGGCAGCACTCTCCATCGTGATCGTGATGGTCATGATCGTGGTCTTCCTGAGCATGATGCTCACTCATATCCAGCTCCGCATGATGCATGGCGTCCAGAATCTGCTTTCCATTCAGCTCATCCCAGGGAGTCGTGATCATGGTAGCCTCCGCGTTATGCTCACGCAGAAGGGATGCTGTCTCCTGAAGCTTCTCCTCTGTCATGCTCTGAGTACGGCTCAGCACAATGGTGCCCGCATGCTCGATCTGATTATTGAAGAACTCACCAAAGTTCTTCATATACATCTTGCATTTCTTTCCATCTACCACTACGATGGCGCTGTCGATGTGGACATCCATGCTGCCCGCCACATTTTCCACCGCCTTCACTACATCTGAAAGCTTGCCCACACCGGAGGGCTCGATCAGGATCCGATCCGGGGCATAGGTATCCAGAACCTCTTTCAGCGCGGTTCCGAAATCTCCCACCAGAGAGCAGCAGATGCAGCCGGAATTCATCTCATTAACCTGGATGCCGGAATCCTTCAGAAAGCCGCCATCGATGCCAATCTCGCCGAATTCATTTTCAATCAGTACAATCTTCTCACCCTGAAAGGCTTCTTCCAGGAGTTTTTTAATCAACGTCGTCTTTCCGGCTCCGAGAAAGCCGGAGATAATCGTAATCTCTGTCATTATTTTTCCTTCTTTCTGGTTGTTCCGAAAGGCCTGAGCCTCCCGGCTTCCCGTTTTCTGTTAGCACTCGCTTCTGCACACTGCTAATTATAGCACGGTTCTTCCGTTTGTCAAACGGGAAACAAAAGGACCATCTGTTCCGGCCGGATACAGACAGTCCCTCATATTTCTGATTTTCTTATGCGATCTTGCTCTTGGCAACCTCAGCCAGAGTTGCAAATCCTGCCGGATCATTTACTGCCATGTCAGCCAGCACCTTGCGGTTCAGCTGAACCTCAGCCAGCTTCAGGCCGTACATGAACTTGCTGTAGGACAGTCCATTCAGACGGGCCGCAGCGTTGATACGCGCGATCCACAGCTGACGGAACTGACGCTTTCTCTCTTTTCTTCCTGCGTAGGAAGTAGCAAGCGCTCTCATTACGGACTGCTTTGCCACACGATACTGCTTGCTTCTGGCTCCTCTGTAGCCCTTCGCAAGCTTCAATACTCTGTTATGTCTCTTCTTAGCGCCTAAACCGCCTTTAATTCTTGCCATTTCTTTTTTCCTCCTTGAAATTTCCCGATTCTACGATATTCCTCTGAAACAGTACAGCTTACAGATACGGAAGAATCTTCTTCATGCTCTTTACATTGGTAGCATCTGTAATCGTTGCTTTTCTGAGATTTCTCTTTCTCTTCTGAGATTTCTTGGTTAAGATATGGCTCTTATAAGCTTTCATTCTTTTCAGTTTGCCGGTTCCTGTCACTTTGAAACGCTTTGCAGCAGCTCTGCTTGTCTTAATTTTAGGCATTTTATATACTCCTCCTATCCTAGTCTGCTTTTTCCATTTTTATTAAAATCATTCCACCAGTGTGGCTGATTCTCAAAAATTACTGACGCTTCTCTGTAAGAAACATCATCATCTGCCGGCCTTCCAGCTTCGGAGCCTTCTCCACTACCGCAATGTCTGACAGCTTTTCGGCAAACACATCCAGAATCTGCTTTGTCTTCTGCACATGTGCCATTTCTCTTCCGCGGAAACGCAAGGTCACCTTGACCTTATCGCCTTTCTGAATGAACTTCCTGGCCGCGCTTACCTTGGTATTCAGGTCGTTCTCCTCGATATTCGGTGACAAACGAACTTCCTTAATCTCAATCGTTTTCTGCTTTTTGCGGGCCTCTTTCTCTTTTCTGGCCTGCTC
>CALWAZ010000055.1 GCA_944375725.1 uncultured Merdimonas sp. | reverse complement strand
GTCTGTAAATCATAATCCACGCACAGTCATTTTCCGGATTGACCTCGCACTTTCCGTTCTTCTGTCCGCCGCAGGGGCCGTTCACCAGAGACTTGGCGCAGCGGGAAATGGGGCAGATGCCGCCGGTAGTTCCCAGCACGCAGTCTCCGCAGAGATGACAGGCCTCCTCAAAAAGTCCGAGACGGACAGCTTCGCCCAGAAACATGGTATTATTGGAAGGATATACCGGCACCGGGCTGTGATTCGCAGCTACCTGCACGCCGTCTCCGCAGGACATACAGACAACCGCGTCAGGGCCCGCCGCCGTCAGCTTTTTCATGGCCGTCTTGACTCCCATATTCATGCAGCAGTAATCCGCAATGCCGGTAGCCACCACTGTCCGGCCCTGGGATTCCAGATACTCTTTCAGCTCCGCAATCTCCTTTTCGCCGCCGGTAGCGCAGACTGTAGCACAGCTTCCGCAGCCTAAGATCGCGATCTTCTGGGCATCGCCGATCATTGCCATCAATTCATCGATGGGCTTTTTCTGTGTGATAATCATGATTTCCTCTCCTTTTCTTTCTGCCTCGCCGCAGTCCTTTCCTGCATACGATGTTAGTTTTATTTTAATACATTTTCTCAGGAAATCAAGTTATATTTTTCGTTTTTTAACATTTTCTATCATGTTTTTAACACGATTATCACTTTTTATAACATATTGTAACATCGAAGAGGGTTCTGTCCCGTTCCCCTCTACAGGTTCTTAACCTTAAATTCCTTTTCTGCTTCCCGGCGCTGATCCTTTTTGGCGATGTCCTGACGCTTGTCATAGAGTTTCTTTCCTCTGGCGAGGCCGATCTCCACCTTGACCAGGCTGCCCTTCAGATACACGCGCAGAGGCACCAGGGTATAGCCTTTTTCCGCTGTCCTGCCCGCGATCTTGCGGATCTCATATTTGTGAAGCAGAAGCTTCCGGGGACGCAGCGGATCCTTGTTGAAAATATTTCCCTTCTCATAAGGGCTGATGTGCATGCCGTAGATGTACACCTCTTCATTTTTTTCTACCTTGATAAAGGATTCCTTGACGCTGCATTTTCCCATGCGGACAGATTTCACTTCTGTGCCGGCCAGAGAAATCCCCGCCTCGTAAGTATCGTCGATAAAATAATCATGATATGCCTTTTTGTTATTGGCAATCAGTTTGAAGTTCTCCTTCCCCATTTCTCAAAACTCCTTTATATTCCGCGGAAACTCCGGCTTTCCGCAGTGTCTCTCATACCAGCTCAAAATCAATGGTGCGGCAGAGCCGGTCTGTATTTTTTACGCGGACGCGCACCTTTTCTCCCAGGCGGTAGGCGCAGCCTGTGCGGGCGCCCCGGAGCTCATTCGCCGCTTCATCATATTCGTAAAAATCGTCCTTCAGTGAATTTACATGGACCATTCCCTCCACCGTATTCACAAGCTCCACATAAAGCCCGTAGGCGGTGATTCCGGAAATGACGCCGTCATACTCCTGTCCGATATGGTTTTCCATATACTCCACCTTCTTCAGCTTGACTGTCTCGCGCTCCGCCTCGTCTGCCCGCCGCTCCATCTCGCTGGAATGCTTTGCCACATCAGGCAGAATCTGCTCGTAATGCTCCATCCGTTCCCGGTTCAGCCTGCCTCTTAAGTTTTCCTTGATAATCCGGTGAATCTGCAGATCCGGATACCGGCGGATGGGTGAAGTAAAATGGCAGTAATAGGGCGCCGCCAGCCCGAAATGGCCGCTGCAGTCCGTGGCATACTGGGCACGCTTCATGGAACGCAGGGTCAGGCGGCTGAGCATGGCTTCCTCGGGGGTGCCTGCTATGCGGTCCAGAAGCTTCTGTATCTCTCCGGGATGGACTTCATCTCCGGCCGTCCGCAGACGATAGCCGAAATTCCGGATAAAGGTCCCAAGCTTCTGCATCCGGTCCGTGTCCGGTTTCTCATGAATCCGGTAGACAAAGGGCTGAGCCTGCCAGTAGTAATCCTCGGCTACTGTTTCATTCGCCGCCAGCATAAAGTCTTCAATCAGCCTTGTGGCCGCGTTTCTCTCATAGGGCCGGATATCTTTCACATATCCCTTTTCATCCAGAACCACCTTTGTTTCCGGAAAATCGAAATCAATGGATCCGCGCTTTCTCCGTCTCTTCCTGAGAAGGGCAGAGACCTTCTCCATCTCCAGCAGCATGGGAACCAGCTCCGGATACAGCGCCTGCTCCTCCTGATCCCCATCCAGCACCTTCTGCACTCCGGTATAGCTTAAGCGCCGGGCCACACGGATCACAGTCTCTGCTATGGTATGGCCGATGAGCTTTCCTTTTTCGTCCAGCGTCATAATACAGCTTAAGGCCAGACGGTCCTCGCCCGCGTTCAGGGAGCAGATGCCGTTTGACAGGGTCCGGGGCAGCATGGGAATCACCCGGTCAGCCAGATACACGCTGGTCCCCCGGTCTTTCGCTTCCCAGTCCAGAGCGCTGTTCTCCTGCACATAATTGGCCACATCCGCAATGTGTACGCTGAGAATATAATGTTCTCCTTCCCGGCGAAGGGAAACCGCGTCGTCCAGATCCTTCGCGTCCTCCCCGTCGATGGTGACGCAGATCTCATCTCTCAAATCCAGGCGTCCCTCCCGGTCCGCCGCGGACACAGGCTTCGCTATCCGCTCTGCCTGGTTTTCCACCCGCTCCGGAAACTCTGTGGGCAGCCCATATGCCAGAATGATAGACAGCACCTCCGTCTCCGGATCGGAAGCTTCCCCGAGAATCTGGGTAATCCGCCCTTCCGGATTCCTTCTTCCCCTGCCGTAATCGGTGATCTCAGCGGTCACTTTCTGGCCCGTGACAGCTCCCCGGGTACGTTCCAGCGGGATAAAGATATCCCGGTTGATCCGCTGGTTATCCGGAATCACAAAGCCGAAGTTTTTGCTCCGCTCAAAGGTTCCGATGACCTCTGTCACGCCATGGGCCAGCACCTTTGTGATCACGCCCTCGGGCCTGCGGCCTCCCCGGCCCTTGATGACCACCTCTACCGTGTCACCCAGAAAGGCGTCCCCTGTATCGTTCTCCCCGATAAAGATATCCTGTTCCTGGCCCTCCACGGACACGAAGCCGAAGCCCCGGGCATGGCTTGTGAAGATTCCCACTGCTTTTCTGGGCTGCGCCTTGCTGTAGCGCCCCCGCTTGGAAAGCTCGATCTTCCCTTCGCTGAGAAGCTCATCCAGCACCCGTCCCAGCTCTTCCCGGTCCTCCTTCGACACCTGAAGGAGCACAGCCAGTTCTTTCTGCTTCATGGGAACATAATGGGGATCGTTGATAAAATCATAGATTATTTTCTTTCTCTCTTCAAATGTCTTATTTCCCATATTGTCCTTTTCATCCTTACGCCCAAAGCGTACCTTTCCCTTTCCGCCTGCGGCAGCGCCTGATCATTCCCTCTGTAAACAGAAAGCACCCTCGGAATTTCCGGGAGTGCTTTTGTCTGTCAGCTGCTTTTTCTTTAGAAAAGATTCAGATTCAGTACCAGCGCCAGTACGATAAAGGCCACAGCCAGAATCCTGGTCGCCAGCACGATCTTTCCTTCTGCGGAACGTCCCTTATTCTGCTCCCAGAAGGAGTTTCCGCCTGCGATCGCTCCGAGTCCGGAGGACTTTCCCTCCTGCATCAGCACCACTACGGTCAGAGCGATACACACCAGAACAAACAGAACTGTTAAAATAATTCTGAAAATACCCATGTTCACACCTCCTGCGGTCAAACCTTACTTTCTCACCAGAAGAGATTTTCCTGTCATCTCCGCCGGCTGCTCCATTCCCATCAGCTCGATCAGGGTCGGAATAATATCTGCCAGACAGCCGCCCTCTCTCAGGGAATATGCCGGATCGGCATTTACCAGAATAAAGGGAACCGGATTGGTCGTATGAGCCGTCCAGGGCTCGCCTGTCTTATAGTCAATCATCATTTCCGCGTTTCCGTGGTCCGCGCAGATGAACATCTGTCCGCCTGCTTCCTTCAGAGCCTCCACAGCCCGTCCCACGCACTGGTCTACCGTCTCAATGGCCTTGACAGCGGCAGGAATGACACCTGTATGGCCTACCATGTCGGGGTTCGCGAAGTTGATGATAATCACATCATACTTGTCAGATTTAATGGCCTCCACCAGCTTATCGCACACCTCGGGCGCGCTCATCTCCGGCTGAAGGTCATAGGTAGCTACCTTCGGGGATTTCACGAGGATACGGTCCTCACCCTTATTGGGCTCCTCTACGCCGCCGTTGAAGAAGAAGGTCACATGGGCATACTTCTCCGTCTCGGCCAGACGCAGCTGGGTCATATTGTGAGCTCCCAGATACTCTCCAAAGGTATTGTGTAGCTCTACCTTCTTGAAGGCCACCAGCTTATTGGGGATGGTGGGATCGTACTCGGTAAAGCATACGTATGTCAGGTCAAGCTTCTTCTCTCTCGGGAAGTTTGTAAATTCATCACAACAAAAGGCTCTGGAAATCTCTCTCGCGCGGTCCGGACGGAAATTGAAGAAGATTACGGAATCGCCGTCCTGAATGGTCGCCAGCGGCTTTCCATCCTTCATCACCACTGCCGGCACGACAAACTCATCGTGTACGTCCTTCGCATAGGAAGCCTCGATTGCGCTCACGCCGTCGGATGCTTCCACGCCCTCGCCCTTTGTCAGAGCCTTATAAGCCAGCTCCACGCGGTCCCAGCGGTTGTCACGGTCCATAGCGTAGTAACGTCCCATAACGGAAGCCACCTCGCCGACACCGATTTCCTTCATCTTGTCCACGAGCTCCTGCACATACTCCTTACCGGATGTGGGCGGAGTGTCACGGCCGTCCAGGAAGCAGTGTACATAGACCTTCTTCAGTCCATGACGCTTTGCCAGCTCCAGAAGTCCGTAGATATGTGTATTATGACTGTGCACGCCGCCGTCGGATACCAGTCCGAACATATGAAGGGCGGAATTCTTTGCCTTCGCGTTCTCCACAGCCGTAATCAGAGCTTCATTTTCAAAGAAGTCTCCATCCTCGATTTCCTTGGTGATACGGGTCAGCTCCTGATATACGATGCGTCCCGCTCCCATATTCATATGGCCTACCTCGGAATTGCCCATCTGTCCGTCCGGAAG
>CALWAZ010000054.1 GCA_944375725.1 uncultured Merdimonas sp. | reverse complement strand
CAATTTTATAATCTGCCTGATGATATCCTGGAAACACTGTGCCAGGACCGTGAAAACTGATGATTTTCCTGTGTCCGTTTTCATGCTCCGCCCCATGGACGGCTGCCCCCGACACAATATAATAGAGATTCCCGTAAGGACTGCCCGGCTTCCAGAGATAATCTCCCTTTTGAAAATATCTCTTTTCATGAGGCTGGGACAGAAAGTACTCATAAAACTGCCGGAAATCTCCAGAGAAAAAATACCGCGGCGTCAGCATGGCATCACCTCATCTTTCCGCATTATCTCTGCCTTATTATTTTTATTGTACTGTCTGCGTTTTCTTTTTTCAATCAAAATCAGAACAAGGAGGATTACTTCACTATGCAGCACAAAGTAAAAGTTACTGTCATTGACAAAAAACTGTATCCGGAACTTCAGGCCAGATACTGCGCAGATCCCCAGGCCGGCGCCTGTCCCTGCTACAACGTGGGAGACGAATTCATTTTTGAACGTTATGCAGCTACCGATGATTTCTGGCACATGGGCCTTGGCACCTTAAGGCGCACCCCAGAGGCTTCGGAAAATACTGGAATTCCGGGAAGTCCAGAGAATACGGCAGGAGGCCCTGCCATGCCCCACTGCTCCGAAGCCTGGGACGCCATCGCCAGATACATCTACACCGGTCTTCAGGGCGGCTCCATCATGCGAGGCTGGATGAAAGAAGAACGTGTCATGATCACCTGCTGTTCTGACGGAACAAGGCCTGTCATCTTCAAAATCCAGCGGCTGGACTACAAAATCCTCTATATCGAAGGCATCCACTGTCAGACTTGCAGGAAGCGGATTGCCGAAGCTCTGGCCGCACTGCCTGGCGTGACGGATGTGGTGTTCCGGGATGAATTCACAGAAGTGTTCCTGGACCATGATGTGGAAGACCGCGCTTTGAAAAAAGCAGTGGAAAGCTGCGGAGATTATTCTGTGGGAAAAATCGACTAATGCGGAAGAATCTAATATTTCTTTTCCGGCTTGTTTTATGAACTTCTCTTACAAAAGAACCCGGGCCTTCAGATGATCCTGCACCTGAGGCCCGGGTTCTTATCAGTTCAATATCTGCTCAACCTCTTTCTCCGAAATGGACAGCCGCTTCGCGATTTCTCCCCAGTCAACTCCTTCATCAGCCAGACGGAAAACCTGTTTTGCCAGCTGTATTCCCT
The DNA here is from genome assembly GCA_944375725.1 of uncultured Merdimonas sp. GTDB lineage: Bacteria > Bacillota > Clostridia > Lachnospirales > Lachnospiraceae > Laedolimicola. The sequence goes on along the minus strand of CALWAZ010000054.1, from coordinate 1,785 downwards.
GTTCTATTCCTTGTTCTATTCCCTGCCTTAATCCTTCGTTCCGTCCATCCTCTACCAGCGCACGAATCGCTTCACACATATCTTTTCCTCCTTTTTCTGCCTGTCCTCCATTTTCCAGAAGCTCAGGCTCTCCAAGATATTCTGCTATCGTCTCATAAGTGTCTTCCGAGACAATGGCAGAGCCTGTCAGTTCTCTCAGGCGTGCAAACGCCTCTTTATCTTTTGCGTATTTGATACACAGCAGCATGAAACAGATATCCGGCGGAAATTCTCTCAGCCGCTCATCCGGCGTATGACAGACATCCAATATATGTATGGGATAATCCGCCACACATTCTTTCAGCCTGTCCGGAATAAGCTCTAGATCCAGAAGCTCATGCAGGCATCTGGCTCCATCCCAGGGCGCTTCTCCACAATACAAAACCAAAGTAATCACCGGAAGCAGTCTGTCTTCCTTTGAACACTGCGACAGAAATTCTCCGCCCGCTAAATCTTTTTTCTCCCAGTGTCCTCTGCTGACTGCTTTTTTCTGGTGTAAGTATGACAGCGTATCGCTGTCCAAAACCCGCAGAGGCATGGCGTAATCTACATATTCCATCAGCTCTGCGCCGATAAAAAGACGTACCAGGGTATGATCAAGTTTCTTAAATAAGTCCCGATACCTGTGCCGATACTCTCCGCAAACCGTCCGTCCTGATCATAATACGCCAGAAGCGGATTTTCCTTTTTCCCCAATCTTTCTCCTCCTTCATTTTACATGGAAACAGTGTCAGCCGCAACCTTTCCTTCTTCGGAAAATCTTCTTCTGTATAAAATTCTGTATAAAATCGATTTCTCTGGGATATTTGGAGAGAGGTCTCCTGCGATCCAGCAGATTTCAGATGGGTAAAGAGTAGCAGAAATATTAGAAAATGTCAACAGAAACTCAGCAGTGAAATAACAATATTTCAGCCGGCCTGCGGATGCGCAGTCCGCAAAGCCGGCTGTTTTCTTTAATCACATTTTAATCATATTCTTTCAAAGCCTGCACAGCCAGGCGCTCCGCCAGTGCATGTTCCAGCGCCTTTTCTTTACGGTGCAGCAAAATCAGTCTGACTGTTCCTGCAATCACGACTGCCAGAAGCAGCAGCCAGGCTGCTATATCCCATACACACACATCTGTCGCAATCCAACCCATAGGACTTCCTCCTGTTTTGCCCCTGAAATGTCATACCGTTTTCTGTTCCTCAAGCTCCTGGCGCAGTCTCTCTATCCGCCTCCGGCATTTCCGAGCCGCTGTCTGGAATCCAAACGCCGCTGCCGCCGCTCCCAGGAGAATCAGCCAGTGTGCTATGCAGACAGGCTTCTCTATTTTACAATTATTCAAAGGAACCTGCTCTTCTTCAATCACTGTATTCTCCGCTTCTTCGTTATATTCTCCGCCGTCAGTTTCCTGCTCAGGACGGCCGGGAATTATCCGATATTCGGAGACCTGCGCCATACTGTAGCCGCCGACAGCAGAGGCGCTGTCTCCATCGCTTTCTCCTGTGCCGCCGTCCGTATCGTCCGCAGAATCATCTGTCTCAGCGAGAAGCATCTCTTCTTCCGTTTCTTCCTCTTCAGCTGCGGGTTCTTCCGCCACAGGTTCTTCCGCCACAGGTTCTTCCGCCGCAGAAGGCTGTCCGGATCCGGTACTTTCTTCTCCGCCGCCCGGAGTCTCTTCTCCGCCGCCCGGAGTCTCTTCTCCGCCGCCCGGAGTCTCTTCTCCGCCGCCCGGAGTCTCTTCCCCGCCGCCCGGAGTCTCTT
>CALWAZ010000053.1 GCA_944375725.1 uncultured Merdimonas sp. | reverse complement strand
ATCATCGGAGAATAGGAATATAATCATTCTGAAGTCAGAAAATATTTTGGATTCAGAATGTGAAGGTATATGGAGGAATGATTATGGGTTATGACATTGTGACAATGGGCCCGCTTCTGTGCGAGGTCATGCGCAAGGAGCTGGACAAGCCGCTGGATAAGCCGGCTGACTTTACCGGTCCTTACCCAAGCGGCGACGCGGCGATTATGCTGAACGCGGCCGCGAAACTGGGGGCAAAGTGCGCGATGATCGGAGTCGTGGGAAATGACGGTTTCGGACGCTGTGTGACCGACCGCCTGAAGGAGGATGGAGCAGACTGTTCCATGATCCGGGTGCATCCGGACGCGTCCACAGGCGTGGCGTTTGTATGCTACTATTCAGACGGAAGCCGGAACTTCCTGTATCATGTCCATCACGCGGCGCCGGGCATGCTGACTCCGGATGATGTGGATCTGGACAAGATCCGGGACGCCAAGTGGGTTCATGTGAGCGGCTTCACCATGTCTACAAATCAAAACAGCGCTGACGCTGTCTATAAGATGGTGAAGGGCGTATCCAAGGAGACAAAGGTATGCTTCGATCCCAATATCCGCCCGGAGGCTCTGAGCGTGGAGCAGATCAAAGCTCTGTGCCAGCCGGTTCTGGAGCGGGCAGACATTATCTTCCCCAGCAAGGGAGAAGCCATGATGTTTACAGGCCTTCCCACCGATGATGAGGGCTGCAGACAGTGGGCCGCAGAGGGAAAGATTGTGGTCCTGAAAAACGGTGACGCAGGCTGCCGGATCTTTTCCGGCGATCAGGTCATCGATGTACCCAGCTTCCATGTGGAGGAAGTGGATCCCACCGGAGCGGGAGATACCTTCTGCGGCGCGTTCCTGACAGCAATGATCGAGGGAAAGAGCCTTCCGGAGTGCGGACGCTTCGCCAACGCGGCCGGAGCCATGTCCGTGAGAAAGCAGGGCCCCATGGAGGGAGCGCCCTCCAGAGAAGAGCTGGAAGCTTTTTTGAAAGAGCATGAGGCATAAATAACAGAGATTCCGTGAAAGAAATAAGGAGGAAGAGAACATGGGCGGAACATACCAGGAAAAGCTGGAGCATATCGGAGATCTGGACCAGCTGATTTCCTTTAAGGAATCTAAGCTTTGCGGCGGATTTCAGGACGGCGTGCGGATGATGGAGGTGGCAAACGGCGGCAATCTTTCCGTGACGGTGCTGCCGGACCGCTGCATGGATCTGTACCAGGTCCGCTATAAGGGCAAAAATATGAACTATCTGGCTCCCTGCGGAATCGTGGCGCCTGAGTATTATGACGCGCAGGGCAAGAGATGGCTCCGCAATTTCTTTGTGGGCATGCTGACCACCTGCGGCCTGCAGCATTTCGGCAATCCTCTCATCAATGAAGAGGGAGAGGAGCTGGGACTGCACGGAAGAATCGCCAATACACCGGCGGAAAACGTGAAATATGAGCGGGGCGTAAAGGGTGAAAATCCCACACTTACTCTGGAAGGCACCATGAGAGAGGCACGGATTTTCGGAGAAAATCTGACGCTTCACAGAAAACTGGAATTTGAGTATGAAAACGACAGTATTGTGATTACGGATACGGTGACCAACCATGGCTTCGGAGACCGGCAGTTTGTCTATGCCCTGCATCTGAATTACGGATATCCGCTGCTGGAGGAAGGCACAAAGCTGATCTTTGACAGCCTGGAGACGACTCCGCGTGAGGAAAACGCTGCGAAATACGCGGACACCTGGAAGCAGGTGGAGGCTCCCGGATATCCCTATCCGGAGCGCTGCTATTTCCACAAGCTGGCCAGGGACGCTGAAGGCATGACCCAGTATACGATTTTCAACGAGAAGAGGGGAATCGGCGTCAATGTCCAGTATGACGGCAGTGAGCTGCCCTTCTTCTGCGAGTGGAAGATGCTGGGCAAAGGAGAGTATGTCATGGGCCTGGAGCCGATGAACGTATTTCTGGACGGCCCGAAGGTGGGCCAGGAGGGCTGCGCCGCCCCGATTCTCGGCCCCGGCGAGAGCAAGGTATATAAGATAAAGCTGAATTTTATCGATAAGCTTTAATAGGAAAACAAGGAGAGGGATGATATATTATGAAGCGTTCAAAAATCAATCAGTGCATCCGGGATATGGAGGCGCTGCTGGCAGAGCATAAGGTGGAGCTGCCGCCGTTCTGCAAATGGACTCCGGAGGAGTGGAAGACGAAAAGCCACGAGTATGACGAGATCCGTGACAATATGCTGGGCTGGGATATCACAGACTGCGGCCTGGACAATTTCGATAAGGTGGGCTTTTCTCTGATCACCATCCGCAACGGCAACCAGAAAAATCCCAAATATAAAAAGGTATACGCGGAGAAGCTGATCCATCTGAAGGACGGACAGACCTTCCCGTCCCATTTCCACTGGGTAAAGAGCGAGGACATTATCAACCGGGGCGGCGGTACTCTGCTGCTGAAGCTCTACAATGATGATGGAGAAGGCGGATACGCGGATACGGATGTACTTGTAAATTCCGACGGCCGTTCCTATTACGTGCCGGCCGGCACAGAGGTGGAGATCAAGCCGGGCGAGAGCATTACTCTGTGGCCCCATCAGTACCACAGCTTCGCGGTGGTACCCGGAAGCGGCGACATTCTGATCGGAGAGGTATCCATGTGCAATGACGATACCACCGACAACCGGTTCCATGATCCGGTGGGACGTTTCCCGGAGATCGAGGAGGATGAGCCTCCCTACAGACTGCTGTGCAATGAGTATCCGCCGGCAGCAGACTGAATTGCCGGAAAAACGGGTAAATCTGAATAAGTCTGAATAAGTCAGAGCAGGATGGCCATACTCCTTTTAGCATGGTTTCTTCTGAGACGCGGGGATGAACGTGACA
>CALWAZ010000052.1 GCA_944375725.1 uncultured Merdimonas sp. | reverse complement strand
CATTTTCAGACTGGATTCCGAGCGGCCGCATCTCCGCCTCTGTCAGAGGAACCGGTTTGGAACCCGGTCCAACAAAGCCGGTCACACCTCTGGTGTTGCGCACCACATACCAGGTGTCGTCATTCATAACCATATTAATCAGAACATAGCCCGGAAACATTTTCTTCTGAACCTGTTTTCTGGCTCCGTTCTTCATCTCGACCACATCCTGCATGGGAACCCTCACTTCGAGGATCTGATCCTCCAGGTGTCTGTTTTCAATCGTTTTTTCAATGTTGGCCTTTACCTTGTTCTCGTATCCGGAATAGGTATGAACTACATACCAATTTGCCTCTGCCATATTCTCACTCCTATAAACTGATCAGCACATCGATTCCATAAGACAGAATAATGTCCAGAATCTTGATGATAATGCCCAGAGCTATGGATGTAAGCACAACTGCAACTGTCTGCTTCGCTACAGTCTTCCGGTCGGGCCACATGATTTTCTTAAACTCGGCCTTCAGACCCTTGAACCAGCTCTTCTTCTGAGGCTTCTCGGTTTTCTTCGGGGCCTTTTCTACTGCTTCGCTCATCGTCCTACTATCCTTTCCTGCACCTTATTTCGTTTCCTTGTGCAGTGTGTGCTTTCTGCAGAATCTACAGTATTTGCTGGTCTCCATCCGGTCCGGATGGTTCTTCTTCTCTTTTGTCATGTTGTAATTCCGCTGTTTGCACTCGGTACATGCCAATGTGATTTTTACGCGCACGACTTCCACCTCCGCTTATTTTTTACTTTTGCTGGCATCCCCGGCCTCCTGAGGGCCGGCCTGCCGTTTTTTAGGCATAAAAAAAAAGCCTACTTCCATTCGCCCTGCTATCATAGCACGGACGCGCGGCGCTGTCAAGGGGTTTTGCCAAATACTTCGCCCTCCGCGCCGCATGAATGCCGGCTTCTGCAGTTCCTGTGCCGGAACTGTCCTTCGTATGCTTATACTGTTATCTCGATCTGATTTCCCTCGATGCCCACAATACAGCTCTCGTAATAGCCGTCTCCTGTGGTCCTGGGGCCGCTTGCCACCTCATAGCCGTCTGCTTTTAAGCGGGCGGTCAGCTCATCCACCTTTTCTTTGCTTCCCACGCTGAAAGCCAGATGAATCAGCCCTGTTCTGGCAGGCGTCTTTTCCGGGTCTTCCATGGAGGGCCTGTTCATGATTTCCAGTCTGGCCCCGTCATCGAAGGAAAGAAAATAGGAACGGAAGTTCGTATTTTTATTGTGGTAGCCTTCATTGGACACCGCACCGAAATATTTTATGAAAAAGTCTTTCGTCTTTTCCAGCTCTCTCACATACATGGCGATATGTTCGATTTTCATGGCCTTGTTTCTCTCCTTTCCCTTTCACACCGCCAGCCTTCTATTTCAAATACTCCGCGTATTTTTCTTCACTGGCGCCCAGGAACACGATTCCGATGATGCCCGGGCCTGTATGGGCGCCGATGGCGCAGCCTACCCAGGAGCGGATGATACCGCGGCAGTGGTATTTTTCCTCCAGCATGGCGCATACCTTTTCACAGGTCGCGGGATCGTTTCCATGCACTACGCTGATAATCTGCTTATCCAGCTCCACGCCCCGCTCGCCCACAAGCTCCACACAGCGCTTCAGGGATTTCTGGCGGCCCCGGATTTTTTCCGTAGCTACCAGGGCTCCTTCCTTATTAATCTCGATGATGGGCTTCAAGTCCAGCACTCCGCCCAGCACAGCTGAGGTCTTACTCAGGCGGCCGCCCTTATACAGATAGTCCAGGGTCTCCACCGTAACAATATGTTCCATATGAGAGCAGAAATACTGGGCCGCCTCAATGATCAGCTCTTTGGGGGCTCCGTTTGCCTGCATGCGCAGAGCCTTCTCCACCACCAGGCCAAAGCCCATGGAAGCGCATTTCGTATCGATGATTGTCATCTTGAAATCCGGATATTCCTCCAGAAGCTCTTCCTTCGCAAGATTGGCCGCGTTGAAGGTGCCGGCGATTCCTGTGGAAAAGCACAGATACAGGACCTCATCCCCGGCTTTCGCATAGGGCTCAAAATTTTCATGAAACATGTACTGGTTGATGTGATAGGTCTTGATATCGGCTCCTTCAGCCTGAATCTTGTAAAACTGCTCCGGGAAAATCGTCTTTCCGTCAAAATAATCGGTTCCGTTGATGGTAACCGGCGTAGGTATCACATGGAGCTGATATTTGTCAATGATCTCCTTCGGCAGATCCGAAGCGGAATCGGTAATAATTTTAAAAGCCATAATTTTCTCCCCTGTTTTCATTTATAATGCAGAACAGCCAGCTGTCCTGTCTTACAGATTTTCCAGTTCTTTCAGCCAGATAGAGGCACAGGCGTCACTGGGCATACGCAGATCTCCTCTGGGCGACACGGCCACAGAACCCACCTTTGGGCCGTCCGGCAGGCAGGAGCGCTTAAACTGCTGGGCGAAGAATCTCCGGTAAAAGGTCTTCAGCCATTTCAGTATCGTCTCATCCTCATAGGTGCCCGCAAAGGCCTTCCGGGCCAGACGGTAAATCTTTGAGGGCGCAAAGCCAAAACGGAGCACATAATAAAGGAAGAAATCGTGGAGCTCATAGGGGCCCACCAGGTCTTCTGTTTTCTGGGCAATCACCCCATCCTTGGGCGGCAGAAGCTCCGGGCTGACCGGAGTGTCCAGCACATCCAGCAGGGTCTCCGCAAGCTGCTGGTCTCCGCAGGTGTCCGCGCAGTAGCGTACCAGATGACGGACCAGTGTCTTGGGCACACCGGCGTTCACTCCATACATGGACATGTGATCGCCGTTATAGGTGGCCCAGCCCAGAGCCAGCTCCGACATATCGCCGGTTCCGATTACCAGGCCGCCGGACTGGTTGGCCAGGTCCATAAGCACCTGGGTCCGTTCTCTTGCCTGGGAATTTTCATAGGTCACATCATGCACTTCCGAATCGTGGCCGATATCCCGGAAATGAATTTTGACCGCCTCCCGGATATCCACTTCCCGGAGCGTGGCACCCAGCTTTTTCACCAGCTCGCAGGCGTTCCGGTAGGTTCGGTCTGTGGTTCCGAAGCATGGCATGGTCACCCCGAGGATTCCTGACCGGGGCAGCCCAAGGCTGTCGAAAGCCCGGACTGTAACCAGCAGAGCCAGAGTGGAATCCAGTCCTCCTGAGATTCCCACCACGGCCGTCCGGCAGTGTGTATGCTCCAAACGCTTCTTCAGGCCCATATACTGAATCGCGAAGATTTCCTCGCACCGTTTCTGGCGGTCCTGGCTGTCGTCCGGCACAAAGGGCGCCGGATCAATAAACCGTTCCAGACGGGTCTCTTCCTTTTTCAGATGAAAGCCGATTTCCGTATAGACCTCATCTGAATGGGAATAGAAGGTAGTCATCCTTATGCGCTCTCCCACAAGGCGGCTGATATCCAGGTCTCCGTAAATGGTCTCATTTTTAAAACGAGCGGAACGGCTTAAAATCTTCCCGTTTTCCGCAATAATATTGTGTCCTCCGAACACCAGGTCCTGGGAAGACTCCCCTTCTCCCGCGTTCGCGTAAATATATCCGCAGACCAGGCGGGCGGACTGGCCGCCGATCAGTGCTTCCCGGTATGCGTCCTTTCCCGTCGTCTCATCGCTGGCGGAACAGTTCACGATCACAGTGGCGCCGGCCAGCGCATGACGGATACTGGGCGGATCAGGCACCCATACATCCTCGCAGATTTCCGCGGCCACACAGAGTCCGGCCATCTCCTCACAGGTAAACAGAAGCCTCGTCCCAAAAGGAATATAATCCCCGGTTCCATCTCCGAAATCCACCCAGACCATATCCGCTTCCTGATTGCCCCGGGAAAAATGGCGCAGCTCATAAAATTCTCCGTAATTGGGCAGGCAAGTCTTTGGGATCAGGCCCAGCAGCCTTCCTCCCTGAAACGCCGCGGCCACATTGTAAAGCTTTCCTTCCTTTTCCCAGGGAAGTCCCGCAAAAATCAGGGCATCCAGCTCCTTTGTCTCCCGGATAACCGTAAAAAGTGCCTCTCTGGCCTTCTGCAGAAGCAGTTCCTGCAGAAACAGATCTCCGCAGGTATAGCCGGTAATGCAGAGCTCCGGAAACACAATGAGCTTTGCTCCGTTTCCGGCCGCCTCTTTTGCCAGGCGGATGATCTCCGCTCCGTTGGCCTCCGGATCTGCTACCTGAACCTTTGGCGTTACAGCCGCCGTCTTGATAAATCCATCTGTCATATGGCATCCTCTCCCGGAGCAGACGCCGCAGGGCTTTCTGCTCTTTCTTTTTTATCTCTATTTTTTCGCTTTTGCCAGAATTTTTTTTAAATCTTCCACATCAAAGGTATAGGCGTGATTGCAGAACTGGCATTTTACCTCGATGGGTTTGTTTTCCTGAATCATTTCCCGGATGTCCCTGCTTCCGATGCTGACAATGGCCTGCTCCACCCGGTCTCTGGTACAGTTGCAGTAATAGGAAGCCGGCATCGTATCCGTAATCTCCAGTCCGAAATCTCCCAGAAGATAGGTAAGAATCTCTTCCGGCGTCATTCCCTGATCCAGAAGAGCCGTCACGGAGCTGACCTCCGAAAGCTTTTTCTCAAGATCATCAATGACCTTATCATCCGTAAACGGCATCAGCTGAATGATAAAGCCTCCTGCCTGGCGCACCGTATTTTCCCGGTTCAGAAGAACGCCAAGACCCACAGAGGAAGGCACCTGCTCGGAAGTGGCAAAATAGTAGGTGAGGTCCTCCGCGATCTCTCCGGTCTGAAGCTCTGTCTGTCCCACATAGGGCTCCTTCAGGCCCATGTCCTTAATCACCCGCAGCATTCCATTTCCGATGGCTCCCGCCACGTCAAGCTTTCCCTTGGCGTTGGCCGGAATCAGAACTGCCGGCTCATTCACATATCCTTTTACCCTGGCCTTTGAGTCGGCCGTCACCGTAATTCCTCCTATGGGGCCGTCCCCTTTGATCTGAAGGGTCAGCAGATCCTGATCTCCCTTCATCATGGCTCCCATCATAGCTCCCGCGCTTAAAAGCCGGCCCAGAGCCGCCGTCGCCACAGGGCTTGTATTGTGTATGGAGCGGGCTTCCTCCACCATCTCCCTTGATGTGATAGCGAAGGCGCGGATCTGAAGATCCGCGGCAGCCGCCCTTACAATATAATCTGACATATCTGCTCCTTTATTCTGTCTCATATTTATTTTATGTATCTGCCTGGTCTGCCCCGGCTTCTCTGCGTGCGGCGATAAAAATCCGCTCCGTCTCCTTCCGGAGCTCCCCGCCCGTCTCTCCGTCCAGAATTTTTTCCGCCCGGAATCCTGCCTCCTTCAGAAGCCCCAGAATCACATCCCTGTCATAGGCCTTCTGAAAATGGGTCTCTTCAAATCTTCGGTACCGTCCATCCTCCTCTTTCACATAGAGGGTCAGATCGTATTCGTTCAGCCTTTCCTCCGGATCATAATAATTTTCCCAGATAAAGCTGCCCTCTTCCCGATTCTCCGCAATCACGGATTCCCCGAGAATCTCTTCATATTTATAAACGGTATTGAAATCAAAAAGGATGACCCCGTCCGGATCCAGATAATTATGCGCCAGGCGGAAGACCTGAAGCAGATCCTTTTCTTCCGTAATATAATTCAGAGAATCACAGACGCTGACAATGGCCCTCACCGTGCCGTACAGCTCAAATTCCCGCATATCCTGCAGAAGATAGAGAATGTCATGACCGGATTTTCTCTTTTTTTCATCCGCCAGCTCCAGCATCTCTTCCGACGCGTCCACGCCGATCATGTCGTACCCCGCCGCAGCCAGAAGCTCTGTCATGCTTCCCGTGCCGCATCCCAGATCCAGCACAAGCCCCTCATGGATTCCGTATTCTCTTAAAGTTCCCACAATCCGTTCACACCATTCCTCATAGGGAACGCTGTCCATAAACAAATCGTAGATCTCCGCAAATCCGGTATAAGCGTCCATCTGTGTTTCCCTTTCCTTTTTTCTGCCGCCTTCCAGGACAGGCCTGTATCCGCGCAGCCTTTTACAGGCCGCACAGGTTTTGTCTCATCATAGCAAATTTCCGGCAAAAATACAAGGACTGCCGCAGGCTTTTGCGGCCGCATCTTTTAAATATCCTCAGGCCCAAAGCGTATTTCCCAAAAGTTCACCATTTGTTGACAAAAGAAAACTAAAGCGATTATAATTAGTCTAAAACCACAGGTAATAATCTTTTCACGTAGAGGGATACGATCATGAACAAATTTATGCATGTGATACTGGGTATCATTCTGTGGCTGAGCGTTTTTGTATTTCTTCTCATAATGACATCACATACCTGGTATCTGATTCCCATAGAACAGTTCTTTTACATAGGTATTGTGATTCTGCTTTCTATTATAAACCAATCCGTTTTATGCACTAAAATATATATCGGCATAAAATATTTCAAAGACAGATTAAATCCCGCGGTCTGCCTGTTTTCAATTATTAATTTGTGTTTCATTGCGGTTTGTCTATTTTATCTCATTATTGTATTCCTTTTACAATAAAAAAGCACCGGAGTTCCTTTCCAGTGCTTTTTTCACGGCCTTCCCAGCCGTCCCTTATTTGCTGCTTAAAAACTTTTCTATATTTGCAAGAGCTTCTTCCTCGTCGTCTCCATTGGCTGAGATGGTCACGGTCTCACCGGCGTAAAGGCCCAGGGTCATCATTCCCATAATGCTCTTGGCGTTCACCTTTTTGTTATCGCTTTCCACGTAAATCTCGCTGCCATACTGACTCGCTACCTGTACCAGCAAAGCCACAGGTCTGGCCTCCAGCCCTTCTGGAATTTGAATGGTGATTTCCTGCTTAATCATAATATTCTCTCCTCCTAGTGATCCCTTAGCTCTTCTGCAATAAAACTCAGCTTCCTGAGTCTGTGGTTAACCCCCGACTTGCCCACCGGCGGAATAAGCATCTGTCCCAGCTCCTTCAGTGACATGCCCGGCTGCTCCAGACGCAGTCTCGCTATCTCAGCCAGATTCTCAGGCAGCTGCTCGAAGCCGATTGTATTCTGAATATACTGGATATCCTCAATCTGCTTCACCGCTGCAGAAACGGTCTTATTCAGGTTGGCAGTCTCGCAGTTCACCTGCCGGTTTACAGAATTCCGCATCTCCTTCAAAATACGGATATTCTCAAACTTCATCAGTCCTACGTGCGCCTCCATAACATTCAGAATGTCCGCAATCTGTGAACCTTCCTTCACATAAAGGATGTAACTGTGCTTGCGAAGGGTAATCTTCGCCTCCACGCCAAAGCTTTCCAGCATCTCACACAGCTGTTCCGCTTTTGTTTTCTCAGCGCAGACAATCTCAAAATGATATCCCTTCTCCGGATCACTGACGGAACCGGAGGCCAGAAACGCACCTCGGATATAAGCCCTCCTGCAGCACGGCTGCTGAATCAGCACATGTCTGACCGCAGCCATATCAGCATGAGAAATCACTTCATAGCTTCTGTTCCCACGGGGCTTTCTGTTCTGACGAACCGACACGCTCATGTTTATATTAAATGTTTTTCTCAGCAATGTAAAGTATTTTCTTGCAACTGCCAGATTTTCCGTGTGCATTCTAACACTTTCAGGGCCCTCAGCCCCCTCTTCCACATGGCTGCAGAAGCTTAAAATGGCAGAAATTTCCGCAAGACGGCAATGTCTGGCAGGCGAAAGCTGCCAGGACAGCTCCTGTTTGATCTCGCTGGAAAATGACATCTGTTACCTCACACCTTTTCTCAATGGGCCTTTACCACTGCGTCCTTCCCGATATCACGGTGCTCTATCCGGACCGCGTAGTCCGCGTTTTCCCGCAGACGCTCATACAGGCGGTTCGCCAGGGTGACAGAACGGTGCTTGCCTCCCGTGCATCCTATGGAAATGACCAGCTGGTTCTTTCCCTCCAGTACATAATTGGGAATCAGGAACTGAATCATATCGATCAGCTTGTCCAGAAAACGGTGGGAGACCTCAAAGCCCATCACAAAGTCCTGAACCTCTTTATCATTTCCAGTGAGGTTCCGAAGCTCCTCATAATAATAAGGATTGGGAAGGAATCTCACGTCAAACACCAGATCTGAGTCATTGGGGATTCCATATTTAAAGCCAAAGGACAGAACCGTAATCACCAGATTCTTGAAATCCTTGTTCTGCACAAAAATTTTATCCAATTCCTGCTTCAGTTCCCGGGTCAGCAGCGTGCTGGTATCAATGATATAATCCGCCTGCTTTTTCAGGAAGGACAGCTTTTTTCTTTCCTCAGCAATTCCCTCAATGACGCGCCCGTCCAGAGCCAGCGGATGATTTCTCCTGGTCTCCTTATAGCGCTTCACCAATACGTCGTCGGAAGCATCCAGGAACAAAATCTCGTACTGATATCCTGCCATGGTCAGCTTTTCCAGCATGGAAGCCAGCTCATCCATGGTCTTTCCGCTGCGGATATCCAGCCCCAGGGCCACCTTGGAAATTTCGCTGGTGCTGGAGTAAACCAGCTCGGCAAACTTCCCGGCCAGGGTAACCGGCAGATTATCCACGCAGAAATAACCGGCGTCTTCCAGTATCTTCAGAGCGGTTCCCCGTCCCGCTCCGGACATTCCTGTCACTATCACAAATCTCATTCGTACTCTCCCCTAAATGTCTCCTAAAATCCCAGTGTCTTTACTTCCATCTCCAGTTCTACGCCAAACTGTCCGCGGACCTCTTCCTGCACATGGCGGATCAGCTTCATTACGTCCTCTGCCGTAGCGTCTCCCGTATTGATCACAAATCCGCAGTGCTTCTCTGAAATCTGCGCTCCGCCCACGCGGTATCCTCTGAGTCCCGCGTCCATAATCAGCTTTCCGGCAAAATACCCCTCCGGGCGTTTGAAGGTGCTGCCCGCGCTGGGATATTCCAACGGCTGCTTAGCCGTCCGCGCTTCCTTCAGTTCCTGCATTCGTGTCTCAATCTCCGCAGGATCTCCCTCCCGGAGCTCCAGCAGAGCGCTCAGCACCACATAACCGTTCCGGGCAATGATGCTGGTACGGTATCCCAGCTCCAGCTCTTCCCGCTTAAGGCACAGGATCTTTCCGTCCTTCCGCATCACAAGGGCTTCCCGCACCACATCCTTCATCTCTCCGCCGTAAGCGCCGGCATTCATTACCAGAGCGCCGCCTACCGTTCCCGGGATGCCCGAGGCAAATTCCAGACCTGTAAGCCCTGCTTTTCCCGCAAGACGCGCCGCCTTTGCCAGCAGCACTCCGGCTTCCAGCTCCATCAGGCAGCCTTCAACACGGACCGTCTCCAGATTGCGGAACAGCTGTATGACCACGCCTTCATAGCCTGCGTCGCTGACCAGCACATTGCTGCCGTTTCCCAGAATGTACCAGGGGCTTTCCGCCTTTTCACAGGCCTCTATGGTCTGCGCAAGCTGGGGCGCCGACTGGGGAAGACAGAAAAAACGGGCCGGTCCGCCGATGCGGAAGGTGGTATGCTTTCTCATGGGTTCATCACGGAAGACATTTTCCGCGCCGTTTATCTCACATAAGGTATTGTAAAAGGATTCATTTCTCATATTCTGTATAGTATCCTGCCATTTCATTTTACTTCATTACGATACATTATATGCAATATTTGAAATTAACACAACCCCCGCGTTTTACCCTCCGGCAGATCTCTCAGCTCTTCCTTACCTGCTTTGGCTTCAGATACTTTTTCAGATACTGGCCTGTATAGGATACCTCCTGCTGCGCCACCTCCTCGGGCGTGCCTTTGGAAATCACGGTGCCGCCCCGGTCGCCGCCTTCCGGTCCCATGTCAATGATATAATCCGCGGTCTTAATCACATCCAGATTATGTTCAATGACAACGACCGTATTGCCGCCCTCCGCCAGGCGTTGCAGAATCTCCGTCAGCTTGTGCACATCCGCGAAATGAAGGCCCGTGGTGGGCTCGTCCAAAATGTAAATGGTCCTGCCCGTGCTGCGTCGGGAAAGCTCCGTGGCCAGCTTGATTCTCTGGGCTTCGCCTCCGGACAGCGTCGTGGAAGGCTGCCCCAGCTTGATATAGGAAAGTCCCACATCATTCAGAGTCTCTATCTTTCTGCGGATAGAGGGCACCGGCTCAAAGAATTCCAGAGCCTCCTCCACCGTCATATCCAGCACGTCGTAAATGCTCTTCCCCTTATATTTCACTTCCAGCGTCTCCCGGTTATACCGTTTTCCCTGACACACCTCGCAGGGTACGTACACATCCGGCAGGAAATGCATCTCTATTTTAATAATACCGTCACCGGAGCAGGCCTCGCATCGGCCGCCCTTCACGTTGAAGCTGAAACGCCCCTTCTTATAGCCCCGGCTCTTGGCGTCAGGCGTGGACGCAAAGAGATCCCGGATCTGATCAAAGACTCCTGTGTAGGTGGCCGGATTGGATCTGGGCGTCCGTCCGATGGGGGACTGATCGATGGCGATAACCTTATCCAGCTGCTCCACACCCTCTATGGACTTATACTTTCCGGGAATCGTCCTTGCCCGGTTCAGCTTCTTTGCCAGAGTCTTATACAGAATCTCGTTGACCAGAGAGCTCTTTCCCGAACCGGATACACCGGTTACGCAGGTCATGACACCCAGAGGGAAATCCACCTGGATATTCTTCAGGTTATTTTCCGACGCTCCCTTGACTGTCAGCCAGCCCGTGGGGGTCCGGCGCTTCTCCGGCACCGGAATCTGAAGCCGGCCGCTTAAGTAGGCTCCCGTAATGGATTCCGGGCAGGCCATGATATCCTCTGCCGTGCCGGCGGCCACCAGCCGGCCGCCATGCTCCCCGGCTCCCGGTCCGATATCCACAATATAATCTGCCGCGAACATGGTATCCTCATCATGCTCCACCACGATCAGCGTGTTCCCTAAGTCCCGCAGGCGCTTCAGCGTCGCCAGCAGCTTGTCATTGTCCCTCTGATGAAGACCGTTGCTGGGCTCATCCAGAAGATGGGCCACACCTACCAGTCCCGATCCAATCTGGGTCGCCAGACGGCTTCTCTGAGCCTCGCCTCGGGACAGAGGTCC
>CALWAZ010000051.1 GCA_944375725.1 uncultured Merdimonas sp. | reverse complement strand
ACCACCATGGCCTCAGCCGGAATCGCGCCGGACTCATGAATGATTTTTACATCGCCCTCGGCTGCGTTTCCATGGGAAATCTCAGAGGCCAGAATCTGGTCGGAAATGGGAACCACGTCCACATCTCCCTTGATCACCGCCTGCAGTCCGGCCTGATGGGAACCGGAAAAGCTAACTGCCTCAAAGAAGTCTCCGTTGGTGTGCAGCATATCGGAATTCAGATTGTCGTCCGGGAACGCCTTGATAATCTCGGCCGTGGGCACCAGGTTTCCGGAAGTGGAATCCGGGTCTACGAATGCCATGGTCTTTCCCTTGATATCCTCGATGGAGTTGATCTCATCATTATCACTTCTTGTTATAAATACTGAGTGATAAATGGCCTTCTCCGGGTCTCCCTCCTCTGCCTTCATGACAATGGGCTCCAGATCCGTACGCTCTACTCCCAGCGCCAGCGCCTGGGAACCCATGTAAGCCATATCCGCGCTTCCGGTACGCAGCGCCTCGATAATCGCGTTGTAATCGCTGGCCTGAATCTCTTCCACCTTGCATCCCAGGAATTCTCCCAGATCCTCCGCCAGGCCGTTTCGAGCGTCCGCGCTTTCTGTGGTAGACTCGTTGGGTGCGTAAGCGATGGTAAATACCTCTTCTTCACTGGATCCGCAGCCTGCCAGAAGGGTCAGGCTCAGAACAGTTCCCAGAGCTGCAGCTGTTATTTTACGATTCAGATTCATAATCCGTTATCTCCTTTTCTCTTTTTCACAAAATGTATGAATTTATCTGTTTTTCCCGGTTCCCGCCCCGGACTATGCCGACAGCGTCACCGGTCTTTCCTCATAGATTTCTTCCAGAATTCTCTGTACTTTTTCAGCGGTCAGCTCCGCCGGATTATTGTCGGCTCTTCCCTTGGTCAGGCCAAGCCCTGCCAGATGGGGCAGATCCTCCCGCCGGACGCCCCACTCCCGCAGAGTGGCAGGCTGTCCGGAACGGGCCAGCCATCCGTAAATCCGTCCTTCCAGCTCCTCCGGGTCTGTAGCGCCCAGGGCGTCAAGCAGTTCCTCCAGCCCTTCCGTACAGGAAGCGTTCAGCCGGAATACCGGAGCCAGCAGAAGGCTCACGGCCGTTCCGTGGGGGATTCCGTAGTGCATGGTCAGCGGGTAAGAAATGGAATGACAGGCTGTGGTCTTCGTATTGCTGAAGGCCAGGCCGGCCAGCATGCTTCCTCTTGCCATGGCCTCATGGGCTGCCGCGCTTCCCTCAAAAAGTCCGTCCATATGTTCCATGATAATCCGGACCGCCTGGAGAGCCAGCGCTCTCGACACACAGTTGGTTCCCCTGGCCCAGTAGCTCTCTACCGCATGGGACAGCGCGTCCAGAGCTGAGGATACCGCAAGCTTTACTGGCATGGTGGCTGCAAGCTCCGGGTCCACCAGAGCGGCACAAGCATAATTTTCGTGATTCTCCACAGAACGCTTTGCATCCTTTTCCGGGTCCCAGATGGTAGCCCAGCAGGTGGTCTCGCTGCCTGTTCCTGCTGTGGTCGGAATCCCGATCCAGCGGGCCCTGGGCGTTCCAAAGGCCTTGGAGCAGATCAGCTCCCGCAGCTCTTCCAGATTCGCGATTTCCTTTCCGTATAGACAGCAGAGGGATTTCCCCACATCCATGATGCTTCCGCCTCCTATGGCTGCCACCGCGTCCGGCGCGAATTCCTTCGTCTCCTCATAGGCCTCAAAAAGCTGCTCCACACTGGGATTAGAAGCCTGAAATACAAGGGAACGCACCTCCAGCTCCGGATTTTCTTCCTTCAGTTCGGAAAACGCCGGATGCTTCAGCGCTTCCCTGCTCCAGGCCAGAATCAGAACCCTCCGGACTTCCGGCTTCATCTCTTTTAAAATCTCCGGGAGACGGTTCAGAGAGCCTGCTCCTTCTATGGTATGGACGGGATTATAATAGCTGTTCATTTCCTGTCCCCCTCTTTCTCCATTCTCCGGTTCAGTTCCTCTATGGCAGCCGGGAGCTCGGAAATAGAATCAATCACCAGGTCCGCTCCCACTTCCAGGTACCGCTTTCTGGCCTCTTCCTTCCGGGTTTTCAGCTCTTCCGGAGACAAATCCCCGTATTCCTTCTGAGTCAGCCCCAGCAGGTTGGATCCGGTGAGAATTCCGATGCTCCAGGCTCCGGCATTTCTACCTTCCTGCATATCCACCACCGTATCTCCCACCTTCACAACCGCTCTGGGCGGATAGACCTGAAGCCTCCTCATGCACTCAAACAGCATGAAGGGGGTGGGCCGTCCAATCCCGGTCACATCCGGCGTCACTACGCAGTCCGCCTCATATCCCAGCTCTGCCGCTTTCGGTATCACCTGCTCCATCATCTGGGAAGTATAGCCTGTGGTGGAACCGATTTTCAGGCCCTGCTCCCGCAGCCTTTTCACCGTCTCCGGCACTCCCGGAATCGGTACGCTGTATTCAGCCACCACCTGAAACAGCTCTGCCTCAAAATCCTCGTACAGTCTTTCCACATCTTCCTCTGTCCAGGTCCTTCCATACTGCTCTTCCCACTGCCGTCTTCCGGACTCCGCCGAAAGCAGTTCCCGGATATGAGCCTTCTTTTCCATGCCCATGGGACGGTTGATTTCTTCCCTGGTAAAATGAATCCCGGCCTTTTCAAATATTCTCTCAAACACCGCGGACGGCGCGCTGGAACCATAATCCACAGTTGTGCCTGCCCAGTCAAATACGGCCATCTGAATTCTGTTCTCTCTGTCCATTTCTGAACTCCTTGCTTCTTTTTGCGTTTTTTAGCTGTTTTCTGCAATTGCAAATCTATTATAAACAGCAAAAGCCTGCTCTTACAAGCAAGTTCCCGTAAACACTTTGTTAAATCTAGATGAAGGCATCCCGTAAAAACCAGAAAAAAGCCTGAAGAATACGGGCTGTAAAAGCTCGTCTCTTCAGGCTTTCTGTTCATTTATGCAGCATCCCGCACTTTGCCGTATGATACAGCTCTCTGCGCTTTGCGGCATTCTGCTGTATGATTCGGCACTTTGCGGTATACTACAGTATTTCAATTCCCTTTTTCCGGTACTGCTCCCGGATCTCCTCTGAAACATGGTGGTCCATCAGCAGAAGATCCACCTCGTCCAGGGAAAGGACTTTTTTCTTGGAACGTTTTCCAAGCTTGCTGGAATCCATGACCGCAATCACCTTTTTCGCAGTCTTTGCCAGCAGCTGAATAATTCCGATCTCATCAAACCGGAAATCCGTAAATCCGTCGTTATTGCTGACTGCGTTTAAGGAGAGAAAGACCACGTCCGGAATATACCGGCCAAACTCCTCCTCGCACACAGTCCCGTAGGTGGATTTCTCCAGGGGATCCACCGTGCCGCCCACCGCAATCAGGCGGATGGAGGGGTTCTGCATGAGAATATTCACCGCCGCGTAATTATTGGTCACCACCGTGAATTTCCGGTTCAGGGCCGCCAGCTCCTGGGCCAGAATCATATTCGTCGTTCCGGAATTCAGAGCCACCACATCCCCCTCCCGGATATAATCCAGAGCCTTGCGTGAGGCTTCCCGCTTCAGATCACTGTTTACAATCTCCCTTCCCGTAAAATTGGAAAAGGAAATCATGGACTCGGGAAGGCATGCTCCTCCCCGAACGCATTTGATCAGTCCGCTTTGCTCCATGGATTTCAAATCACGCCGGATCGTATCCACAGATACATGGAGAAGCTGGCTCAGCTCTCCCACCTTCACCGTGGACTGAAGCTGAAGCTGCTGCAGTATCACCTCGGCCCGCTCATTATACAGCATCATGGGTATGGTCACTCCTGTTCGTTAAATTTCTGTTTTCTGCCGGATATCCCAAAGCCGCGCAGAGCTTCTTCACCTCTTCTACAATGGCTTCCACAGCATCCAGGCATTTCAGCTGCTCTTCCCCGGCTGCGTACATATGCCGGAACAGACTCTCAAGATTCTCTTCAAAATGCTCCGGGAGGAAGCTGCACTCTGCCAGGCAGAGCTCCGTCAAACGCTTTTCCCCCGGATGGGTTTTTCCGTTTATGGCAAAAATCAGGTCAAAATAAGAGGCCAGAAATTCCGCTGTCCTGTGATTGACACTGACCAGATCGCCCCGCTTCACCGCTTTTCTTATCTGAACCGGGTAAGCCGGCATGGCAGAATCCAGAAGCTTCAGTTGTCTTTCCACGATCGCCGCCTTCAGAGCCTCGGGATAGGGAATGGCGTATCTCTCCTTCGCCGCAGCCAGCCTTCCCGTCTCATCATACAGGATTCTGCAGTTTAAAAGATTATGCCACATACAGGTCGTATAGCTGTTGGAGGGCTGGCAGCGGACCGCCACGTTTTCTATGCCCCGGCAGAAATCATCCAGATCTCTGTACAGAATATCAATATCAATTCCATTATTCAGCACGCAGTTGTCCTCATACTCCCAGAAATGGTTTCCTATCTCCATATAACTGCAGTGCTCCGACAGCAGCCTCCTTCTTGTCTCTTCTTCAACCGGCGCTTTCACATAGACGTAGACGTCGTAGTCCGATTTCTCATCAAAATGTGTTCCCGCGCGCGAGCCGCCAAGCGCGATGGCTTCCACCTGCTCCAGCTCCGCCAGGGATTTCAGCAGTTGTTCCGGCATCCTCCGCCCTCCCTCAGATGTTCACTTTTTTATCATCTTATCATATTTAGTTCTGAGAGGAAAGAGCATCCTGTATCCTGACCGGCCATTTTGTGTTATAGTAGCAGAAGAAAGCAGCTTTCCGCCTGCTTCCCAATCCATATTTCAAATGACAAAGGAGAATGAAAAATGAAGAAATTTATTCAGGAATTTAAGGCTTTTGCCCTGCGGGGAAATATGATGGACATGGCTGTCGGCGTCATTATCGGCGGCGCCTTCTCCAGCATCGTCACTTCCCTTACCGACAATTTTATCAATCCGATTCTGAACTTCGTGACTGGCGCGCAGGTCTATGGACTGAGCGATATCGCAGGCTTCGCTTCTAATTTCATTTCCGCCCTGTTCAATTTTCTGATTATGGCCTTCGTTCTTTTCTGTCTGCTCAAGGCTGTGAACAAGCTGGCTTCTCTGGGGCACAAAAAAGAGGCTCCGGCAGCTCCGGCCACCAAAAAATGTCCCTACTGCCTGAGTGAGATCCCCATTGCGGCTGTGAGATGTCCTCACTGCACTTCCCATCTGACGGAAGAGTAAGGCATAGAATGGGGGCCGTCAAAGACATCTGCACAGTGTCTTTGACGGCCCCCGGTTTTTTCGCAATCCCACTCTTTTTCGCAATCCTCCGCCAGCGGCAGCGGTCAGTCTCCGCTGTCCCTGACAAACCGGAAAGACAGATAATAGACATAATCATTTTCCACCCCGCCCGCGCTCTCCGGAATATCTTCCACAGGGAGAACTCTCAGTCCGCCCTCCGCGTAGATCAGCGCCAGGATTCCCATATCCGTATCCGGAGAAATCTTGATTCTGCCCTGTATTTCCGATGCCGATCTGCCATAATATTCTCTGTCCGGCACTCCCTCCAGAATATTAAAGTCTGTAGAATATTTTGCACTGCTGTCTGTGAGAATCAGCCTTACCTTAAAATTTTCAAAATCAGGGACAATGGCCGCTATCCCTTCCCGTACCCTGTCCTGCCCCTCACTCAGCTCAAATTTCAGGGACGCCGCTTCTTCTGTCCTCTCCAGAGTTCCTTCCTTATATACCGACAGCATAATTCTCAGCTCCGTAATAGTATCATCCAGAGCATAACGATACAGGTAAGCGCCGTCCACGCCGGACAATACCTTCGCTATATTCATTTCCGCGCTGTCCTTCGGAAGAGGTTCGATATAGTTGACAGGAACTCTCCGCAGAGCCAGCAGAACCGCAGACAAGGCGCCCAGAGCCAGCAGAGACGCACACAGAAGAACCGCGATGATCCTTTTCAGTTTTTTCTTTCCGACATTTCCTTCTTCCGCTACCTGCATCAGATTCTCTTCGGACTTCTGTACCATCTCTTCCTGCTTCAGATCCTCTCCCGCGATAAATTCGTTCAGAGTGATTCCAAGTATCTGGCACAGCTCCAAATACACCGACACATCAGGCAGACAGACGCCGCGTTCCCATTTTGAGACAGATTTACTGCTCATTCCCAGCTTTTCCGCCAGTTGAGCCTGGGTCAGCCCCAGAGCCTTTCTTTTGGATGCTATATATTTTCCAATCTTTATCAAATCCATACTTTATTCTCTTCCTCTGCTTTGATAAAGAAATTGTAACTCTTATAAAGCCGGCTGAACACCCCTCCAAAGTAGAATTGCTGAAGTTTTCCTGTTTTTATTTTCAGGACAGCTTCAGATCGCCATCCTTTACCCATCCCAGCCTGCGGCAGACCTGGTTGATAGCAGGAGCCAGTATGGCAGGAAGTACAAAGGAAATCAAAATCAGTCCGGCCCAGTCAAAGGCTGTGGGCGTGATGGCTGCCGCCCCATTGGCAAGAGCCGTCTCGCTTGGCGAAATCCAGCCAGTCCACACACCCAGCTGCCCGCACAGTCCGCAGGTCCCCATACCGGAATTGATCGCGTCTCCATTCATCTGCAAACGGAAGATACAGGTGGCCACAGGACCCGTGACAGCTGAAGCCAGCGTGGGAGCGATCCAAATACGGGGATTTTTCACAATATTCGGCATTTGAAGCATGGAGGTTCCAAGTCCCTGGCTTACAAGACCTCCCCAGCCGTTTTCCCGGAAGCTCATAACTGCGAAACCTACCATCTGCGCGCAGCATCCGGCCACAGCCGCTCCGCCGGCAAGGCCGGTCAGACCTAAGACAGAGCAGATAGCAGCGGAGGAAATGGGAAGCGTCAGCGCTACACCCACAAGCACCGATACCAGAATTCCCATCAGGAAGGGCTGTAAATCCGTTGCCCTCATAATCAGCTGTCCAAAAGCATTCGCCGCGCTGCCGATGGGCGGCGCAATCACCCAGGCCGCGCCGATTCCCACAAGTGTAGTGACAATCGGCGTCACCAGAATATCAATTTTCGTCTCCTTGCTGATCATCTTTCCGGCCTCGGCCGCGATAATCGCCACAAACAGCACAGACAAAGGGCCGCCGGCCTGTCCCAGAGCATTGCAGGCATAGCCTACTGTCGCCAGAGAAAACAGAACCAGCGGCGGAGCCTGCAGAGCGCATCCGATGGCAACCGCCATAGCCGCGCCGCTCATAAAGGAAGCCATGCCTCCGATGGTATAACCTACCCCATTGATCGTAATAATCTTGGCTGTAAGGAACCCCACATGGAACTGGTTCCCAATCGTATTCAGAATCGTACCTATTAGAAGAGAACAGAACAGGCCCTGAGCCATGGCGCCCAGCGCGTCAATGCCATACCGTTTTGCAGAGATAACGATATTTTTCCGTTTCAGAAATGCTTTCATTTTTTCCATTCATCCATCCCCCGTATAAAAAGCAGTGTGGTATACAGGTGTCATGACACCCGTATACCACACTATACTACGGTTATGCACTGCTGTCAATCTCTTTCTCAGTCTTCCAGCAAAACACCAAGCTCTTTGAGAACATTCTTTACCCGCAGGAACGCGGCTTCGTCCGGACACGACAGCGTATGAAGATGGATTCCTTCCGTAAGATTGGAAAGCGGCAGAGCATCCTCTTCTGCGGAACGGGCAATAAACCGGGACACATCATATCTGTTGGAAAGGTGCAGCGGACCCGTAAGCTGTCCGTAAATCGGATGCTCCACGATCACATCTATCACAGTACATCCCTGATCTACAATGGCATTCAGCTCCGCTTCCATCTCCTCAGCGCTGTGACGGCAGGCGATCTGTTTTACTACCCCTGTCATGCTGCCCCGCAGAATCACATAGCCCCGGGGTGTGGCGGAAATTTCAGCTCCGGCTGCCCGAAGCAGCGCAATATCCCCAACAATAATCTGCCGGCTTACCGAAAAGCGGGACGCCAGCGATGAGGCGCTGACAGGTTTCTCTGACTGCTCAATCAGCTCTAAAACGGCCTGGCGGCGTTCTTCTGCGCGCACACAAATTCCTCCTTCTTTCCATACCGCTGCCTTCGAACATGGCCCCTCCGGGGGGTGCACACGCGCCAGCAAAGAATCTGCTCCCTCCGGTCGCCCTGGCGCGGCGCAGGTATAATGTCTCCCGACATTATACCATACCATGCCGCACCGCGTCACGGCAAAAAAGCACCATATTTTCCTCCGTGAGCATAGGTGTCTCCGGCCCTCTCATAAATCAATCGCTGGAACCAGGCCCCTGGCTGCCATCTGTTTTACCGGGATATGCGAACCTCTATTCCGTCTGAATAAACAGGTCTCCCACTGCATCCTCGCACCACACGCCGATATAGGTGCTTTCTCCATCTACCTCCCAGGTGCCGGTATACTCTCCGCTCTCAGATAAAAGTATCACCGGATCATCGGAGCCGGAGCGGAGGAAAACCGCTGCCTTTCCGCTCTCAAGAGAAAGATAACAGGTCAGCTCCAGGGTTCCTCCTTCCTCCCGTTCCAGGGTTGTGCCGCCGAACAAAACTTCTGTACCTGTAAAATCAGTATAAGATGCTCTGTAAGATCCTGTATAATTATCTTCTTTTCTCGTAAGCCGCCCTTCCAGCGATCTCTCGGACGTCAGTACTGCTGTGCCGGCCCCTCCTATAAACGCATCATAAGCCTCCAAAATGGTATCTTTTAACTGCTCATTTTTTCCCTTTATATCCAGATCCCCGTCCGGATAACAGCCGGATAACAGGACGGTACACAAAGCTGCGCAGAGCGCCGCAGAGCATTTTTTCTTTCGATATATCTGCTTCATAAAGTCCTCCTTACCTGCGCCGCCGCTGGCCGCGGCCCTTTTTCTTTTTCTTCTTCCCGGAACTTCCCGCTTTGCTGCCCGGATGGGACAAAAACAGGATCCCGGCAGTCAGGAGCAGAACTGCAGCCATTCCTGCAAGAGCCAGCGGAATACTGGGAGGCTGAGTGGCGCCGTTATATTCTTGCATATCAAATCCGGCTAAAACCAGCGCCGCGGAAAACGGATACACGGAAAGAAGAAAGCCTCCTTTAAAAAACAGGATGCAGTAACCAAGAAAAAAGGTCAGAAGGGAGCCCCCAAGATAAGCGCCCCGGATTTGTCCGAAAATCAAAATCAGCGGCATGCAGACCAGTCCGGTATAAAAAGCTGCCAGGATCACCTGGATTCCCTGCCGCGCAAGAACGCTCATCGAAAGTCCGCTTAAGCCGGCCAGACTCCCTGTCAGCAGCGTCGCAATGATACTGTATCCCCCAAACATAAGAGACAAAGCCGCTGTCACTGCCAATTTTCCGCCCAGCAGCCTGCGGTAGGACACCGGCACAGTGATCAGATTTTTCATCGTGTCATTGGTATACTCCCGGTCAATCATCCACCCTCCAATCATCACCAGAGAGATAGGCAGAAACACCTGCGTATTCCCCCAGACTACATTGGAAAACAGACGGGCAAAGTCATAATTCGGATCCCGTATCTCAGGATTGACAATCAGCTGGCTTCCATACTGCGCCACAGGGCAGAGGGCCAGCGCCACGATACCTATCAGCAGAATCTGGCACCGGCGCAGTTTCTTCCACTCCCCTTTGATTATATTCCACATGATTCACACCTCCTTCTTTCAGCAACCCTGCCGTTTATAGACAAGGGCAATCAAAGTCAAAAACAGCGCCGCTTCCGCGCCGGTTACCAGGAATGCCTGGGGAACCGTCACAAAATAGGGGCTGATCCGTTCCAGCAGGGCCGCCGTCTCCGCACCCACATGGGATGTGTCAAAATACTGAAAATACCAGCGGAAAGCCAGAGAGCCCGGAAGCAGCGTCCCCGGATTGAAGCCGAAGGGCTGCATGATAAGCAGATCGTTCATGCCGAAAATGTAATTGATGGTTGTATAGAAAAAGGCGATTATCACCGAAATAATATAGCTGCGGTTCAGCAATACCACCAGCAGGATACAGGGCAGCGCTCCGGCCCACATCATAATTCCCTGGCCGATTCCTACCCAGAAGAGCCTCCAGAACCCTTCCGGCTCCCAGCCTGCCGCTGACACGAGAGCAAGATTCACAAAGCCTCCCACAGCCATAAACGCGGCAGAGAACAAAAACAACAGCAGCATTTTGGCCAGAGCCAGAGAGGACTTGCTTACGGGAACTGTCACCAGATTTTTGAGCGTATCATTATCCTGCTCCTCAAAAAGAAGGTTGGAGGCCAGCACGACCAGCGCGGGCATCAAAAGCAGATAAGCGCTCATCTGAAACAGGGCCGCCATCATGGAATCCACTGCCTCCCTGCCGCTTGTAAACTGCTTAAAGTCCGGCAGAAACAGCGCATAGGCCAGAGGAATCAGAGCGGACACCGCCGCGGCCGCAAAAAACAGAGGCTTTCTCCGCAGCTTGGCAAATTCACAGCGCAAAAGCTTAAGCAATGCCCTCACCTCCTGTTACCTTTTTGAAATAGTCCTCCAGAGTTTCCTCATAAAGATGAGCGTCCGATACGGTCACTCCCGCCTCCACCAGCAGCCGGACAGCCGCGCCGGCATCCAGGCTCGAATCCCGGATCACTACCTCATTCTCATGGCCTGCCGCAGCATTCCGGATTCCCATCCGTCCTTTCAGCAGGCGGACTGCTTCCGCGGGATCTGAGACCCGGAAACAGAAATATTTTCCATTTTTCCGCTCTAGTTCTTCCAGGCTCTCCTCTTCCAGCAGCACACCATGGTCGATAATCCCGATGTCGTCAGCCAGCAGTGAAATCTCAGAAAGAATGTGGCTGGATATCAGAATGGTCTTGCCCATGGCGTCGCACAGTTCCCGGATAAAATCCCGCATTTCCGCAATACCGATAGGGTCAAGGCCATTGATAGGCTCGTCGATTAACTTGGGTATATCTCTCAAAACCATTGACATAACTGGCCTTAACGGTATGCACAAATGTGTTTCATGTCCACTTCCCGTTTCCATTGTAGGCAAAAAAGGAATGCACAGTCAATTCAAACCGTGCATTCCTTTCCATGCTCCCCGGCGCCTCCGGCTCCGATGAGCTATGTATTATCCGATTATAAATTACGGAGCAGCTTGTCGTTCCTCCTGCTTAATGCTTTCTGCATCTTTTCATTTTCTGCCCGCAGCCGCTGATTCTCCTGCTGCAGTTCCCGTATCCTTTCGTGCAGGGCAACGATCTCATTATCCATCGCCATATCCAGAACCGAACGCCTGGGGTCGATCATCCCGACCTGCTGCTCCAGCGCTTTGTCCAGCGCTTGCCGTACCATCGGATTCTTGTAGAAGAACCCCCTCGACAGTCCCGTCTTGGCGATCAGCTTGGGGATCGTGACCTTCTCGCCTTCCTCCACCATCTCGAAGATGGTTCTCCTGGCAAGGTCAATCTTTTCGGCGCTGGCCTTCCTATTGCAGGCGATCATCTTGTCGTATTTGTTCATACTCTGCCTCCCATCCATCTAAGTTATCCAGGATTACCGCAGAGAGCCTTTGTCTGGCCTTTCGCGTCTCATCGGCGAGAAGCTGGTTGCTCATCTTCCGGTAATACTTCACATTTCGAACGCTGCTGTGCCCCAGCAGCTTGGCAATGGTCCAGTCGTCCAGGTGCATCTCGGTCAGCTTCATCCCATAGTAGTGCCGGTAGATATGGGTCCCGAAGCCGAAGATCTCACCGTTGTCATCCCGCAGTTCTTTCTTATAGATCATGTCCGTAATCCGGAACTGTACGGTGGTATATGGCATCGGCCGGCTGGGGTTCTTCTCATCGACGAAGATGTAAGTTGTATCCCCATATTTCTCTTTGGTGTAAGCAATTGCCTTTTTGATCAGCGCCGCAAGCTCTGCACTAATGGGCTTTTCATAGGGCTTGGTTTTCATCTGCCGGATCCGGATGATAATCTCGCCGTTCCGTTCCGACAGGCAATCCGGCGTCAGGGTCAGGGTATCGGATATCCGCGTCCCCAGCATCTGGTGGATAATCATCAGCCGTGCCGTCTGCGCATCCAGCTTTACGATCTCCCGGTTCAGCCGCTTTAGTTCCGCATCTGAATAGGTCTTGAAAGCCGCCTTTGGCGTTGGCGGAATGTCCCTTGTGAGGAACAGTCCGATCAGGTTTGGATAATCGCACATCTGGCCGGTGCTTTCCAGCAGACTGCGCAGCCGGTTCAAATCTGCATGGTAGTGTTTCGTCCCTGTAGCTTCCGTCTTTAGGTAGGTCAGGTATTCCTCTATGATCTCCCGGTTCAGGTCCCGGCAGGACTGCACCTGTGGGTATCGATCTGCCAGATATCTCGACAGGCGTCTGGCTGCCGTTAATTCCTTCTGTACACAGGCAATGGCTTCCCCCTGCAGGTTCAGGTAGATCCCTTTCTTCAGCTCCTGTCGGATGCCATCTTGGGATATCCGCGTAAAATTCAGCGTTCTGACCCGCTTGATTGGATTCTCTCTGTGTTCGATTTCCAGCTTGTCCAGCTCCCAGACATCCTTTTCTTCTTCCCGGCGGGCATCTACTGCTGTGAACTTGAGCATTCGCTCAAAATATCCAATTTCTCTTGCCTTGGATATGTTCTCTTTGCCGGTGGGTCCTCTGCTCCTATAATACAATGGGATGTGTTCCTTGAACATCCATGTCCGGAACTGTTTGACCCAGGTTTCCGGAGCCTTATCCCGCAGGCTGGATTTTGCTGTTGCACATTCTTTCAGGAACCTGCGCACCTTATTGTAGAACTGTTTGTCGCCCTGCATTCTTCCGATGCTTACCTGCGTACTGCGGTATCGGATGAATCCTTCAATCTCTTCCTTTAGTTTAGGCGACGGCAGCCCTGCCAGGTCGTAACAAGGGTTGCGTCCTATGATTCGTGCCAGGCCATCCGGTATTTCCTCCATTCCGTACAGCAGCCGCAGGTATATTTTCTCATCCATCTTTTTCCTCACCTCTCTTGATGTATGACGCCAGGCTGTGCCGGCTGAAGTAGTCTTCACTCGCTTTTTCGATCTTCTTGGGCATGTAGTCGATATACTGCTCGGTCATCTCCTCATAGTCGTGACCGAGGTAATCGCGGATACTCTGCAGGGATACGCCTGAGTCATAGAAGCAGGTCGCTATGGTGTGGCGGTAATCGTGGGAGCGGAAGATGTATTCCCCGTTCTGAATGTCGTTGCGTTCGCAGTATTTCAGCATATTGTAGCGGAAGGTTCCGCTCCGGTAGGGGCCGCCTTTGCTGTTTTGGAACACATAGTCCCCCGCTTTTATGTGGTGCTTTTTCAGGTATACCCGCATCAGCTTATACAGGGCCGCAGGAATTGGGATACGTTTGTAAGTGCGCATTTTGATCTGATAGACCTGAATCCAGGCGTCATCGCCCTGTATGTAGTAGGCGTTCCCTTTCAGGGTACACACCTCGCTGATCCGTAACCCTATACCCCATAGATGCAGATACATCAGCCGGAGGGTTTCAGGGAAGGCATAGAGCTTGGAGAAGATTTCTTCTGTGACCTCCTGTGCCACGCTCCGGTTATGATGCTTCAGTACCGTCTTCTGCAGTAAGCTGTCCGCATCGAAGGGGATTTGTCCGATGAGCTGCCGTACCCGCAGATGGTTGAAGAAGTGCAGGATGCTCATGACGATCTTATTGTAGGTTTCCGCCTGTACCCCCCTCTGCCGCTGCACCCGGAAGTACGCCTCCATCTGCGCCGGCGTTACAGAGCAGATATCGGTATCTTCCGGCTGCTGGATATCATTCAGGAAGCTTCGCAGGTAGATGAGTTCCCCCCGGATCACGCCGACCGACAGGTTGGTGATACCAAGCCCATACCGGATATATCTTTTGAGAAGTTCCCGGTTCCGGCGGTGCGTTACTTCGACAAAGGAGATGCTTAACACAGGGTTTGCGGGATCCATCCGCTCTGGCTGTATGTGGAACCGCTCCATATACCATACATGGGCGTTCCAGTTGATTTCCTCCGCTTGCAGGAACAGCGCTCTTCGGCAGAAGTTGATGATTCCAGGGCGCTTGCTTTCCGTGAGCCGGTTGCTGGGGATTTCACGGAACGCCTGTATCTGCGGCAGTTCCATGGCTTCGATATCCTCGATCCACTGCTCCGTACAAAAGTCATACAGGTCCCGCAGCCCCAACAGGTGGACGCGCCTACCTTCAGGGCTTGTGCTGTTCTCCAGCTCATAATGCAGGATGTCGAACACTTGCCGTTTCATCCTCTCCGGGGCATTTCTGGAAAAATCCCAGACATGCTCGTTTTTCCTTGTGGAATTTCGGAACATGGCCGAAACCTTTGGGTCTGGATGGTATGGCAGGTAGAGGATTCCATTCTCATACCGCGGCCGTGCGACCTTTCCATCCTCCAGGATGTGGAACTCCTGGCTCAGCGCATGCTGTTTGAGCTTGTCAAAGGCCAGCAGGTGATGGCGGATATGCTTCATACCGCTTTGCCCTTCCAGGTAGGCTTCAAAACTTTTTCTTGTTGCATAGTCCAGCTCCGAGAAATCCTGGATCCCTTCCATGACCATGAAGTCGATCACACTGGCTTTATAGCTGATCTGTACCCTGGCGGCTTCCGCTTCCAATCTGGCTCGAAGCGCCTGATTATCCTGTTTTGCTGTTATCTGCCTGAGCGCAGCCGTCGGCATAGCGGTTCACCTCCTCTTACAGCAGATCCTTGATCCCATATAGATCCGAGTGCTTTTCATAAAATTCCCGGCTTGCGGTCATCAGCTGGTTATCCAGGATGCCCAGATATTTGACCGTCGTATCCAGATGCTTATGTCCCAGGGCCAGCTGGATCAGCTCCAGCGCCCAGCCGGCGTCCCGTCTGGACACCGCATAATATCTGCGGAGCATGTGCGGGGTCAGCTTAATGCCGGTTTTTTCCTCCATTCGGTCCAGCATGTCATACACGCTCTCCACCCGCATGGGTTTGCCAGCGGTTTCTCCCCTGATATTAATAAACAGGAGGCTCTGCCGCTGCAGTAACCTCCTGTATTCCGCCAGATAATGCAGCAGGAACTCGAAGGTTTCCCTGCTGATCTTCGCTGAGCGGTATTCCGCATTCTTGGCTCGGGCTTCGTTGTCGTTGTCGTCCCGGAAGTACACCTTGAGGACCTGCTTCTCATAATCGATATCCTTGGTATAATCCACACCCAGGATCTCGCCGATCCGAAATCCGGTCTCTGCCAGCAGCAGGAGCAGCAGCTGATCCCGGAGGTTGGTACAGGCCCGGAGGATATCGATGATCTCCGGCTCTTGCGCCGCCCGCACATTCCGGTCCTTTTCCTTCAGGTACCCCTTGAAAGACTTGGAACGGATCGTCCGTTTGACCCCTACCGCATTGGATACGGTGATCTGGTTGTAAGCCAGCACCCGCAGGGGTTCCGTATATCCGTTATCCGCCAGATATAAAAAGAACCCGAACACATCCTTGAGGTATGCGTTGCAGGTTCCATTTCCCGTCTTCGCTGTTCGATTGTCTGTGATATGCCGTCCCTCCACCAGCCAATAGAGGAACTGCCCGAAGTGGCTGCTCTGTTCCTCAAAGCTCTTTTTTGCCACTTGCAATAGCTCGGTCCCGGTCTGATCCAGATAGTTCAGGTAGTAGCAGATCGAAAGGGCGAGCCGTCTGACCGTGTTTGGCGACCGGTTGGCGTCCGCCTTATGCTTCAGGTACTTGCTCGGCAGGAGAACGATATCGTAGTTTTCCTGGTCTTCGATGTAGTACAGCTTCCGTTTGCCGTCTACGCTGATCCTGATCCGATACCGGTTCATCCGCCTCACTCCTTTCCTTCGACTGCATACACAGTATATACTATCTTTTCGAACATATCCAGGAAAACAACCGATAAAAACGCCCTATTTTTCAGCGTTTTTCCCATCATAACCAACAAGCCCGTCCAATCCGAAGCTGATCAGGATTGCCCGGTCCACAGCGGCCATCCTCTCCCCGTCCAGCCTGCCGATATATGCGCCCAGGCGCATGCGGTCAATGGTCCGCACCTGTTCCAGCATAGCAAAGGACGCAGTCCTCAGCCCTGTGGGCAGCCTGGGCAGCCCGATATGGGTGGGCAGCCTCCGTTTTCTTCTTCTTCTGCTGGTAATGGCAGCGACGATGACCGTGGAACCGTGATGGTTGCCCACATCGTTTTGTATGACCAGCACCGGGCGCCGGCCGCCCTGTTCGCATCCGACCACAGGGGTCAGGTCCGCATAGTAAATGTC
>CALWAZ010000050.1 GCA_944375725.1 uncultured Merdimonas sp. | reverse complement strand
TTGTCATATAAATCGCATAACTCACCAACCCAGTTCATTACGCACCTTCTTCCTGAGCAAATTCTTTCAGCCCGCTGAACTTTTTATCCGGAAATTTTTTGACTTCCATGTCATGCAGATGGCGTTTCTCCGTACATTCCTCAGGCGTACAAAAAAGGACATATCCTTCTCTCATAACCGGTCGCCAGAACCGAACCGTCAGTTTTCCTCTGTCCTCTTCCAGTTCTGCTTCATCTGCATAGGTAAGCCCATGATACATAAAACCGAATGCCAGTTCGCCTGACATCTCGTCATAATACCCTTTCCCTTCTCCGTATATGCAGGGTTCCACGTATCCCTGGCATTCTCTGGTTCCCAGAAAAATATCCCGCCGTCCTCCCCGTTCTATCATGCGTCTGGCCATATTATGATATTTGTTTTCATTCCTGTCCTGTTCAAACTCTGGCCGATTCATATTCCATACAAAATGCGCTCTTACCTGATATGAGACATCTTTCAGGTAGGTATAGTAAGACAGATCGTTTCCTCCCCGGTACATAAGTGGTTTTACGGCTTTTGTCTCCGTCTGAATGGGCTTCATAATTCTCATTTCATCTATGACCCATTTTATCGTGGGTTTCCAGAAAACACTGTGAAGAATCCCCTTTACTGCTTCGTAAGTAGGAATCTGATAGGAAAATTTTTCTCCGCCCACTCTGGTAACCGGATCTGAAAACAAAGCATACTTTCCGCTCACCTGAAATTCGACTGTGTTTCTGAATTTTTTGTGCTCCATATCTATTCACCTCCTAAAATGCCAGCAGTTCCATTTCCTGCGGTTCCCGCTGTACTCCTGTATCATCACTGTAATAGCGTTTATCCAGAACAAGAATATAATCTTCCTGCCTGGAAACAGCATCAGAGCCCATCTTTTTCAGTATGCTTTCGGGCAGATTCACGACATATCGCTGGAGTTTCCGCATAAGATACTTTCGTTCATCACGTTCTTCTGTTTTTGACAACTGCCTTACCACTTCCATCGATTCGCCATAAGGTACAACTACATCAACACCTCCCTTGTCTTCTATCAATGAGAAAGCTTCGCCCGCTGTGCGAAATGCCTGGCGCAGTTTCAATCCTTTTAACCGGCCTGTAAATTCCCTGTTGGCAGACAACAGATCTATCAGGTCCACCGATACGCCTTCCACTGTGAGCGGATATCGCATTTCTGCGTCTCTGTACAGAAACCTTTCTACATAGTACGCTTGTATTGCTTTTTCAGAGTCCAGGCGGTTTTCCAGCTTCTCGGGCTCCATAGAATAAATACGAAGGATTTTTCTCATAGCCTGTTGAGCCCTGCGTATCTCCGGAAGATAGGTCAGGTCTTCTGCGTCCTTATCCATCTCTATCAAATACACCTGCCCCAGCGGCTTTCCTCCATGTCGGTTACAGCGTCCTGCTGCCTGAATTAAATTATCAAGGCCAGCCAAAGAACGTATCACACACCGGAACGAAAAATTAACTCCTGCCTCTACCAGCTGGGTGCTGATACAGATTACCCTCTCCTCTCTTTCCAAGGCAGCTGTGATACTTTTCATTACCTCTTCTCTGTGTTCTGCGCACATGGACGTGCTTAGATGAAACAGCTTTCCCACAGTCTGCCCTTTCAATCCTTCATATACCTTTTTCGCCGCTTCTTTTGTATTAAATATGGCAAGCACCTGCTTTTCACTTTCCGCCTTTTCCTTGATCATCTCCACAGCATCTTCTATATTAAAAACTTTTGTGCCATTCTCTGTGCAGTCCTGATATTCTACCCTTCTGAAACTGGATTCATATACAGAAAGTGGTTCTGCCATATTCTCCGCTTTCAGCATGCAATTCTCTTTCCGCGCCTCCAAAGGAAGCTGTGTCGCCGTGCACAGGACGACCACCGATTCACAAATCTCCGTCAAAAAATTTACAAGCAGGCTGAACAGCCCCTGTACTTTATCCGGAAGTGCCTGTACTTCATCAAAAATAATAACACTGCTGCAAAGGCTGTGAAAACGGCGGAGATTCCTCTTTTTCTCTTTAAAAGCCGTATTAAAAAACTGTACTGCCGTCGTCGCAATAATCGGCACCTCATCCCAGTTTTCAATCAGTCTTTCATACCTGTAATTTTCCTGCTCGTCTTCCGTCACTACATCGCCATGGTGTTCCAACACCCAAGCCGGATTTCCAACGGCTTCTCTTATCTCTTCTGTATTCTGATCTAAGATGCTGCGAAAAGGAGCTATGTAAAAAATATGCCTTTTATGCTCCTCGATGGCCCGGCAAATGGCAAATCTCAAAGCGCTCAGACTTTTTCCAGCTCCTGTCGGAACTGCCAGGCGATACCGGCTGCATTTTCGGTAGGCTGCCTGCTCGCACTGCTGCGAAATTTTCTGCCTTACTGCTCCCAATACCGAAGCCTGCCCCTGACTCTGCAGTTCCTCCAGTCTTTTCTCCAGTCTCTTTTTTGCCTGAATCCACACCTGCTGCATTTCCTGATTGGAGAACTCCTTATCCGTTATTCTATTTTCCATAAAATCTACCGTATCACGCACATCTGCATCTGCCAGAACAGAAAACAGCAATCTTTCACACATTCCCAGATAAAAATTTTTGTTGCCATACTGTTCTTTTCTTTCCGCCGAATCCGTCAGTTCCTTTATCTGTCTTAAAATTTTATTTAAATCTTCTCTGGCCTCTTGGCAAAGCTTTTTCATATTTTCTTCCGGCATATCCTGCTCGCAGACATCTCTCATTCTAAGGATTTCTTCCCGGCCATATTTTCGTGCTCTCTTTACAAGCAAAGGAACTCCGTCCTGCACCGAGACACAATCCGCCAGACCATGATGTGTAAAAATTGCAATCTGTATCATCTCAGACAGCATACTTCCCGGTTCATATTCATTTACAATCAGTCCTCCCAGGGTAGAATGATCTACTGTCTCTCTTCCGGATATATCTTTTCCCTGAATTTTAGAAAGAAAATACTGCTGCCATAGATCCTGCATTTTTCCGTCGTCGTGATGAAGCCCGATAAGATAGGCCATCTTCTTCAAAGCTTCTACCAGGCAATACTGTCTGCTTAACACGGCCACATTTTTCTGATGTTCCCGGTTCGCCTGAAATTTGTCATCCTGCTCCCGATAATGAGAATAGTACTCTTTCATATCATCAATACTCCCATGTGAGATTTAAGAAAGCAAAAAGGTATGACTAAAATATTCGATTAGCCATACCTTTCCGTCTCATTTAAATTCAAAATATGTTTCAATCCACTTTACCTGATGAGTAAAGACCTAAATATTGTTATACAATTTCCTTTTATGTTTTATTTTTTCTGTCAAAATTACTATATACCATTTCCCACAATAAGTCAATCATTATATTCATTTTTATTATTTAAATTCATAATATAAAATTATTCATATTCACAATATAAATTTAAAGATATTTATAAATTAAAAAGCTGCACTGAGAATCATACGCGTAAGTTCTCAGTGCAGTTATAAATTCTGAAATATTAGACCACTTTTTTTCTGTTCAGCCTCCGGTACACCAGTCCGCACACCACGCTTCCCAGCACCACACACCCGAGAATCAGCAGCGCGCAGTGCATAAAGAACGTATCCGGCAGAATATTGATGACCGGATCTGTCGCCGGATCAAAGATCCAGTAATCATTGTCAAAGGCGATATGGTGGAAGGTCACAAAAGCCCAGTCCCAGTTCATCGCCACGAAAAGCCCTATCACGGCCGGCAGGGCCACCGCCAGAATCGAAGTCAGTTTCAGATACAGATATTCCTTTCTGCGGCTCATCAGCCAAATCCCTGCGGCGCTTATCAGCACTCCTCCAATGGCCATGTATTTGAACAGATTAAAAATATCCTTTACCTCTTCAAAATGAATCCGCCCGGGTTCCGACATGACCAGGCTGGGAAATTCCAGCGGCTCATCTCCAAAGGACAGATTGTAGTCTATCAGCACATCGTAGTTTTCCCGGATCATTTTCTCTGAATATCCTGTTCTTTCCGGGATATTCAAAGCATTTATATCCAAATAGTACAGGGGCCGGAACGCCAGCGTAAATACAACCGACACTGAGATAATCGTCAGTGTCAGCACCAGGGCCATAACTGTGTGAATCGCTTTCTTTTTCATAAATAATCTCCTCGCTTTTTCCTGCGTATAGCGTTTCCGCCTGCGCACAATATTTCTGCCTGCCGGAATATCCGGCAGGCAATAGGCACCAAATATTTCTTTGAGATTTTTAAAATCCGCAGAACTCCGGAGCTTATTAATCAGCATAATCAATGACAGCTCGTCTGCCATTTTTTATTATAGCAACGATATCGGAGAATGACAATGGAAATCCCTTTTCATATCCTGCATCGTTTGTTTTGCTGTTATGTTCCATTGTTCCTGTCTGGGGAATGTGATTTTCCGAATGGAAAATCCGGGAATTTTACTTTCGTAAGTCTGAAAGCGGCAGCTGGCTCAAACCCAGCTGCCGCTTTCAGTTTACATAATCTGTTGATAAATATCAAGAAAAATTATTCTTCAGCTGCTGTATCTTCCTTTTCTGCTTCTGCGGAAGAATCTCCGCCGCTCTCGGCATTTTCTTCTGTCGACGCATCTTCACTGCCCTCACCGCTTTCTTCCAAAGAGGCATCCTCTTCAGCTTCCTCTTCTTCCTCCTCTTCCTCTTCCGCTTCCAGATCGGAAAGCTGGCAGTCAAAGGCCGTCGTCAGATAGCTGTCTCCCGTATAGACACTGCTGCTTTCAGAGGTCATAAAATACAGATTTCCGTCTGAGGAATCATTTCCCAGATAGACGGTAATCTCCCGGCCATCCTGAAGCGTAAGAGAGATCGTAATAACCGGATCCGCCAGACCATAAGCTTCTAAATCCTCCTGCTCCCCCAGATCACGAACCGCCGTCAGCGGATTCAGCCGGTTGAACAGAGCGTTCACCGCGTCCTGATTCAGCGGGAAATCCGGCTCATCCTCACTGGTCCAGTTCTCTCCGTCATAGGAAAAACGCAGGGTTCCATAGGAATTTTCAATCTGCGCCGAGCGGATGTCCTCCCGCTCAATGGCAAGTACCGTGGTTTCTTCCTCTTCTTCTGCCGTATCTTTTCCGTTAAAATCCGCGCGGAGCACAAGCACATAAATCACTGCCAGTACCGCAAGTACAAGTACTGCCGCAATCATACGGTTTCGTTTTTTCTTTTTCGTCATCAGCGTTTCCTCCTCTGGAACCAGATTACGCCGCCCAGTGACAGAAGGAAGAGCGGAATAATCAGAATAGTCAGCAGTCCCCAGAAAATCGCGGAGCCGGCAGTCACCGTCAGCAGAGTCACGGACATGCTCTTCGCTTCAATAGATACCGTACTCTCATGATCCGCCAGCTGGCTCAGCACATTCATGAACAGGGTGCTGTTTCCGCCGGATACCATGGCATCCACCTGTTCATCCAGCAGGGTCTCAGAGGAAAATACGATCAGTTTTGCCTCATTTCCATCATCAAGCGTCTTTGTCACCACCACACCCAGATCAAAGGGACCTGCAATATCTCCGTCTTCCATTCCCAGGTTTTCCGATTCCAGATTCACCTTGGAATAGGCTTCCGCGGAGGTCGTCAGAAGGCTTTCATAATTCAGGCTGCCGTCTTCCTCTTCTCCACTCTCTGTACCGGCCGCTGTCTCTGTCATTCCTTCCGCGAAGGCCATCAGCACATAGCGGGACAGCACATCAGAAGTGTATGCGGAATAATTGATATCCGGCAGCAGATAATAGGGATAATTGGGCAGATAGTGATCGCTGTCTCCTTCCAGCACAATTCCTTCTGCCAGAGAGATCCCGTACTCATTCAGAATGGAATCCAGATTCGGCGTCTCCTGATCCGTATAGCCCCGCAGATAAATCACCTGGCCGCCCCGGTCCATATAATTTGTAATCTTGTTCTTTTCATCCTCCGAAATATCCGACAGCGGGCCGTAAATCAGAAGCATCTGGGCATCCTCCGGCACCGCTTCATTGGTCAGAAGGCTTAGGGATTTTATTTCAATATTTTCCTTTTCAATCGAGGAGGTAAGAGAAGCGCTCAGCGCCGCTTCATCATGCCCCTCCAGCGTGTAAAGCACCGGAATCTCATCGGCGGTCACATAAGCGACAGCGCTTGTAATCTGTCCCTCCCCGTCAAAGGAATCCAGGGTGCTGCTATAAGTACTGTAATCCACAGAATACTGATAAATATCATAATAATCCACCGCCCTGGACCGCTCCTGGCCCACTACCAGCACACTGTTTTCCGAGAGATTTTCATCTGTATACTGAGATAGAAAATTGGGATACAGAACCAGGTCAATGGTTTTCACTGAAATGTGGGAAGACAGTCCCTCATACCGTTCCAGCAGCTCCAGCAGCGTAGTATCTTCACTGCCCTGCTGGGCAACCAGATAAAGAGTGATATCCTCGTCCAGATTTTTCAGCACCTCGGCGGTCTGCTCTCCCGTCGTAAAAAGCTTCTGCTCACTCACATCATACTTCAGATACTGGGAGGGCAGATTTCCCGCGATTAGATTGACCAGCACCACCGCTGCGCAGGCAATGACAGACATTCCCGCCCGGTAGGTTCCATGTTTCTTATACAGAAGCTGCACGGTCAGAAACAGGCACAGGAGCACGATTGTGACATAATAGAGCACGCCTGTCAGATCAAAAATTCCCTGCACAAAATTGACAAAGGGCTGATAAATGCAGACTGCCGAAAGAATACTGCCCAGAACCCCGTCAGCTCCGATGAGATTTGCGATTCCGGAAGACATATTCAGGAAAAACAGTACACCGAAGGTAAGCACCGCAGCGATCACCTGGCTCTCCGTCAGCGCTGACAGAAACAGCCCAATAGCCAGACAGGCGGCCCCAAACAGGGTATATCCCGCAATCGATGTATAAGCCATGGGAAGGGACACGCTTCCGAACTGCAGCAGAATCAGCGGATACAGGCACAGAACCAGCATCGGAATCAGAAACACCGTAAACATGGCCAGATATTTTCCTTCCACAATCTTCCAGATAGAAACCGGCGCTGTCAGCAGAAGCTGGTCTGTCTTCTGGCGCTTTTCTTCCGCCATACTTCGCATGGTCAGCACCGGAACCACTATCAGCAGCACAAAGTAAACAGAGGACAGCACTACTCCAAAAACCGGATATCCGCCTATCAGACAGTTGGCCACATAATACAGGCTGGCCACCGCCAGGAGCACCGCCATAAAGATATAGCCTGTCATGGAAGTCAGATATCCTTTCAGCTCTTTCTTATAAATCGCCAGCATTCTGTTCTTCCTCCTCTTCTTCGTTATCCGAAGCTGTCAGCTCCAGGAATACATCCTCCAGAGAGGCTGCCGCGGTTTTGATTTCCAGGCCCTCGATATTCTTCAGGGCTTCCCGCGCTTTCTCACATGCCTCCCGGCTGCCCCGGATCTGAAGCTCCATCATATCCGAATTTTTCATATAATGTCCCAGGTTTTCCGGTGTGTCGCTGGCCACCAGCTTTCCATGGGATATAATCATGACATGATCACAGACGCTCGTGATTTCCGAAAGAATATGGGAGCTTAAAATGATCGTGTGTTTTTTCCCCAGGGAACGGATCAGTTCCCGGATTTCAATAATCTGCTTCGGATCCAGCCCCACCATGGGCTCATCCAGAATCAGCACCGCCGGATCTCCCAGAAGGGCCTGCGCCAGCCCCACTCTCTGCCGGTATCCCTTTGACAGGTGACGGATCAGCCGCTCCTGCACATCGCGGATCTGCGTCTGATTCATGGCTTTTTCGACTGCCTCCGCCCTTTTCTCCTTTGGAATTTTCTTCAGCTCCGCCGCGAATCTCAGATACTCAAGCGGCGTCATGTCCAGGTACAGCGGCGGTATCTCCGGCAGA
Source organism: uncultured Merdimonas sp. (assembly GCA_944375725.1). GTDB lineage: Bacteria > Bacillota > Clostridia > Lachnospirales > Lachnospiraceae > Laedolimicola. The sequence continues at coordinate 4,134 of CALWAZ010000050.1, read as the reverse complement.
TAGCCGATACACCGCCTGGCCTCCATGGGTTCCTCTGACACATCATGGCCGTCGATCAGAATTGTTCCTTCTGTGGCCGCCAGATACCCTGTCAGCATGTTCATGGTTGTACTTTTCCCGGCTCCATTGGGACCGAGAAATCCGTAGATCTGTCCCTTTTTCACGCAGAAATTCAGATGATCCACAGCCACATGCTTTCCGTACCGTTTCACCAGATCTCTGACCTCTATCACATTCATTTCCTCCTTCTGCCAGCCTGCCGTTCCGATTCCGGGTTCCTGTCCCGCGGCTCTTGTATTCTGTCCCTGCGGTTTTCCGGGCATTGAAAAAGGAATATTCCTGACAGACTGCGTAATCTATCTAAGAATATTCCTCTTTTGTGTCTTTTCTGAAATCATTATGTGATTTTTCTGTGAAAGTTCTGTGTCCTATCCAATCACGTCACCCATGTCATAACGTCCCGCGGGCTTTCCTGCCAGGAATTTGGCGGCCTGAATAGCTCCCTTGCCAAACACGGCCCTGGAGTAGGCTCTGTGCTCAAAGGTAATGACCTCATCCGTTCCCGCGAAAATCACGTCATGATCACCCACAATCGTGCCGCCTCTGACAGCGGAAATGCCAATCTCATTCTTTTCCCGCTTCTGGCGCACCTGGCTTCTGTCATAGACATAATGGTAGACACCGTCCGATGCCTCGTTGACCGCGTCAGCCAGCGCAAGAGCTGTGCCGCTGGGCGCGTCCAGCTTCTGATTGTGATGCTTCTCCACAATCTCAATATCGAAGCCTGCTGCCGCCAGTGTAGGCGCCGCTTCCTTCAGAAGCTTCAAAAGGAGATTGATGCCCACAGACATATTGGCAGACTTCAGCACCGCTGTCTTCTCCGCCGTCTTTTCCACCTTCTCCAGCTGCTCCCTGGAAAGGCCTGTGGTGCAGAGCACTACCGGTGTCTTTGTACGCGCGCACCAGTCCAGAAGAGCGTCCACTGCCGCCGCGTTTGAGAAATCAACCACCACATCCGCCTTAACGTCGCAGTCCTCTATGTTCTGAAAGACCGGAAACGGATTCTGTACACCTGTGTACGCGTCCACGCCTGCCGCGATCCGCGCTTCCGTATCGTCCTTCAAAAGTCCCGCTATCATCTGTCCCATACGGCCGTTGCAGCCGTGAAGTATAATATCTGTCATTTATTTAACCTCGATTCCGAAATCAATCATTGCCTTCTTCAGTCTTTCCTTATGCTCCGGCTCCATCTCTGTAAGAGGCATCCGCAAAGGGCCTGCCTCCCAGCCCATCAGATTCATGGCCGCTTTTACCGGGATCGGATTCACTTCACAGAACAGGGCGTCAATCAGAGGAAGCGCCTTCAGCTGCATCTCCCTGCTGCCCTCTATATCTCCTTCCAGGAACTTCATGACCATATCATGGGTCTGCCGGGGCGCCACATTGGACAATACGGAAATCACGCCGAGGCCGCCCAGTGACAGCAGCGGCACCACCTGATCATCATTTCCGGAGTAGAGCTCTATCTGTCCTTCGGCCAGACGCATCAGCTTCGCTACCTGGGAAATATTTCCGCTCGCTTCCTTGATGCCCACGATATTCTTCACATTCTTTGCCAGATATGCCGCTGTCTCCGGCTGAATATTGCATCCTGTCCGGGAGGGCACATTGTACATGATAATAGGAAGGTTTACAGATTCCGCCACAGCTGTGTAGTGGGCAATCAGTCCCTTCTGGGTGGCTTTGTTGTAATAGGGGGTCACAATCAGCAGAGCGTCCGCTCCGTATTTTTCCGCTTCCTGAGACAGATAAATGGCTGTCTCCGTACAGTTGGATCCGGTTCCCGCAATTACGGGCACCCGTCCCGCCACATGCTCGATCGTGAACCGGATGGCCTCCAGATGCTCCTCATGGGTCAATGTGGATGACTCCCCTGTGGTTCCGCAGATCACAATGGCATCTGTGTGGTTGGCAATCTGATCATCCAGAATCTGTGCCAGCTTCGGATAATTGATATCCCCGTTATCCAGAAACGGCGTAATGATCGCTACCGCTGCTCCCTTGAAAATAGACATAGTTCTTCCTCCTTATATCCCGTGGCCGGGAGATGTTTTTCAGAATCAAACAAGGCGTACTTTCTGAAGTACGCCCCGAAAGAATCGAATCCTTTATGCCTGTATTCTCTGGATAGCGCCCCATCAGAAACTGATGACAGTCATACCGTTCTTCACGGCATGCCCAAGAAACCGTCCGCAGGAAACGACCTCTTTCGGCGTCAGCCCCTTTCCCTCTTCTTCGTCTATGCCTGCCATATCCGAAAAGGTACTCCTGGAAAACGCAACCTCTATCTCGCCTGTTTTTAAATTATAAATCACCTGTGTTCAGAATAACACAGCCTGCTCCCCTTGTCAACTGACCGCGTCATTTCCATTATTTCAATGTATTGATGCGGAATACATCGTCTGCATAGGGATACAGCTCGTCAAACATCTGAATGCCTGTCAGCACCAGCTCCGTGTCTCCGTCTCCGGCCTCAATCAGCGCTTTCAGCTCCTCCAGGGTAATAATCCCCTTGTCCACAAGCCCCAGAACCTCATCCAGAATCAGAATATCGCAGCCGTCCGTCGTCAGAACTTTTCTGGCGAAATTCAGGCCGTTCCGGATATTCATGATCTCTTCCTGCTGTTCCTCCGGTGAAAGAGACTGGTAATCCTTTTCGGACTTTTCGAAGCAGAATACCTTGATCTCCGGCTCAAGCCTTTTGATAAAATCGATCCTCTCTCCTATCTTTCCCTTCAGAAACTGAATGATGATGACAGATTTTCCGGCACTGGCTCCAAAGATTCCCTGTCCCAAAGCCGCAGAGGTCTTTCCCTTACCGCCTCCGCAGAATATGGTAACATGCCCTTTCCCCATCTTGCACTCCTTTCCTGCCTGCCAGCGGCAGACATGTGCAGTGTCTTTTTTCTGACGTGCTTTCTGCCGGCAGGATCCTGTAAGATTCCTGCCAGATTCAGGTATCACAATTTTTTATATCATACACCAATCATGCATAAAATGCAAGATTCTTTCTAAACGGAACCCTCACGGGCCCGCCGCTGTTCACAGGTACAATATGAACTGCGGCGGCTGTTATTCCGTATATTCCAGCTTACTGACGGAGACCTCGTAAGCCACCCGTTTTTCAGACTCGGTCTCATTGATTTTTTTTACATATTCCCGGCTCTGAATCCTGCCCCAGATCTGCACGCGGCCGCCCACCTCAAAGCCGGAAGCAAAACGGGCATTTCTCCCCCAGCAGATACAGGGAATGTAATCAGACTTTCCGTAGGGGCGGTTGACTGCGATCAGAAGATCCGCGATCTCCCGGCCCAGAGGCGTCTTGCGGTATACAGGCGCCTTGCATATGTACCCGTCCAGGAAAATCTGATTGGTCTTGGCATTTTCCACTTCCTCCTCCAGAAATTCCACTTCTCTGGCGAAGACTGACAGCACAAGCCTGTTTTTCTTTTCCTCATGCCGGTTGTAGGAGCGGAACTGGCCGGACACCCGGATAAATTCCCCCGTGTAATCCTCCCCCACATCGATCAGCCGCTCGGAAATCATGACCGGAATCACATCCGCCGAATCACTCAGACGGCGGACCAGCACATTTACCATATAAAAGCCTTCTCCGAAGACCTCATGGCTGAACGTGAAGCCTGACACAATTTCTCCGATTACAGATACCTGATTGTTCTCAATGACCTTATCTGACATAACTCTGGTTCTCCCTTCTTCTCCCCTGTCCGGCAGATACGCGCGCTTTTCCCGGAGCGGGGCCTTTGTATTTTCCGTTTTACTCCTGGCAGCGCACAGTATGCCCTCTGATACCGCTGCCTTTATGATATATATGCCCGCTTTCCCGTTTTTAGAACCATTTTCCATAAAATTTTTGAATTTGCTTGTATTTGCGGCGGAATGTGGTAAACTGTATAAGTTAACGGGAAATCAGAGAAGTTAGAATCATTGAGGAAAAAGTTATGAAAAGAGAAGATGTTCGAAATATTGCGATCATTGCCCATGTAGACCATGGCAAGACCACACTGGTGGATGAGCTTTTAAAGCAGAGCGGCGTCTTCCGGGCCAATCAGG
>CALWAZ010000049.1 GCA_944375725.1 uncultured Merdimonas sp. | reverse complement strand
ACATAGAACGCGGCAGGGCGGCTTTAGCTTCTATTGGGTATGATGAAACGACTTCCATGCGTTTTCTGCCTGCTGTCCAGATATACCGAAATCAGACAATGTTTTCTGTATTTCTGCTGTTGGTTTTACTGTTTGTGGCAATCTACTTATCGCTGTTTCTCTATCTTCGCCGCCAGCACAAGGCGTTCAGTAACGCCGAAAATACCATCCGCCAATTTCTGGATGGCAATACCACATCCCGCATCGAATGTTCACAGGCTGGTGACTGGTATAGCCTTTTTCATGCCATCAATGAAATGGCGACTATCCTCTCTGCTCATGCCGAGAACCAGCGGCAGACCAAAGAATTTTTGCAGGACATTATTTCGGATGTATCACATCAGATTAAAACACCGCTGTCTGCCTTGAAAATGTACCATGAGATTATAGAGAGCCATAAAGATGATGCCGCAACCGTGAGCAGCTTTACCGAAAAATCTCAAAGAGAGATCAAGCGGATGGAAGATGTGATTTACACCTTGCTGAAACTGGCGCGGCTGGACGCAGGAATTATCCAGATGGAAAAGGTCCCGGAAAATCTTTCTGTTCTTATGCAGGATGTTTTGGAACGCTTTGAAACTTGGGCGGAACGGGAGCATAAAACAATTACGCTTTCTGGTAAAGAAGATATTGTTTTATCATGCGACGCTCTATGGGTATCAGAAGCCATCGGCAATATTGTAAAAAACGCTTTGGAGCATACAGAGAACGGCGGCCATATCGGAGTAAAATGGAGCCAGTCCCCTTTAATGACACAAATTGAAATTTCCGATGATGGAAAAGGAATACACCCGGAAGATCTGTACAACATTTTCAAACGGTTTTACCGCAGTCGTTTTTCTTCGGATGTTCATGGCATTGGCTTGGGGCTGCCGCTGGCTAAATCTATTGTAGAAGCTCACGGCGGAACCATTTCCGTAACCAGCAGTTTAGGCGCAGGAACCACGTTTACATTGAATTTTTTCAACCTTACAGATGAGTAAGATAGATGTCACTTGGAAGTAAGTCATGGGGGGTATGATGTGTCTGTAAGGAGGTCTTGAATATGAATATTCTTGAAGTACAAGACCTGTGCAAAACCTATGGCACAGGCGAAACAGAAGTTCACGCATTAAACCATGTATCATTTTCTGTCCGTAAAGGCGAGTTTATCGCCATCATTGGTGAGTCGGGTTCCGGCAAAAGCACCTTACTGAATGTGGTTGGCGCTTTGGACAGCGCCACTTCCGGCAAGGTGTGGATTGATGGACAGGACATTTTTTCTATGCCGGAGAAGAAACTAACTGTGTTCCGGCGGCAGCATATCGGATTTATTTTCCAGTCATTCAATCTGATCCCGGAGCTGAATGTGGAGCAGAACATCACATTTCCGCTGTTGCTTGACTATAAAAAGCCAAATCAAAAGTTCGTCAATGAGTTGTTGCAGGTACTTGGATTGAGCGAACGCCGGAAACACCTTCCCAGCCAGCTTTCCGGCGGCCAGCAGCAGCGCGTGGCGATTGGCCGGGCATTGGTTACACGCCCCGCCCTGATTATGGCAGATGAACCGACCGGAAATCTGGACAGCAAAAACAGTCAGGAAGTTCTGGCTTTACTGCAAACCATGTCGGACAGGTATCAGCAGACCATTTTGATGATTACCCACAACAAAAACCACGCCAGCGCAGCAGACCGTGTATTCCGTATGAGCGATGGCGTGCTGAAGGATTTGGGGGTGTCGTCCCGTTGAAAAGCTATCTTGGATTGGTGCCGCAATATGAAAAGGTGCACCGCAGGAACAATCGGATTTCGGTTCTCTGCATTATCCTTTCGGTGCTGCTGGTAACTGCTGTTTTCAGCATGGCAGACATGGCGCTGCGCGCACAGAAAAATTATTTTATCAGGACGAATGGTGAATACCATATCAGTTTGACCGGCATTGATGAACAGACGGCAGAACTCGTAAAAGCGCGGGCAGATACCGCCCTCTGCGGATGGGTCTATCAGGGAAGTACCGGCTCTATCGGCTCCAAAGCGGTCAGTTTTGCAGGCGCGGATGAGGACACCTTTTCCACTTTGACAGAAATGAATATGGAAGGCGGCTCATACCCCGCCCAGCCTGATGAAGCCTTATTGAATCAATCGGCTTTGGAACAGCTGGGCCTTTCAGTTGGAGACACCGTGACCGTTACAGTGCCGGATGGCTCCAGCCGGGAATACCGCATTACCGGTGTCCTTGCCGATATGGGGAGCCTGCTGAAAGCGGATGTGTATGGCATGGTATTGACTGAGGACGGTTTCCGCCAGATTGCGGATGAAAATGCCAAAAACGGAACCACTTTCCGCGTTCAGTTCAAAGATGGCGTAAACATTCAGAAGGCCATGAAGAAAATAAAAGCGCAATATGGCCTTTTGGACAGTCAGGTAAGTGAAAATATGGCGCTTCTTGGATTGATGGGACAAAGTGAGAACAGCGCCATGCAGTCCCTATATATCGTCGCAGTCTTTCTTGTTCTTTTGGTGCTGATTGCCGGTACGGTAATGATTGCCGCCAGCTTCAACACAAATGTTCTGGAACGGGTTCAGTTCTATGGGCTTTTGCGGTGCCTGGGAGCATCCAAAGCCCAGGTAAGGCACTTCGTCATTCTTCAGGGACTGCGCCAGAGTATGAAGGGCGTGCCGATTGGGCTGGCTGCCGGACAGATTATTACATGGTGTGCCTGCCTTTTGCTGAAATCCATCAGCGGGGAACGCTTTTTGGAAATACCGCTTTTTCAGTTCAGTATAAGCGGCCTGACTGCTGGCGCGGTCATCGGTTTTCTGATTGTGCTGCTGGCCTCCCTGTCCCCGGCGAAAAAGGCTTCTAAAGTATCGCCGGTAACTGCAGTCAGCGGCGGTACACAGCTTACGCAGAATAAGAAGGCCGCAAATACAAAACGGTTCCACATTGAAACCAGCATGGGAATTTTCCATGCTCTGTCCGGCAAAAAGAATGCATTCCTTATGACCTGCTCATTTGCCGTCAGCATTATGATGTTCCTGTCGTTCCAGGTAATGGTAGTCTTTCTCAATCAGGGAATGCCTGCGCTCTCTCCATCGGCAGCGGATATATCTGTTACAATGGGAAATACGCCTCTGGACAAGCCGCTGGTGGAACAGATTGGCGGAATAGAGGGTGTTGACAAAGTTTTCGGCCGTATGGAAATGGCTGGCCTTTCTGTTTCCTCTGATGCGGGGGAAGGAACCGTCACGCTCATTTCCTACGATGATAACCAATTTGGATGGGCGGAAGAGGAATTGAACGAGGGCAGTATCACGCCAGCTGTGGAAAATACAGACAGTGTTCTGGTTACTTATCAGGCTGGCGTACCCTGGAGTGTTGGGGATACCGTAGTCCTTCATACAAGTTCCGGCGATAAGCAGGTAACGATTACAGGAATACTGGCAGCAGTTACGGCCGGCGTGGTAAATGGCGCGGGCAGCAGCGGATATATGATTTGCTCAGAACAGACCTTTGCCGCTTTGGCTGGTGATTTGGGCTATGCGGCGATTGATGTTCAATTATCCTCTGCCGGCGGGGATGATACTGTTTCCGCAATACGGAGCATGCTCCCATCCGACAGCGCTGTTTCAGACAGGAGATTGACCAATTCCGAGTCCCAAAGCTCCTACTATACAGGCGCGGTGTTTATTTATGGCTTCCTCATTGTCATTGCGTTTATTACGGTGTTCAATATTTTTAACAGCATGAACGCCAGCGCAGCGTCCAGGACAAGGCAGTACGGCATCATGCGGGCCATTGGCATGGGAGTAAATCAGCTTTATAAGATGATTGCGGCGGAAGCCTTTACCTACGCGATACTTGGCTGCTTTGCCGGATGCGTCCTGGGGCTGCCGCTGAATAAGCTGATGTTCCAGTTCCTGATTGCGGACAAATGGGGAACTGCATGGCAGATCCCTATAGGCTCCCTTCTTTTGATTGTGTTTCTCTGCCTTGCGTCTGCGGCGGCTGCGATTAGACGCCCCATCCGGCAGATCAGCAGAATGGCAATCGTGGACGCGATTAAGATCCAGCAATAATTTGTCTGCAGACACGAAGTAAAAGAAAAAGAGACATTGACTTTTCTCATCTGAAAATTTATACTGGAACACAAAGATAATAAGAGCGCGTACTGCGCTGGCGAAGATGCCGGACCTGACCGTTCGGCATTTTTGCGTAATTTGGCAGAGAAGGAGAGGGAGACAGCTTCATCCCCTCACTTCCGCGGCTCTGGGAAAGGAAGACGATGGTTATGATTGGAAGACATAATACGGATGAGACCACCATGGCATACATCAATCTCTATGCGGTGCTGGGCACGCTGGAGAATCTGGTCCAGGTGGATGAGGAAGCGAAGGCGTTGATTCAGAACAAAAAGATAAGCGTCGGGTTTGCGGTAAACGGCGGTCCGGCGGCCACGCTGTTTTTTGATCACGGCAGCTGTACGCTGAAAAGCGGTGTGGATCACTGTGATATTAAGCTGCCCTTTTCGAGTGTGAAGAAATTCAACGGAATGATTGACGGCACGGTGACGCCGATTCCCTCCAGGGGATTTACAAAAATCAAGTTTCTGCTGAAGGAGTTTACAAAGCTTACGGACATTCTGACCCGGTATCTGCGGGCTTCGGAGGAGGACTTAAAGGATCCGGAGTTCTTTGAAAAGAGTACCGTGCTGATGTTTTATACCATTGTATCTGCCATCAGCCAGATCGGAAACCACGATAAGGTAAGCCGCACCAGCGCTTCTTATATGCAGGACGGGATTATCCGGGTGGCCATTGCGGGAGGGCCGGTGGCTTCGGTCTGTGTGAAAAACCACCATCTTACAACGGTAAAGAAGGCTCCCAAGGCTCCGGACGCGAAAATGGAGTTTGCCAGCATTCAGATTGCACGGGATTTGTTTGACGGGAAAGTGAATTCCCTGGCCTGCGTGGGCACGGGAGATATCCGTATGGGTGGCATGATTTCCATGATTGACAACATGAACCGGATTCTGGACCGTGTGGGTCTGTACCTGGCATAAAGGAGGAGCGGAAAATGAGAAAACTGAATACCTATACAAAGAGCAGAGAAGAATTTGCCCGGGCGGTCAAGGTGATTCCTTCCGGCGTGTACGGACATCTGGGGCCGGCAGAGGGCTGTTTCATTCCGGTGGACGCCTTCCCGCTGTTCGGTGAGCGGGCGAAGGGCAGCTATTTCTGGGATGTGGACGGAAACCGTTTCATTGACTATATGTGCGCTTACGGCCCCAATGTGCTGGGCTACTGTGACCCGGATGTGGACGCGGCGGCCAGAGCTCAGATGGAGCTTGGCAACTGCATGACCTCTCCGTCGACGAAAATGATTGATTTCGCGGAACTGCTGGTGGATACGGTTCATTCGGCTGACTGGGCGTTTTTCGCGAAAAACGGAAATGATGTGACCACTCTGGCTGTCATGACGGCGAGAGCTTATACCCACAAGAAGAAAATCGTATTTTTCAAGGGATATTATCACGGGGTTTCGCCCTGGACCCAGAAGATCGATTACGCGGGTATTCTGGAGGAGGATGTCTGCAACAACATCTATGTGGACTGGAATGATTACGAGGCTCTGGAGCGGGTCTTTGAGGAAAACAAAGACGAGATCGCGGCGGTAATTTCCCAGCCCTATATGCATGGCAACTTCGCGGACAATGAGATGCCCTCCGAGGGCTTCTGGCAGAAGGTCCGGAAGCTCTGCACGGAAAAGGACGCGGTTCTGATCATTGATGATGTGCGCGCGGGCTTTCGTATGGATATCGCAGGCTCGGATCATTATTTCGGATTTGAGGCGGATCTGATCTGTTTCTGTAAGGCGCTGGCAAACGGCTACAATGTGTCTGCTCTCTGCGGCAAGGATTTTCTGAAGAATACGGTCAGCAGCCTTTCCTATACGGGAAGCTACTGGATGAGCGCTGTGCCCTTTGCGGCCGGCATCGCCTGCATCGAAAAGATGAAGAAGCTGGACATTGCGAACCTTCTGAATGAGAAGGGAACGAAGGTAAAGGAAGGACTGATCGGGGCCGCGAAGAAATTCGGCTTTGACCTTCATGTGACCGGAATGCCCTCCCTGTTTTATCTGCGGATAGCGGATGACCCCACTCTGGCTCTCCACCAGGAATGGGTAGCTGAGTGCGTGAAGAGGGGCGTCTTCTTTACGAATCACCACAATCATTTCCTGAACGCTTCCCTGACTGATGAGGATATCGCAGAGACTGTGGCTGTGGCAGAGGAAGCCTTTGAGGTGGTAAGAAAGAGACATCCCATGGAGGAGCAGTATGATTGATCTGCACGGGCAGGCGGGACTGCCCTATGTGAATAAAGGTGTCTATACGGGCAGCTATCAGGGCATGCGTTACCGGCTCCGCAAGCGGGAGGAGGAGGAAAACAAGTTTCTGGAGGCAGTGATTTATCCGGAGCCCTTCTGTTTTGAGAGTACAGCGGAGGAGGAAAAGGAATACCGGGATTTCCCCTTCACCAATGAAGGCTTTGATCAGGCGGTCGCCTGGCTGAACGAACAGTATGAGGCCCAGAGGGAGCGCTGGGAGCAGGCGGCGAAAGCGGCCTGGGTGTAAGTTCCTTTTTTTCATAACCTCTATTTTAGATTGGACATATGGGAATTTTATGACTTATTTTACCCAAATTTTCTGAAATATTTGGACATTTATAATAAATTTTTCTCTATAGGGAAAATGGGTGGCCCACAAAAGCGTTTTCGCAGAAAATGCCGCTGTTTTGCGAAGAAATTGGATATGGGAAACAAATTTTGGACTATATGTCAAATAGATGTCAAAATTTCAGGGGCCGGAGCGGCTTTTCTATGAGCCGCTCCGGCCCCTTCCGGTAACTGTCTATTTTCCGACGTTCCCTTTTTACAGCATTTATAATGCCGCAGGGAGTTTTATGCAGTCTCTTTCATGGCTTCTTCCAGCGCTTTGGACAGCTGGTCAGGACAGGAAGTGGGCTTGCTGCCGCAGCGGATGCCCTTCAGGCGGCTGATGGCGTCTTCTGCCTTCATGCCCTTTACCAGGCTGGCTACGCCCTGGGTGTTTCCGGAGCAGCCTCCGATGAATTCCACGTTCCGGATGGTGTGATCCGGATCAAGATCTACTACGATTCCTACAGAACAGGTTCCTTTTGTCTTGTATAACATATGATTTTCCTCCTTGGGTATTCGTGTTAAGCGTTTTTTTGATTTGCGGAAAGCTGGCTTAAGGTAAACAGTCTGAATACAGCGGGATGCCTTTCCTCGCTCAAGACCATCAGGACCAGCGGCACAGCCAGCAGGATGAGGCAGGCGTAAATACTCTGGACGCCCCAGAAGCGCAGGCAGAACCAGCAGTAGACCACGCCCAGATGGAAGCAGAGCAGAGTGCCGGAATAAAAGATGCACTTGCGTTTCTGTTCAGGTTTTCTTTCATACAGATATTCGGACAGGGACGCGAAGCACTGGCGCAGGTTATTGGTGGAAAAGATGGTGGCGCTGTTGTAGCCTGCGGCGCCTGTAAAGGCAAGCCACTGTACGGCAGTGGCAAAGAACATGGGATAAAGGGCCAGTACCGGATCCATGCTTTCGGGAATCCGGGCCAGCAGCAGGCAGGCCAGCACATCAATTCCGATGGAGATGAACGGAAGCGTTCCTTTCTTCAGAAGCTTCGGTGCCAGTGTGGCGAATACGATCCCGGCGATGTAGCAGAGCAGGGCGCCCAGCCGGATCAGAAAGGAGTGGAGAGAACCGGATAGTCCGGTTACCACCAGAAAAATCAGATTGGAGGTTTCTGAGGAGCCGAAGGTGGAGCTTCGGGTCATCAGGGCGTACATACCGAAAAAGCCTCCTGCCAGCGCCATGGTATGATGAATTGCGATTTCCTTGCTTTCCTTATGATACATGTTTTCAACTCCATTTTCAGTCTTTCCCTTTTGTGTCTCCGTCTGCCTCCGGGCATGGCCGGGATACGGAATACACAGAAAAACAGGCGGCATGCCGAAATGCTGCATGCCACCCTTGGCCTGTAATATTTAGTTATCCTCTTCGTCACTGGAGGATTTGGTGTATACGGTTCTCTTTCTGGCCATCTCATCGCTTGCCAGGTACTCGTCGTAGGTGGTGATCTTATCGATCATGGAACCATTGGGCAGGAGCTCAATGATACGGTTGGCCGTGGTCTGTACGATCTGGTGGTCACGGGAGGAGAACAGCAGCACGCCCGGGAACTTGATTAGTCCGTTGTTCAGGGCGGTGATAGCTTCCATGTCCAGGTGGTCAGTGGGCTCGTCGAGAATCAGCACGTTTGCGCCGGAGATCATCAGCTTGGACAGCATACAGCGTACCTTCTCGCCTCCGGACAGAACCTTGACCTTCTTGACGCCGTCTTCTCCGGCGAACAGCATACGTCCCAGGAAACCGCGCACATAGGTGGCGTCCTTGATCTCGGAGTACTGGGTCAGCCAGTCTACGATGGTATCGTCGTTGTCGAACTCCTTGGAATTGTCCTTGGGGAAGTAAGCCTGGCTTGTGGTCACGCCCCATTTATAGGTTCCCTCGTCCGGCTCCATCTCGCCGGCCAGAATCTGGAACAGGGTTGTCTTCGCAAACTCATTTCCGCCTACGAAGGCTACCTTATCATCATGGCCCAGAATGAAGGAAATGTTGTCCAGAACCTTCACGCCGTCGATGGTCTTGGAGATGCCTTCCACAGTCAGTACCTCGTTTCCGATTTCCCGGTTGGGACGGAAATCAATGTACGGATATTTACGACTGGAGGGACGAAGCTCATCCAGCTGGATTTTTTCCAGAGCCTTCTTTCTGGAGGTCGCCTGACGGGATTTGGAAGCGTTCGCGGAGAAACGGGAGATGAATTCCTGCAGCTCCTTGATCTTTTCTTCCTTTTTCTTGTTGGCTTCCTTCATCTGGCGGATCATCAGCTGGCTGGACTCATACCAGAAGTCATAGTTTCCGGCGTAGAGCTGAATCTTTCCGTAGTCGATATCCGCGATCTGCGTACAGACCTTATTCAGGAAATAACGGTCATGGGATACCACGATGACGGTGTTGGGGAAGTTGATCAGAAATTCCTCCAGCCATGCGATGGCGTCCAGATCCAGGTGGTTCGTCGGCTCGTCCAGCAGCAGAATGTCCGGATTTCCGAACAGCGCCTGGGCAAGAAGCACCTTTACCTTCTGAGCGCCCAGCAGATCCTTCATCAGATTGTAATGAAGCTCCGTGTCGATGCCAAGTCCGTTCAGCAGGGTCGCCGCGTCAGACTCCGCTTCCCAGCCGTCCATATCGGCGAATTCCGCTTCCAGCTCGCTGGCCCGGATGCCGTCCTCCTCAGAGAAATCCTCCTTGGCGTAGATGGCTTCCTTTTCCTTCATGATTTCGTAGAGACGCGCGTTTCCCATGATGACGGTGTCCAGAACGGGATAATCGTCATACTGGAAGTGGTCCTGCTTCAGGAAAGAGAGACGCTGGCCCGGAGTGATGACCACATCGCCGCTGGTAGAATCCAGCTCTCCGGAGAGAATCTTCAGAAAGGTAGATTTTCCGGCTCCGTTGGCTCCGATGAGGCCGTAGCAGTTGCCTTCCGTAAATTTGATGTTTACATCCTCGAACAGGGCTTTTTTCCCGATTCGCAAAGTGACGTTATTTACACTAATCATTTCATACTCCTCATAGATGG
>CALWAZ010000048.1 GCA_944375725.1 uncultured Merdimonas sp. | reverse complement strand
CAGGGTACAAGAGAATATAAGAAATGTAAGATATCTCCGGACAGCAGAAATAGAAATGGCTGTTGTCCGGGGATGTTTTAGTTTATGCGGAAAAGTGAAAATAAATTTTCTGAAATGCATTAAAAAGAAAATTTTCTTACATTTAACAGAACCTGTGTCGAAAACTTTACAAAGAAAGTCTATGATAATTTTTGTCAATAGCAAAGATTACGGCACGATACCTTTGAGGAGGAAATGTAAGATGAATGAAAAAAAGACAGCGGCACAGTCGCAGAAACTGATGGTATTTGTACTGACCATGTCCCTGTATGGACTGGCTACACTGTTTACGGAACTGATTCCGAAATTCCAGGTGGGCATTGTGGAATTCTCTGTGGAGTACTTCCTTTTTATTCCGCTGGTGCTGGCGATTCTCTTTGACCCCATGTCGGCGGCCCTGGGAGCAGCTACAGGCGAGCTGGTATTCAGCGAGATTATGCTGGGGCAGTTCGGAGGTCTGGGAGAGCTGGAAAAATTTATTACTGTTACTATTGGCGTGTATATCGCCGGAAGAATGGTAAGAAATCCGAAGAATACCAGAATGGTGGGAATCGCGGCTATAACGGGCACGGCTCTGCAGCTGTTTATGGGAATGGCTGTGGACATTTTGAAAGTACAGTTTGCGGTATCTGATTTTGAGGCGGTTCCGGGACTTCCGGAAAGCGTATTTGCCACAGAGGGCTTTGCGTTTCTGAATGACCTGCTGTTTTCCGGAATTCTGTTCTGCCTGCTGCCGACACTGTTTCTGGTACCGAGACTTTACGGAAAGATTGAACCCCTTCTCGGTATGCGTCCCAGAACGGAGGAGACTTCCCTGGGCGGCATCAGTGGAAAGGCAGTATTGGGAGTGCTGATCGGATTCGCGGCTGCTGTGGGAGCAGAGATGCTGGCGGAGAGCGGACTGCCTCTGATAGACTGGGAAGCTTCCTGGGCAGAGAGCGGAACAGCCATGGCAGCAGGCCTTGTGGCTGCGGCAGCAATGGCGGTAATAGTCCTTCTGATCATCCGCAGAAACGCAGAAGTACAGAAGAGCCGGGCATAAGAGAGATATATGAGAAATATATGAGAAATATATGGAAGCGGAATCTATGTAAGACAGAAGGATAAGGAGAGTCATGGAACAGACAGGAAATATTATTGAAATCAGAAATCTGACCTTTACCTATCCCGGAGCGGAAACGCCTGTGCTGAAGGATATCAGTCTGGATGTAGAGAGAGGAGATTTTTTGGCGGTGGTGGGAAACAACGGCTGTGGAAAATCCACCCTCTGCAAGGTACTCAACGGATTGATTCCCCACTTTATCATGGGTGACAGACAAGGCAGCGTCCGGGTGGATGGTGTGGAGACCCTGGAGACAGATATCGGAGAACTGGCCCGGAAAGCCGGTTATGTGTACCAGGATTTTGAAAATCAGATTGTGCGTCCTACAGTGCTGGATGAGGCTTCCTACGCCTGTATGAATTATGCCATGCAGGACTACCTGGAGCGGGGCGAAAAAGCGCTGGAGCAGTGCGGCCTGTCCGGAAGAGAAAAGGACTATGTCTGGCAGCTCTCCGGCGGCCAGACCCACCTTCTGGCTCTGGCGGGGGCAGTTTCCCTGCAGCCGGAGATTCTGATTCTGGATGAGCCCATTGCCCAGCTGGATCCTGCCCACGCGGACCGGATTTATCAGGTGCTGCGGGAATTGAATGAAAAATATGGAAAGACAATCATTGTCATTGAACATCATACAGAATATATTGCGGAATACTGCAGGCATGTGCTGCTTCTGAAGGACGGACACGCAGAGTGGAAGCTTCCCGCGGGTGAGGCGCTTGCCAGAGTGGAGGAACTGCGTTCCTGCAATATCTATCCGCCGCAGGTTACCATGGCGGCTTACGAGCTGCGCGGACGGGGAAGCCTGAAATGTCCAGGACGTCTTCCGGCTACTCTGGAAGAAGGGAAAAAAGCCTTCGAGGGATTGGCTTTCCATCCGGCCGTTTCCTGGGCCCATACCAGAAACAGGGGGCCCAGGATGGCGGCCTTTGAAGATGTGTCTGTCTCTTACCGGGCAGTCAAGGGTGAGCCGCGGAAAATATTTGAGCATCTGAATCTGGAAATCCGCAAGGGTGAAAAAATAGCCATTGTCGGTTCCAACGGAGCGGGAAAATCCACGCTGATGAAGCTGATGACCGGGCTTTTGAAGCCCCGGGAAGGCCGGGTGCTTCTGAAGGAACAGGATATCCGGGATACGAAACCGGAAGCGCTGTCGCAGATTGTGTCGCTTGTTTACCAGAATCCTGAAGACATGTTTATCAAGGATTCAGTAGAGGCGGATATTGCTTTTGCCATGAAGGAAAGGCAGGTGCCCGGCTGGCAGGAGAGGACCGCAGAGCTTCTGGAACGGTTCCGCCTGACTGAACTGAAAGACCGGGACGGACGCCTGCTGTCCGGAGGACAGATGCGCCGGGCGAGCCTGGCAGTCGGTGTTGCGCTCAATCCGGAGATTCTGCTTCTGGATGAGCCTACCGCCAATCTGGATATCGCCACCCGCCGGGAGATTATGCGGACACTGAATGAGATGAAGTATATTACAGATACAGTACTGATTGCCACTCATGATATGCAGCTGGTATGTGAATGGGCAGAACGGATTCTGGTACTGTGCGGCGGCCGGGTAATTGCCGACGGCAGCAGGAATGAGATATTTGGAAATGATGAGGTAAGAAGACGGGCAGGGATCCGCCCTCCGGAGATCTTTACGATGGGACAGCTGCTGACACCGGATGCCTTCTGCTATACAGTGGAAGAATTTGCGGACAGCTTTGGAGACACAGAAGGCTTTGGGCATGCAGGACTGGCCGGACAGGCAGAAGCGGGCTGAAGAAGGAGAGAGAAGTAATGAAAGGTTTAAAACGAAAATTATCGGAAAGCATTCTGGACAAATTTTCAATGGATTTTCTGAGAAATCAGGTGTTGAAAAATGCTTACGGAAATGATGATACAGTGATCGCCCGCCTGGATCCCCGGGCTCTGCTGGTGTGGTATCTGTTTTTTGCCATCGCTCCCTGGTTTTCGGATAATCTTATTTTTCTGGCGGCCTGCTTTTTCCTGGTGGCAGCCACGACTCTGCTTGCGAGAGTGGCAGGACTTGTGCTATTCTTGTTTGGAATCGGTGTCTTTGCCCAGACAGGATATCTGTTCCTGGTATCTCTGTTCTTTGGCGGAAACGCCCAGACAATTCTGCCGCTTCTGGT
>CALWAZ010000047.1 GCA_944375725.1 uncultured Merdimonas sp. | reverse complement strand
CAGACGGACTCCCGCCATATACATGTCTTTGGAGGTTCTTTATGGAATGGATAACAAAAAACCTGCCTTATCTGATGGCGGGTATCTCGGTGGGCGGCCAGTACGCCCTGATTGCCATTGGCTATACGATGGTCTATGGAATTTTGAGACTGATTAACTTTGCCCACGGCGATATTTTTATGGTAGCCGGACTGATCATGGTATATGCCGTGACGGTAATGCCTATGCCTCTGGCTATCGTGCTGGTAATCGCGGCCACGGTAGCTCTGGGCTTTCTGGTTGAGCGGGCAGCTTATAAACCGCTTCGAAGCGCGCCCCGTATGTCAGTTATGATCTCAGCTATCGGCGTGTCCTATCTGCTGCAGAACCTGGCCCTTTATATCACAGGCGGCCTGTCCCAGCAGTATCCGGCTATTCCCTGGCTCAGCGATGCGGTAACGATCCTGGGAGCCACCACCAAGCGGGTGACTCTGGTGACTCCGGTTCTGACCGTTGCTCTGGTGGTTGTGCTGGTGCTTCTGATCAAATACACAAAGATAGGAATGGCCATGCGGGCGGCTTCCAGAGATTTTGAGACATCCCAGCTTATGGGTATCAAGATCAATTCCGTAATTAGTATGACCTTTGTCATTGGAAGCTTTCTGGCGGCCATCGGCAGCATGCTTTATTTTACCAACTACACGGGCGTTACGCCCACAGCGGGTGCCATGCCCGGCCTGAAGGCTTTTGTGGCGGCTGTGTTCGGCGGCATCGGTTCTATTCCGGGAGCCGTGATTGGAGCGTTTATCATCGGCATCTGCGAAAATATCATCAAGGGTCTGGGCTGGACCACCTTTTCAGACGCGTTCACCTTTGCCCTGCTGATTGTGATTCTCATTGCGAAGCCCACAGGACTTTTCGGTGAGAAAGCGATAGATAAGGTATAAGGAGGCGGCGCGAAATGAAAAAGAAGACAAAAGCAATGTGGAATGTGGGCCTGATCGCCGCTCTTCTGGTCCTTTTATTCCTGCTGGAGCAGGTGCTTCCCTCCAGCTCCATGATTTTTATGGTATTGAAAAAGGGCGCGATTTATGCGCTGGTGGCAGTATCCATGAACCTTCTGAACGGCTTTACCGGGCTTTTCTCCCTGGGGCAGGCAGGCTTCATGCTTCTGGGAGCTTATACATACGCGATTCTGACGATTCCGGCAGAGTCCCGGGCAAGCGTGTATCAGTATTTTGACGGAGGAATCGTACAGTTTTCGATTCCGGTGCCTCTGGCGCTGATCGCCGGCGGCATTGTGGCGGCTGTGTTCGCTTTCCTGATCGGCCTTCCGGTTCTGCGTCTGAAAAGTGATTATCTGGCTATTGCTACCCTGGGCTTTGCGGAGATTATCCGCGCGGTCTTCCAGTGGGATAAGCTGGGCCCTCTGACGAACGGCTCCAACCTGCTTCGAAACTTCCCGACCTTTAATTCGGTGCTGTATCCCTTTATCGTAGCGGGAATCTGCATCGGTCTGATTGTGCTCCTGATCAATTCCACCTATGGAAGAGCTTTTAAGGCTATCCGGGACGATGAGATCGCGGCGGAGGCCATGGGCATCAATCTGGCGCACCACAAGCAGCTGGCCTTTGTTATCAGCTCCTTCTTTGCGGGTGTGTCAGGCGGACTGCTGGCCATGTACCAGACCACCATCCAGGCGTCCATGTTCAAGTCAGCCATGACCTATGAGATCCTTCTGATCGTGGTGATCGGCGGCCTCGGCTCCATTACGGGAAGCTGTATCGGCTCGTTCCTGTTTATTGCCTGCTCAGAATGGTGGCTGCGTTTCCTGGACAACTCAAATCTGTATATCGGAGATTTCCATCTGACCTTTCTGCGTCCCGGATTCCGGAAGGTTGTATTTTCCATCATTATCATGGCGATTGTGCTGTTTTACCGGAAGGGAATCATGGGCGACAAGGAATTCTCCATAGAAGCGGTCCAGAGGTTTTTCCGAAAACGGTTCAAGAAAAAACAGGCTGTAGAAGGAGGCTCCTCCCATGAGTAAGGAAAATGTGTTAAAAGTGGAAAATGTGACCATGCAGTTTGGCGGAGTCATTGCTGTGGATAACCTGAATCTGGAAGTGAACAAGGGAGAGATTGTCTCTCTGATCGGACCAAACGGCGCAGGAAAGACTACAGCCTTCAACGTGATCACAGGCGTATACGCTCCCAGCAACGGAGCTGTCTATTATAAAGGAAATAAAATCATTCAGAACCATCCTCAGGGAAAGATGAAAAGGCTTTACCATGGGGAAAACCCGGTGATGTATACCGGGCATAAGGTGCTGGCTCCCACGCCGGATAAGATTACGGCTCTGGGCATCGCCCGTACCTTCCAGAATATCCGGCTTTTCAAAAGCCAGACGGTGTTTGAGAATATTCTGATTGCCAAGCATCTGCGGCGCACCAGCAATGTATTTACAGCCACCTTCCGGCTGAACGCGAAGGAAGAGGCCAGAATGCGGGCAGAGGCGGAAGAGCTTCTGGAGATGGTGGATCTGACGGATGTAAGAGATGAGCTGGCCACTTCTCTTCCCTATGGAAAACAGCGTCATCTGGAGATCGCCAGAGCCCTGGCTACCCAGCCGGAGCTGCTGCTTCTGGATGAGCCGGCAGCCGGCATGAACCCCCAGGAGACTCTGGAGCTGACAGAGTTTATTGACCGGATCCGCACAGAGCTTGGGATGACAATTTTCATGATTGAGCATCATATGGATCTGGTTATGGAGATTTCCGACCGTATCTACGTACTGGATTTCGGAAAACCCATTGCCGAAGGAACCCCGGAGGAGATTCGGAACAATCCGCGGGTAATCGAAGCTTATCTGGGAGGTGCGCAGGATGAGTAACAACATTCTTGAAATCAAAGATCTGAACGTATCC
>CALWAZ010000046.1 GCA_944375725.1 uncultured Merdimonas sp. | reverse complement strand
ACTTGTACTCGTTGCGGTCCTTCTTGAAATCATAGAGAACTCTGATTTCCTCGCAGTCCGGCTGGAAGTTGGTCCATACATCCCAGTGAATCGGAATCACTACCTTGCACTGCAGGTTCTCAGCCATGCGCAGAACATCGATGGAGGTCATCTTATCCTGCATACCGATGGGGTTCTCTCCAAAGGAGCCGAATGCCACGTCGATATCGTAATCCTTGCCGTGCTTTGCGAAGTAAATGGAGAAATGAGAGTCTCCGGAATGGTAGATATTTCCGCCCGGAGTCTTCAGCAGATAGTTAACTGCCTTATCGTCCATATCTGTCGGGCATACGCCTGTGAGCTCTTCTCTGTTCTCGCTGGTATCGTCAGTAGTTACGATACAGGTACGGTCAAAGCTGTCCAGAGCAACGATCTCAATGTCCTTGATCTTGATGGTATCTCCCGGCTTTACAGTAATGCAGCGGTCTGCCGGAACGCCCCACTTAATCCAGGTCTCTACAGATTTCTTCGGTCCGATGAACGGTACCGGAATCTCTTTGCCATTCTCATCTGTGGTGGTCATGCCGCTCTTGATTACGTGAGCTGCCCACTCTGCGGACATATGATCCTGATGATAATGAGTCGCAAGCACCGCGTCTACCTGCTTGAACGCAAAGGGATCAAACACAAACGGAATATTGCGCAGGTTCGGCTGCATCAGGCGGCCTCCGCACATATTCGCCATCTGATGGCCCGGCTTCATCTTATTGTCGCCGTGTGTTCTCTTTCCGTTGCCGCACCAGAGGTCAATGGTAATGTTTGCTCCGCCCGGAGTCTTCATCCAGATACCCGTGCAGCCCAGCCACCACATGGATACATTTCCGGGAGCTACAACCTCGTTCTCAATGTCTTCCACGAGCCAGGTTCCCCACTCCGGGAAAGTACTCATGATCCAGCTGTCTCTTGTGATGTCATCAATCTTGGACATAGTTGATCATCCTTTCTTTCTGTGATATTTATGGTTCCTTTTATTAACGGTTCCTTATGTTCCTTATTCTACCGGATACTTTTTCATTTTGCAATCAATTATACGATTGTTTTGTGCGTTTTATGTTCATTTTATGTGTGTTTTGAAATCTTTGTAGGATCACACAATTAAAATCCACTATTTTCTCCCTTATGTTAACCAAAATCCGGCATTTTGCACAGGCGATTCAAATTTTATGATTGTTTTGAATTTTTTAACCGTTCATTTATTTCTTAAATTTCATTGTTTCACTAAAAAAACAGGGAGAAAAGCTGTCCCAGCGGGTCATTTTCTCCCTGTTTTTATGAAATTTCACGCCGGAATTTCCCGGCACCCTGTTACCTAAGGCAGCCCTTGAGCCGCTGCTGTGGAACCGCCGGATATTTCATGATACAGTTCAGCCGGAGTCCATTATCCCAGTGTCCGGCTTTTCACGGACGGCTGTATGATACCGGCGGACTACTTTTTAGTCCGTCCGGAAGCATACAGCCGTCCGTGAAATGTCCGAACACAGGATATGGACCCCGGCTGAACGTACCCATTCAAATCCTCAGTTCCCCTGCAGCGCCTCAACCGCCGCCTGCAGCTGATTATCCTCTTCCCTTGGCACCTCTACCGTGTTCTGAAGCCTCTTATCCAGCTCCACCACCACATCCGGCTCGATTCCGGTGCCGTGGATATTGTTTCCATTGGGCGTATAGTATTTGGAGACAGTCAGCTTCACTGCCGTGCCGTCGCTCAAAGGATAAATCTTCTGCACGATGCCTTTTCCGTAGGTGGTCGTGCCTACCAGAGTCCCGATCCCGTAGTCCTTGATGGCTCCCGCGAAGATCTCGGAGGCGCTGGCGCTGTTTCCGTTGACCAGAACTGCCAGCGGCTTGTCGAAATAATGGTCCGCGTCGGAGTATTCCTCCTCACGGTTCCCGTATTTGTCTTCTGTATAGACTATCAGTCCTTCCGGAAGCAGGCGGTCCAGAATCGCGCAGACACTGGACACCAGGCCGCCTCCATTGTTCCGCAGATCCACCACCAGTGCCTTCATGCCCTGGCTCTCCAGATTATCCAGAGCCGTTATAAACTGATCCGTGGTCACATCATCAAAGGAACTGATGGCAATGTATCCAATCTGATTTTCCAGCATTTCAGACTCTACCGTGGGCACCTCTATGGTACGGCGCTCTACCTCAAATTCCAGGTAATCGTCCTCTCCGTCCCGGGCCACTTCCACCGCCACCGTCGTGTGCTCTTCTCCCTTGATCAGGGCGACCACCTTATTCAGATCCTCGCCGGTCACCTCCTGCCCCGCGATTTTGTACATCACATCGCCGGGGAGCAGTCCCGCCTCCTCCGCCGGGGAGCCCTCGAAAATGCGGCTGATGGTAATGATGCCTGTGGTCATGTTCTGGGAAATCTCCACGCCGATGCCGTAGTAGCTGCCATTCGTGGAATCAATCATGCTCTGATATTCCTCTTTTGTATAGTAGGCCGCGTAAATATCTCCCAGTCCGGCTACCGCTCCTTTATAAAGGTAATTTTCCACCTGATCCGCGTCGATTTCTTCCAGGTAATAGGTCTCCATCAGCGCCTGGATTTCATCCAGCTTGGTCTCCACCGAGGCTCCGGTCAGGTTCAGCTGTCCGCTTTCTTCTTTTGCGCTGTCCTCCCTGCTCTCCAGAAAGTTCCGGCCGAGCATGGCCCCTTCTGCCAGAATCAGAGCAATCACGAATCCTGCGATAATTCCCTTTACGAACTGCTTTTTGTCCTTCATAAGCCGCCTTCCTCAACTTCCCGGTAAATGGGCTGTCGTAAATCATTTCTTTACAACAGCCCCTCACCTTTGCTTTCAATATACGCCTTTTTCTTTTGTTTCATTCCCTCTCAGCCCACATAGCCCAGCGGGTTCACATAGGTGCCGTTTTTGATGACACCGAAATGCAGATGGTTTCCTGTGGAATAACCTGTGGATCCCACTGCCGCGATGGTCTCTCCCTGGGCAACGGTCTGGCCCACTGACACATAAAGGGCCGAACAGTGCATATACACAGTGGATATGCCGTTTCCATGGGAAATAACCACATAATTTCCGGCCGAGCTGCTGTAGGTGGCTGTGGTCACACGTCCTGCGGCCGAGGCTATGATGGCAGAGCCATAGCCGGCGCCGATATCGATTCCCTTATGGTTTGTGGACGCGCCAGCCGTAGGCTGGTCCCGCAGGCCGAAGCCGCTTGTAATCCGGCGGCTGCTGGGACAGGGCCAGAGGAAACCGGAGGCTCCGCCGTCTCCATCCCCTTCCTGGGCGGCCGCTGCCGCTGCTGCCGCGATCTGCTGCTCAATCTGATCCAGCAGACGCTCCTGCTCTGCCAGATCGGCCTCGTAGGCGTCCGCGTTGCTGCTTTCGCTGTCTATCTGAGCCTGGTAGCTGGCGATCTCCGCGTTCTTCGCCTTGATCAGCGCTTCCACCGCGCTCTTTTGTTCCTCCGCGGCGTCTGCCAGCAGATTCAGCTCCTCCTCTTCCAGCTCCAGCTCCTGTTTTTTCTGCTCGATGGCTTCCTTCTGAGCAATGTATTCGTCCAGCATTTCCCGGTCATACCGGGTCATCTGGGACGCGTAGGTAGAGCGGTTCAGAAAATCCGTGAAGCTCTCCGAGGTCAGCAGAAGCTCCAGAATAGACGGCGTGCCGTTTTCATAAAGATACTGAATCCTTTTCTTCATATCTTCATACTGCTTGTCCGCCACAGCCTGGGCTTCCTCCAGATCCTGCTTTGCCTGCTCTACTTCTTCTTCCTTATTCTCAATCTCCTGGTTCAGCTCCTGTATCCGCTGCTCCAGTTCATTGGACTCCTGATCCAGCTGGGAAATATAGGTCTGGAGGCTGCTCTTGCTGTTCTCCAGCTCCTCTATCTTTTTCTCAGCCGACTTGATATCGGATTTGATATCTTTTATTTTTTCCTGGGTTTCCTGCCTCTGGGCCTCCAGATCTCCGGTATCCGCAGCCTGGAGCTGGGAAACAGATACAAAAGGCAGCTTATCTGACGTAAAAATACCGGTTAATATCAGCGCGGCCGCAAGGCATACGCCGATCAGACGCTTTCTTTTCATATGGTTTCCTTACCGCCTGCGCCCTCAGGCGCAGCTTATGTGAATTCTCAGAGTGTCCTGTCTATACCCGCAGATGCTTCCGGATGGTGAAAAAGCTTCCGAAGAATCCGATTCCCACACCCAGCGCCAGGCCTACCGGAAGCAGAATGCGGAACATTTCGCCCACCGGCAGGAACTGAAGCAGACCTGTCAGGATGTTGAATTTGTCTCCCATAAAGTTTATCAGCTTTGTATACAGGAAATACAGCAGCGCCAGCGGAATGGAGGCGCCGATCAGCCCGATGATGATTCCTTCCACCACAAAGGGCGCTTTTACAAAGCCGTTCGTCGCTCCTATGAGCTTCATAATCGCAATCTCTTCCTTCCGGACAGCGATGCCGATGGTGACCGTATTGCTGATCAGGAAGACAGACACGCAGAGCAGCAAAAGAATCACCGCGATGGAAATATATCCCACCAGCATATTGAAATTCGTCAGGATATCTGCCACCTGGGCTGACTTGTTGATTCTGCGGATTCCATCCACAGATTCCAGCCAGGTCACCAGGTCATCCTGGCTCTCCACGTTTTTCAGATAGATTTCATAATGGGCCTCATTGGCCAGAGGATTGTCATTCTCGAAGCCCTCCGCCAGCTGGGGCGCTTCTTCAAAATAGATTTCTTTATACTCATCCCAGGCTTCCTCCGCCGTCACAAAGACCACGCTGGATACCTCGTCCCGGGCCCTGATCTGATCGCCGATGGCATCGATCTGCTCCTGGGAAAGCCCTTCATCAAAGAACACGGTGACGGCCACCGATTTTTCCATCTCCCGGACCATGTACTGGAAGTTCTCCACCACACAGAAAAAGATGCCGAACAGGAAGATGCAGGCCGCCATGGTGGCGATAGACGCCAGGGAAAACATTTTGTTTCTCCAGATGTTTTTCAGGCCCTGCTTAATGCAGTAGGCAATGGAACTAATCCGCATGCTGTGTGTACCCAGCCTTACGCTCGTCACTGATAATGACGCCTTTGTGCATTGCGATCACGCGCTTTTTCATGGCATCC
>CALWAZ010000045.1 GCA_944375725.1 uncultured Merdimonas sp. | reverse complement strand
GTAAAGTCTTCATTTTCTTCCGCTCCTTCTGATGTAAGCCCGCTGCCTCCCGTTCTGGACTCTGTCTGATAAATATGTGACAGCTGCTTCAGAATATGATTATAGGCCGCCAGTTTTTTGCGGTTCTGCTGATAGCGGTTATAATAAACCACATAATGAATCACCAGATACACGCCCAGCAGGCTCAGGTAGAGGAGCGCCAGCCCTCTGCCCATGGCCGGCAGATCCAGCCTGTTGATATTGCTCATCAGATATTCCATTTTATAGAAAGCCCACAGCCCTGCGCACAGGCAGAAAGCCACTGTAAAGGAAATCCACGCGCCGATCAGATGGAGACTGATATAGTCTCCCCGGAAAAACCGGTTCATGGACAGCGCCTTTTTTCCTTCTCCTGCCTCGAAGGAGGCTGCTTTCGCCATCAGTCTGACTTTTTCTTCGTTTACCATGCAGTACCTCTCCTGTTTTTTTCAGATTTCAGTATACCATGTCTCAGAAATATTTAAAAGCCTCTTCCAATACAAATGGTTAAAAAATAGACTTTTTCCACTCCGTGCTCCAGCAGCGCCAGGGCCGCCGCGTCAATGGTGCTTCCTGTCGTATAGATGTCGTCAATCAGAACCACCTTTTTTAATCTTACATCATTTTGCCTTACTTGAAAAGCATTTTTCAGGTTCGCCCGCCTCTGCGCGTCATTCAGTTCCTTCTGGGGGCTGGTCTTTCTGGCCCTGATCAGAAGCTTTGATTCCACAGGAATTCCAAGCATTTTTCCGACTTTCAAAGCCACAAGCTCTGCCTGGTTAAAGCCTCTCTTCCGCATCCGGCTCTTATGAAGCGGAATCGGAACCAGCGCGTCCGGCTCCCAGGCCCTGACCGCCTCCCCGCAGCGCCGTACAAGCTCCTCCGCGTAAAAATCCGCGTACTCCCTGCGGCCGCGGTATTTAAAGCGGGCCACAGAGGCGCGCATCAGCCTGTCATAGGGAAAGACTGCCTTCCCTCTGCTATAGGCATGCTTCCTCCGGCCGCAGTCTGCGCAGTATTCCGTCTCTTCCTTTTCCAGAGGCTTGCCGCATTTTTTGCAGGCCGGTTCCTCCACATACCGGATTCTCGGCGCGCAGTCCCCGCAGATCAGACGCCCGGCCGAGCCTGTCAGCCCGTCACAGATCGGGCATCTGCGAGGATAAATAAGATTTAACAGTCTCGCAGAGACCTGTATACCTTTTCTGTTCTGTTCCATTGTCCACCATAGCCTGGAAGGTTCTGTCGCTTCCCACCAGGGTCACACAGGATCTGGCCCGTGTCACTGCCGTATACAGGAGATTCCGGTTCATCAGGGGCCTCGGCCCCGAAAGGAGCGGGATCACTACAGCAGGATATTCACTTCCCTGGGACTTATGTACGGTAATGGCGTAGGCCAGCTCCAGCTCATCCAGCTGCTTGAAGGGATAGGACACCATCCGTCCCTCGTCAAATTCCACTGTGATCTCTTCCGCAAACTCATTGACGGACCGGACGATTCCCATATCCCCGTTAAACACACCAAGCCCTTTGTCCACCGCCAGCCCAAAACGGTTGCGCACTTCCCATTCCAGCTGATAATTGTTGCGGATCTGCATGACCTTGTCACCCACCCGCAGTACACCTTTTCCCTGTTCCGATCCTTCCCCGCCCATTCCGTGTCCGAAGGGAATCTCCGGCTTATCCGCTGAGGGCGGATTCAGATAGCGCTGCAGCATCCGGTTCAGATTTTCCACCCCCAGCGCGCCCTTGCGCATGGGAGTCAGCACCTGAATATCCGAAATCTGCGCGTTTACATACCGGGGAAGCTTTTCCTGTACAAGGGCCAGCACCACACGCAGAATCAGATTCGGATCCTGCCTCTTCAGGAAAAAGAAATCCCGGCTCTTATTATCCAGGACCACATGCTCGCCCCGGTTTATCTTATGCGCGTTTACAATGATATCACTCTCGGCTGCCTGGCGGAAAATCTTGGTCAGCCGCACCACCGGAAAGGCTCCGGAACGGATCAGATCCTGGAGCACACTGCCCGGCCCCACGCTGGGAAGCTGATTCACATCCCCCACCAGAATCAGGCGGGTGCCCGGAACGACCGCTTTCAGAAGAGCCTGCATCAGATAGAGATCCACCATGGACATCTCGTCAATGATAATCACATCCGCCTCCAGCGGATTGTCCTCATTTCTCATAAAGGAAGCCCTTCCCGAAAGACCGCTCTCAGGTCCTCCCGAAAGCTCCAGCATCCGGTGGATGGTCTGGGCCTGGCAGCCCGTGGCCTCCGTCATGCGCTTGGCTGCCCGCCCCGTGGGAGCCGCGAGAAAGATTTCCAGGTCCTCCGCCTCAAAATAACGGATGATCGCATTGATGGTGGTGGTCTTTCCTGTGCCCGGTCCTCCCGTCAGAATCATAAGACCATTTTTCACAGCTTCCGAAACGGCCTCTTTCTGCCGCTCGTCCAGCTCGATTTGAGACTGGCGCTCCATCCGGCAGAGTCTTGTGTCAATCTCTGTGTCGGAGGTTTCCAGGGACAGGTTCAGCCGGCAGAGCATGGCCGCTACGCCAAGCTCCGCGTAGTAAGCAGATGCCGCGTACACAAAGGGCCGTTCCGGACCATCCCCTCCGGTCAGAAGCTTCCGGACCACCTTCCGGTCAATACTCAGATCGGACAGATGGCGTTCCACCGCTTCCGCGGGCACTCCCAGAAGCTCCACTGTTCTGGCTGTCAGCACCTCCTCCGGAAGGCAGGTATGCCCTTCTCCCGAGGCAGAAAGCAGTGTGTACAGAATTCCGCTCCGGATACGGAAATCCGAATCCTCCCGGATTCCCACCTTCTTGGCAATCTCATCGGCTGTGCGGAAGCCCACGCCTTCGATGTCATCCGCCAGCCGGTATGGATTTTCCTTTATAATGCGATAGATTTCCTGACCATACTGCTGATAAATCTTTACCGACAGGTTCATGGAAATCCCATACTCCTGAAGAAAGATCATGGCCTGGCGCAGATCCCGCTTTTCCTCCATCTGCTCCGCGATCTCACGGGCCTTGCGCTCACTGATTCCCTTGATCTCAGCCAGACGCTCCGGTTCCCGCTCCATGATGTCAAAGGTCTTCGCTCCGAAGCGCCGCACAATGCGCGCCGCCAGGGCGGCCCCGATTCCTCTGACGGCTCCGCTGGCCAGATAGCGCTCCATGGCCAGGGCATCCTGGGGCACCTTGATTTCAAACCGCTCCGCGTGAAACTGCTGGCCGTACAGAGGATGCTCCGTATATTCCCCCTCCAGCTCCAGCAGTTCTCCTTCACTTATGTAATGGAAAATCCCAACCGCCGTGATCTCTTCGCCCTCCGACACCAGATTCAGCACCGAATAGCCGTTTTCTGTATTCCGATAAATGATATGCTCTACATAGCCTTCCAGTTTCATCCCGCACCTGCCAGCTCACTTCTGACACGGGAAATCTTTCCCATATCAGAAAAACGGCATGACAGACAGACTGCGACAGTCCTCCATCATGCCCCTCTTTTGTATCTTCTTTTTTCCGGCGCCCAGCTGTCTGGCCGCCGGCTTGTCCGTCCGTTCTCTTCCCGTGCCGGGCTTATACGCGCTTACGCATGCAGATCTTCCCGGCTGCCTGCCATGAACTCCACAAACTTTCCGGTTCCGATGGCCACGCACTTCATGGAGTCCTCAGCCGTCACTGTATTGATGCCGGTCTTCTCCTCCAGCAGATCCTCCAGGCCGCGCAGAAGCGCTCCGCCTCCGGTCAGCACAATGCCCCGGTCCGCGATATCCGCTGCCAGCTCAGGCGGCGTCTTCTCCAGAACGCTGTGCACCGCTTCCACAATCTGCATGGTCGTCTCGCGCAGAGCTTCTTCACAGTCTTCAGAGGTCACCTCTACTGTCTTGGGCAGACCTGTCACCAGGTTCCGGCCGCGCACATTCATGCGGTCCACTTCTGCTCTCGGATAGCAGGTTCCCACCTTTATCTTGATATCCTCCGCGGTCCTTTCACCAATCAGAAGATTATGCTTCTTACGCATAAAACGCACAATCGCTTCATCAAAATCATCTCCGGCTACCTTTACGGAGGTGCTGACTACCGTACCGCCCAGAGAAATTACAGCGATATCACTGGTACCTCCTCCGATATCCACGATCATAGTGCCGCAGGGCTTGGAAATGTCGATGCCCGCTCCGATGGCTGCCGCGATGGGCTCCTCAATGATCAGAACCTCTCTGGCTCCTGCCTGATAGGTGGCATCCTCCACGGCCTTCTTCTCTACCTCAGTCACGCCGCTGGGCACACAGACCGCGATACGCGGCTTGCGGAAGGTCTTCTTTCCTGTAGCCTTCTGAATAAAATAGCGCAGCATCTTTTCGGTAACTGTATAATCAGAAATGACACCCTGGCGGAGAGGACGCACCGCTACAATATTGCCGGGCGTTCTTCCCAGCATCAGGCGCGCTTCCTCGCCGATGGCGCGGATTTTATTTGTGTCTCTGTCAAAGGCCACTACAGACGGCTCCTTCAGCACAACACCCTTTCCATTTATATATACAAGAATACTCGCGGTACCCAGATCGATTCCAATGTCAGTCCCTGCCATGCTTCACAATCCCCTTTCTCACTTTTCTC
>CALWAZ010000044.1 GCA_944375725.1 uncultured Merdimonas sp. | reverse complement strand
TAGACTGGGAGAAGGCAGCCCAGGAAGCAAAGAAGTCGGTTCTTATGAAAATGATTGATTTGAGTAAGCAGGGGTATACACAGAAAGAAATCGCCGGAATTGTCCATCTGTCTGCGTCTGCGGTGAACGTCAAACTTCAGGAGGCGAAAAGATGCGGTCTGTTTGATGGCGTGACACCGCGGACGATAAAGATTGAGGAAAACAAAAAAATTGCTGCCAGGAAGAAAAAGGAATATCTGGAAAGGAAAGCCCTTCGCGAAAAGACGAAGCAGGAGATTCAGCGCCGAAAACAGGAAAGGGAGGAAAAAAGAAGGCAAGATAAGATTCTGGAGAAGCAGAGCAGAGAAAAAATCAAGGACATGCAGGATGTCCGGATACAGGATGACTATGTAAACCAGAGGACAGGACTGCGCCTGATTTGCGGTATCTGCGGGAAAGAGTTTAAACGACTGCCGGAAAAAGTCCTTGTGGACAGTTCCTGCCCGTATTGTGCCAAATTGGCTCAGATAAAACAGAAAGTACATGATAATTACGGAGAAGAATACGAAATCATGGGAACTTACGCGGACTGCAGGACCCCGTTGAAGATACGGCACAAAGTATGCGGGAGTATATTTTATAAAAAAGCGGCAGGTCTGATGCGTTCGGGATGTCCTGCGTGTGCCGAGGCAAAACGGATCGAGCGCAGCAGGAGGACGGTTATGGAAAAATCATGGGGAAAATTCTGCAGTATCCGGTCTGAGATAGAAAAGAGAGGCTATGTGTATACAGGAGATAAGGAAAGCTTTTCCGGATGCAGCAAAGAAAATGAATTTCTGTGCAGTCACTGTGGGCAGATTTGGAAAGCATCGCCAGACAGCATTATGGCTGGAAGAAATCATATATGCAGAAGCCATTGTAAAAAGAAAACGCATGAGGAATTTGAAAAAGAGGTATGGAAATTGACAGCCGGGGAATACAGCGTACTGTCTGAATATCAAAGTGCGTTTGCGAAAGTGGAAATGAGGCATAATTCCTGCGGCTATGTGTTCCCGATTGCTTCGGTCTCTTTTACCAGCCAGGGGAAACGCTGCCCCATATGTGGAAAAGGAAACAAACCTGAAGAGACAGAGTATGAAAAGAGAAAGAAGAGATATGAGAGCCGTTTAGAAGCGGGAAGTGAAGGAGCGGAATGCCGCAGTGAGAATCTTTGGAATCAGAGACTGGAAGATGTAAAAAAGTATTACAGGAAATATGGGCATATTGATATTCCTTATGGCTGGATGGAAAATGGTTACAATCTGGGAAGCTGGATTTCCGATCAGAGAAAGGCATATAAAAAAGGAACACTTTCCCAGAGCCGGATTGACATATTGAATGCGCTGGGAATAAAATGGGATTATCTGGATGAAAACTGGAAAAAGATATATGCTGAAGTACAGGAATATCTTATGAGTCATGGGGAACTTCACTTGAGGAATACAAGCACTCAACAGGAACGAAAATACTATTACTGGATTCAGGACCAGGGTGAAATGCTGAGAAAAGGAAAGCTGTCAGAAGAGAAAGCGGAGATGCTTGAAAAGCTGGGAATCCAGGGGGGTTATAAGACAGAGCTTCATTTTGAGGAAATGTGTGGAAAGCTTGAAGCATATGTGAGGCAGTATGGCCACTGTATTGTTCCTATACAGGAAGGAAAAGGGGAAGAGAAGCCTTTGGGACCATGGTGTCAGAGAATGAGATGCCAGATGGTATCGGGACAGCTTCCGGCGGAGCGTCTGAAACGTTTGAAAGATATCGGGCTGCCTTCCAATAATAAGGAAGCCAAATTTGAATATAAGCTGGGGATTCTGACAAAATATTTTGAAAAACATGGACATCTGATGATTCCTCAGTCTTATACAAAAAATGGCTGTAATCTGGGAAAGTGGCTCAATGTATTCCGCATTGAGTATAGTAAGGGAAAACTATCAGCGGAACGAATCAGAAAACTTGAAAATATCGGAATGAAATGGAAGTGTGAAAAGCAGAAAAGATAAGAAAGGAACGGTTGACAGATACCATACTTTTCAGGGAAAATAGAAAAGGACTTAAGATGTCCCATTCCCGGAAAATATGCCGGGATAAAACAGAAAACCCAGAAGAGGAGAACAGCATGATTCTATATTATTCAGGAACCGGAAACAGTGAGTACGCGGCAAAAAGAATCGGAGAGAGGACCGGGGACGAAGTCCTGAACCTGTTCGAAAAGCTGCGCGGCGGGGATTCTTCCGAGATGCATTCGGAAAGGCCCTGGGTGGTGGTGACGCCTGTCTATGCCTGGAGGATTCCGCGCATCGTACAGGAATGGCTGAGAAAAACGAAGCTCACAGGAAATTCTGATATTTATTTTGTGCTGACCTGCGGCGCCGGAATCGGAAACGCGGGGAAATATGTGAAGGAACTGTGCGCGGAGAAAGGACTGCAGGACAGAGGCTGCCTTGAGGTGCTTATGCCTGAAAATTATATTGCCCTGTTCAGCCCGCCCATGGAAGCAGAAGCACGGAAGATTATCGGGCGCGCGGAGTCTGTGCTGGATCAGGCGGCAGAAGCGGTCAAAAGCGGAAAGACGTTTCCGGAAAAGCCGGTGACTTTTACGGATCGGATCTTAAGCGGCGCAGTGAATGAGTTGTTTTATCCGTTATTTATTCACGCAAAAAAATTCCATGTGACGGATGCGTGTGTTTCCTGTGGAAACTGTGTGAAAGTCTGTCCGTTTCAGAATATCCGGCTTCAGGATGGAAAGCCTGTGTGGGGAGACCGCTGTACCCACTGCATGGCCTGTATCTGCCGCTGCCCGAAGAATGCTATCGAATATGGAAAGCACAGCAGAGGCCTGCCCCGCTATACTTTCCCGGCATTTTCGGAAGAGGCTGAGGGAGAGCCGCAGGAGGCAGCACGGGAAGAGGACGGAGGAGAGCCGCAGGAAGCGGCACGGGAAAAGACATAGGCTCGAACCTGTGAGAAAGGAAGTGTCAAAGAACATGAATGAGAAAAAACTGGCAGTAGTCTTTCCGGGTGTGGGATACCACGCGGACAAGCCGCTTTTGTATTACAGCAGAAAGCTGGCTGTCCAGTATGGCTATGAGGTAATCTGCGCTGAGTATGGGCAGCTTCCGTCCGGCATCAAGGGAGATGCAAAGAAGATGTACGGGGCTTTTGAGCAGGCCCTCGCTCATGTGGAGGAGCAGCTTTCCGGCACAGATTTTGCGGCCTGCGGCCGGGTGCTGTTCCTGTCAAAGAGTATCGGCACAGCAGTAGCCGCTGCCTATGACGCGAAATGCCGGATCGGCGCCGGCCACGTCTATTACACACCGGTGGAAGCGTCTTTCCAGGCTATTGGAACGGAAGGGATAGTCTTTCATGGGACTGCGGACGACTGGGCTGATACGAAGACAATTCAGAGAGAATGTGAGAAGAGAGGGCTGCCCCTGTTTTTGACGGAGGGCGCCAATCATTCTATGGAAACGGGAGACGCGCTGAAGGATTTGGAAATTCTCCATACAATCATGGAAGAGACGGAGCGGTATATTAGAAAATTTTCTGCTTAAAAATGCACCCTGCCGGAATTTCCGGCAGGGTGTATCTGTTCAGACGGATATTTAATCGGCCTTTTCTTTTCCATCTTTTCCAGTCTCGTCTTTTCCTTTGGGTGTCTCTTCTGCCATCCGGTATCCAATCCCCACTTCTGTGAAAATATACTGAGGATCTGCGGGATTCTTTTCCAGCTTTCTTCTGACATTGGCCATATTTACCCGCAGAATCTGGTTGTTGCGCTCGATGTAAGGTCCCCAGATCTGCGTCAGAATGCTGTCATAGGTCAGGACACGGCCGGCGTTTCGGGCCAGAAGAGAGACAAGACGGTACTCAATCTGGGTCAGATGAATGCTCTCTCCATTCAAAAATACAAGGCGTTTGTCAAAGTCCACAGTCAGATCGCCGCAGACATAGGGCCGTTTGTAAAGCTCTGTGTCGGAATCCAGCCGGTTGCTGTGCCGCAGGGCAGTCCGGATGCGGGCCATAAGCTCAGCAGTGCCGAAGGGTTTGGTGATATAATCATCTGCTCCGGCATCCAGGGCGTGAACCTTGTCCTGCTCTTTCGTTCTGGCTGAGATTACGATGATAGGAAGGCTGGACCAGGAGCGTACCTGGCGGATGATTTCCAGACCATCCTCATCGGGAAGCCCCAGATCCAGAAGAACCAGATCGCAGCCTCCGCTGTTTACGATAGTCAACCCTTCTGCCGCTGTGGCGGCGGTGGTGATTTTGTACCCCTGAGGCTTCAGAGAGGTCTTGATAAAATTGCAGATATTCTCTTCATCTTCGATAATCAGTACAGAAAGCTTGCTCATAACTTAAGTCTCCTAATTTGTGCCGGCAGACAGACTCCGGACGGCGGGGCTGCCTGGTATTTCATATTTTTTATTTTATCCTTAATGTCTGGCGATGTTCAGAGCCCGTACCAGAGGAATTCACATGGGCAGCGTAAAGGAAAACTTTGCGCCCCGGCTGTGATTTTCAGCGGTAATGGTTCCCTTGTGGGCGGAAATGATGGTCTTGCAGATGGAAAGGCCGATCCCCATGCCCTTGAAAGCTTCACTGCTGCCTGTCCTGCTGTAGGCGGCGTCTCCGTCAAAAATGGAAGACAGACGCTCCTCTTCAATCCCTTTCCCGTAATCAATAATGTCGAACTGCATGGAGTTTCCGTTTGGCCAGACATTCAGTTCGATGGGCTCCGAGGAACCCGAATGGCGGGCGGCGTTTTCCAGAAGATTGATGATGACCTGCTCAATCAGTGTGGCGTCCATGGGAATCATGTAAAACTCATCGGGGACCTTGACTTTCACGGATACATCCGGAAGACGTTTTTTCAGCCTTGTAACAGCTTCGGCCACGACCTCTTCTACAGATTCCTCTGTTTTTACCACACTGGCGGTATCCGCGTCGATCCGGGTTACGGTCAAAAGATTTTCCACCATATGCAGAAGCCAGTTGGCATCCTCCTGAATTCCTCTCACCAGCGCGTCCTGCTCCGCTCCGGACAGCTCATCCTTATTTTCCAGATAGGCGGAGCTGGAGCCAATAATAGCAGTCAGCGGCGTCCGCAGATCGTGGGAAATGGCCCGCAGCAGGTTGGCCCGCATTTTTTCCTTGTCTGCTTCCAGAAGCAGCCGTTCCTGCTCCTGAATCTGCCGCGCCTGGCTTTTCAGATGGGTCGTAGTGGCGCTGGTAATAATAGATACGCTCAGAATGCCGAGAAAGGTCAGCGGATATCCTGCCATGGTAAAATTGAGGGTTCCATATGGATAGGTAAATACCGCGTTTACGATAAATACGCTGACCACCGATGCCAGAATTCCGGGGGTGTATCCGCTGCTGTACCGGGCTATCAGAGCCACTGCCAGTACGTAAATGATAGAAATATTGTTTGTACTGCCTGTGGCCATGTAAAAGAGCCAGGAAACCAGAGTGGCCAGGAGCAGAGCCAGGATGGTGATCAGGCAGTTCCGTTTTAAATCTGTGTTTGCCATAAGAATCCCTTCGACTGCAGATTGCTGTCTATGTCATAAAAGTTTTCCCTATTATACAATATTCTGCCCTTGTTTTACAAGCATGCATCCTTGTTCTTTCTTTTACCAGTCAGTGACTCTAAGTTCAGGTAAACGGAAGAAACAGGAGGATATGAAAAAATATGGGAAATGCGGAGTAAAATGAAAATTGAAATAATTCAAATTGGAGCATAAATTTTGAAGAATTCTGTGTTTTGCACAAATTTAAATGAATGTGATTGATAAAAAGAGAGCGTTATTGGGCATAATGGAAAAAAACTATGCCTTCATTTACTTCAACGCTTTGAATTGATACGATTTAATTGAAGTGAATGAGCGGCAAAGGAGAAAAAATCAAATGGCGGAAGTAAGCATTTCAGCATTTGCGGCAGACTTTTTTATGATGGAGAAGGAGCTGGAACTGGTTCGGAAAAGCGGAGCAGATTCTGTGCATCTGGATGTGATGGACGGACATTTTGTTCCCTTGTTTGGCTTCAGCCAGCCTTGGATTAGACAGATGACAGAGTGGGATGCCATGTGTGGTGATGTTCATTTGATGGCTGAATTGACTCCACAAATTATTCAGGATTTTTTGAAAATTCCACTTCGGAGACTGACACTTCATGCGGAAGCAGCAGAAGCAGACGTGTTGAAAGGCTGTTTTTTACAGATCCAGAAAGCCGGAATGGAGGCGGGGCTGGCAGTGTCTCCCTGGACAGAACTTGATGCTCTGGAAGAGCTGTTCCCTTTTATAGACGAAATTTTGATGATGAGCTGTGCGCCGGGAACAGAAGGGGCGGCTTTTCAGGAAACAGTATATGAAAGGATCCGCAGAGTACGCAAGATGCTGGACAGATGTAGACCGGAGTGCAGAATAGCTGTAGATGGAGGTTTAAATGAAGAACGGGCAGCTGCCTGTATTCGGAACGGAGCGGGCAGAGTGATTATGGGAAGGGCGTTTTTTGCCTCGGAAGACAGGAAGGGAATGGTAGAACGTGTTAGGAAAGCATCTTCTGGGAATTTATGAGAAAGCACTGGATGCCGGAGATGACTGGTATCAGCGAATGGAAAAGGTAAGGGAGCTGGGGTTTGATTTTCTGGAGATTAGTATAGATGAGACCGATGAAAGACTGTCCCGGCTTTATGCGAGTGATGAAAAACTCTGGGAAATACAGGACGCGGCGCGAAAGGCAGGTGTGTATCTTCAATCTTTGTGCCTAAGCGGGCATAGACGTTATCCTTTTGGAAGCGCAGATCCGGATATCAGAAGAAAAGCTGCGGATATTATGGAGCGGGCTCTTGTATTTGCGGACAAGATGGGAATTCGTGTGATACAGCTGGCAGGATATGATGTATATTATGAGCCCTCTACGGAGGATAGTGTCAGGCGTTTCGGAGAAGGAATGGCGTGGGCGGCTTCTGAAGCGGCAAAGTACCAGGTGATGCTGGGAATGGAAATTATGGATATTGAATTGATGAACAGTGTCAGGAAACATTTGGTGTATGAAAGAAAGATACAGTCTCCCTGGTATAAGGTATATCCGGATCTGGGAAATCTGGCAGCATGGGGGCTTGATGTGCCGGATGAGCTGGAGGCTGGTATTCACAGTATTGTAGGGGTACATGTAAAGGATACGCTTTGCAGAACGAAGGAACAGCCGGGTGTATTTCGGGATATTCCGTTTGGACAAGGGTGTGTGGATTTTGAAGCGTGCTTTTCCAGACTTGAGAGTCTGGGGTATACGGGTCCGTATATGATTGAGATGTGGCATAAACAGGGACAGGATGACAGAAAGCTTGTCAAGGAAGCGAAAAAATGGATAGAAGAGGTATTTGACAGAGCAGTGTCAGGTTTGGAAAGAAAAAAAGATTGATAGAAAAGGGGTGCAGATAAATGAAGTATTATCTGGGACTGGATAATGGTGGAACAACTACAAAGGCGGCTCTTTATGATCGGGAGGGCAGGGAAATTTGTGTAGCTTCCATGGCAACCAAGATGATTGTTCCGGCTCCTGATTTTATTGAGCGTGATATGGAAGAAATGTGGGAGGCAAACTGCGCAGTGATTCGAAGTGTCCTGGAAAAGAGCGGAGTGCATTCGGAGGATGTGGCAGGCTTGGCAGTATGCGGACATGGAAAAGGGCTTTATCTTTGGGGAAAAGACGGGAAGCCTGTGAGAAACGGCATTATTTCAACGGATAATCGTGCCTGGAAATATCCTCAAAGATGGGAAAAAGATGGAACTTTGGAGAGGTCTCAGGAAATTGCCTGCCAGCGCGCAATTTCCTGCCAGCCGGTAGCGCTTTTGGCGTGGCTGAGGGATCATGAACCGGAATGCCTGAAAAAAATTCAGTGGATATTTGAAGCCAAAGATTATATCCGGTTTCGGCTTACGGGAGAAGCGAGGGCGGAACTTGGCGATTATTCTGGCGCGCATCTGATTAATATGCATACCCGGGATTATGATATGGAGCTTTTAAAGCTGTTCGGACTGGAGGATTACAGAGAAGCGCTTCCCCCGCTTTGTGAGGCGGCCAAAATATGCGGCCATGTGACAAAAGAGGCGGCAGAGAAAACGGGACTGC
This sequence comes from uncultured Merdimonas sp., assembly GCA_944375725.1. Lineage (GTDB taxonomy): Bacteria > Bacillota > Clostridia > Lachnospirales > Lachnospiraceae > Laedolimicola. The sequence goes on along the minus strand of CALWAZ010000044.1, from coordinate 29,273 downwards.
GGGAAGGTACACCAGTAGCCGGAGGATTCTTTGATTTGGATGCATGTATGCTGGCGGCAGATGTGCTGACAGAGGACAAGATCTGCATGATAGCGGGAACCTGGAGTGTGGCTCTATACATTTCAAGAAAGCCGGTGACAGAAAAAAGTTTCTTGAAGTATACAAGGAATTCAGTGTTTGCGCTTCCAGAATATTATCTGATAGAAGTGGGGTCTCCCACGTCTGCGGGAAATAATGAATGGTTTGTGAGAGAGCTTCTTCCGGAAGCGGCAGAGCAATGCAGAAAAGAAGGAAAAAGCATTTATGATGTATTAAACAGCTGGGTGGAGGAAATTCCGGTTCAGGAGGCTTGTCCTGTCTTTCTGCCTTTTCTGCTGGGCAGTAATGCGCATCCCAATGCAAAGGGAAGTTTTGTGGGCATGACCAGCTTTCACACACGACGCCATATGGCGAGGGGAGTTTATGAGGGAATTGCGTTTTCCCATAAAGTAGATTTGGAAAGGCTTCTGGAATCCTATCAGAGAAAGCCGGAAGTGATCCGGCTGACAGGAGGAGTTGCAAAATCAAAAGTCTGGACTCAGATGTTTGCAGATGTCATGAACCTTCCTGTTGAAACAGCGGACGTGAATGAAACAGGCACGCTGGGCTGTGCCATTGCAGCAGCTGCGGCTACGGGAGAATATGATAGTGTAGCAGCGGCCGCAGCCCGTATGAGCCGCGTGGCGAAGAGGGTGAATCCTATTCCTGAGAATGTGGAGGTGTATAATAAGAAGTACGCATTATACACAAAAACCGTAGAAGCCCTGGATTGTGTCTGGGATGCTTATCAGGCTTTCAGGGATAAGGATTAAAGGAGGAACTGAGTGAACGAACTTATTGTGAAACTGCGATTTTTAATTCCTACGCTGCCGCGGGCAGAGAGGGCAGTTGCGCAGGCGCTTCTGGAAAAACCGGAACTGATCTGCTTTATGACACTGGCGGAATTGGCAAGAGAAACGGATAGCAGTGATGCGTCTGTAATTCGTTTCTGCAGAAAGATGGGATATTCTGGATTCACAGATATGAAACGGGCGTTTGCCAATGCTTTGAATGACAGCAATATTACTACAGTGGAAGAGATACGAAAGGAAGATTCAGTGCTGGATAATCTGCATAAGGTCTATAAAAGTAATATGCAGAGTTTGAGTGACACGATTCTTCTTGCGGATGCTGACGCCTACGAAGCGGCGGCACAGGCTCTTCTGGCGGCAAAATCCATTCATTTCTTTGGCGCTGGAGATTCAGCGGCTATCTGCCAGCTGTTCTATTTTAAATTTCACAGACTTGGTATCCCTGGTTCTGCCCAGCAGGACGCAGTAATGCAGCTGATAGAAGCCAGCAATCTGAAGCCTGGTGATGTTGCGGTCGCGATTTCTTATGAGGGAAAATCAAGAACCGTGGTAAATGCCATGCGGATTGCAAAAGAAAGAGGAGCTACCATTATCTGCATTACCAAAATGAGCAAATCACCGCTTTTAAAGCTGTCGGACATTAATCTTTTTATTGCGACCAGTGATGTGACGGTAGGACGGGATATTGTGGCCAGACGTATGGCAGAACAGATGATCATAGACACATTATATCTGACACTGCTGGTCCGTTCGGAAAAGGATTATACCAAGCATTTAAACAGTACATCTAAATTCCTGGAGATGAACAAGATCAAAGGCAGGGAATTTAAATGATAAAATTGAAGGAGGTTTTATGACATGAATTTGGAAACACTGAAAAAAGAGGTTTACGAGGCCAATATGGAATTGGTGGAGAAAAAGCTTGTTATTTCCACCTGGGGAAATGTATCAGGCTTTGATGAGGAGAGACAGCTGATGATAATAAAACCCAGTGGAGTGCCATATGCGGAACTGCGTCCGGAGCAGATGGTACCGGTGGATATGAATGGAAATGTGGTAGACAGCACCTATGTTCCTTCCACAGATACGAATACTCATATTGAGCTTTATAAGGCATTTCATGAGAAGGGTATACACGGTATTGTTCATACTCATTCTCAGTATGCCACAATGTGGGCACAGATGGGAAAGAATATTCCCTGTTATGGTACAACGCACTGTGACTATTTTTATGGAGATATTCCGTGTACACGTTTAATGACAACAGAAGAGATTGAAGAAGCCTATGAAACGAACACAGGGAAGGTGATTCTGGAGGAATTTGAAAACCGCAGCTGTATTGAGATGCAGGCGGTCCTTGTACACAGTCATGCTCCGTTCACTTGGGGGAAAACGCCTCACGCAGCCGTGATGCATGCTCAGGTCCTGGAATACATTTCTAAGATGGCGATTTTTGATTATATTGCTACCCAGGGTCAGTGTGAACTGATCAGAGACAACATTAAAATGAAGCATTATAACCGTAAATTTGGTCCCAACGCTTATTATGGACAGCATAAAAAGGAGGAGAAGGCCTGATGGATATCAGAAAATCTGTGTTACATACGCTGCAGTGTGAATCGGAAATCATTGCAGAGCTGGAAAAGACAGTATCTGAGGAACAGATTGAAAAGGTTATTGATGCGCTGATGAACTGCCGCGGAAAGGTGATTCTGTCTGGATGCGGAACATCCGGAGTGGCTGCTCAGAAAATAGAGCACACATTAAGCTGTGTGGATTGTCCTGCTCTTTTTCTGTCTCCATCCAATGCTCTTCATGGAGGAATGGGTGTAGTACAGAAAGATGATATTTTGATTCTGCTTTCCAAAGGCGGGCATACCAGAGAATTGGATGAGATGGTCGCTCCCTGCAAAGAAAGAGGAGCACTTTTGATTGCCGTAACAGAAAATGAGGAATCCTATATGGCGAAAGAGAGTGACCTGATGCTGAATATTCGTGTGGAGAAGGAGCCTGATGAATACAATGTTCTGGCAACGGGCAGTATTATCGGAACCCTGGCAGTATTTGATGCTATCGCTATTGTGATCTCGCGGCTGAAAGGTTTTTCCCAGGAGGGATTTTTAAAGATACATCCAGGAGGAGATGTAGGAAAACGTCTTAGTGAAATGAAGTAAAAAAACGAAGTAAGATACTGAAAATGAAGCGGCAAAAAAGAGAAAACTGTAAAAAATGACGAAAAAACAGACAGTTTTCATAAAAAGCAGCAAGTAAAAGAGTAATAATAGTAAAAAATGCATGACAATATTTACTCCAACACTTCGCAATGATAAAGTTAAATGTAGCAAAAGGAATTCCAAATGCGAGCGAAAGGGAGTTTTACAGAAAGAATAAGCGGAGGTATGATTTTATGAAAAAAGTAATTGCGATGCTTCTCTCATTGGCGGTTGTATTCTCTATGGCAGCCTGCGGCACATCCATGGAAGGAGAGACAACTGATAATAATGCGCCAGCTGAGACAACGACAGAGGATACGGCGGAAACCGCTGACACAGACGCAGAAGATGCTGCCGACGCGTCATCCGGAGCAGATGCGGCAGAGGCTACAGAATGGGTTTGGCCGGCGCTGGAGGATCTTCATGTAGGATATTCCCAGGCAGATCTTGCAAGTACCTGGCGTACAGTAGAGAGTGACAATATGCAGGAAGTAGCTGATGAGCGTGGATATGAAATCACTATCGTAAATGCAGAAGGTGATACAGAGCAGCAGCTTTCGGATGTAGAGTCTCTTCTGGCACAGGGCTGCAATGTCATTGTAATTACAGCAATCGATGGAGATGCCATTCAGCCGGCGCTGGACGCATGCAAGGAAAGAGGAGTTCCGGTTATTATGAAGTCCAGAGGATCCAACGGGGTTCCGGGTGTGGATTATGTAACCTTCTATTCGTCTGATTTCGTAAGAGAAGGCGAACTGGCTGGAGAGTGGGCTTATAATGCCTGCACAGAGAAGGGAATCGATACCATTAAGGTAGCAGAAATTCAGGGAATCCTTGGAGGAACCGATGTACGTGACCGCTCTCAGGGCTTCCACAATGTAGCGGAAGAGAAAGGAAACTTTGATTTTGTAGCACAGCAGACAGCGAATTTCTCACGTACTGAGGCACAGGAAGTAGCAGCAAATCTTCTGCAGTCTACCGGAGGAGAGATTGACGCTTTCTACTGCCATAATGATGAGATGGCTCTTGGCGTATCACTGGCCTGCCAGTCTGCCGGCCTGACTGTCAACGAGGACGTATATATCATTGGTGTAGACGGCATGTATGAAACCTTCGATGCTATCAAGGCCGGAACTGTTTCAGCAACAGTTACCTGTAATCCGAGATTTGCGGATATGGTATTTGATGGAATTGAAGCTGGAATAGCAGGCGAGACATTGGATACTTTCTATGCAGTGGAAGACGTGCTGGTAGATGCAACAAATGTCGACGCAAATTATAATTTGGGATTCTAAAATCCGGTTGCCTGTCAGCTGAAGATGGAAATAAGAGACTGCTGCCTGTTTCAGCAGTCTCTTATTATAAAGAGGAGCGATGATATGAGCGAAAACATACTGGAAGTGCATGGACTGACGAAGGAATTCGCAGGAGTAAGAGCGCTTGACAATATTGAATTCTCCGTAAAAGAGGGAGAGATTCATGCTCTGATGGGGGAAAACGGAGCTGGAAAATCAACACTTATCAAAATTCTCACCGGCCTTTACAAAGCAGATGCCGGAACTATTGTTTTCCGGGGAGAAGAGAGACATTTTACTACCGTATTGAGCGCACAGAAGGCAGGAATCAGTACAATTTATCAGGAACTGAATATGATTCCATATCTGACGGTAAGTGAAAATATTTTTCTGGGACATTATCCGTATAACAGCTCGGGAATAGACTGGAAGAAAATGCATGAGGATGCGCAGGCCCTGATTGATGAAATTGGAATTGACATTGATGTGAAAAGACCGCTGAATACTTATAGTACTGCGAAACAGCAGATTATATCCATCATTCGCGCTGTGAATTTTAACAGCCGTCTGCTGATTATGGATGAGCCTACCTCTTCACTGGATACCAATGAAGTCGAGATTTTGTTTGGTATCATGGATAAACTGAAAGAAAAAGGCGTATCAATGATTTTTATTTCTCATAGACTGGATGAGGTATATCGAAAATGTGACAGAATTACGGTCCTGAAGGATGGCCACTATGTAGGTACATGGAAGACGGAAGAACTGTCAGAATATGAATTGTTGAAAGCAATGCTCGGAAAAAAGGAAGTCAAGCTGGAACGTACTCTTCCTGTCCGTGATTTCGAAGATAAAGAAGAGGTTCTTGAGGTCAGAAATCTGATTCGGGTTCCTTATGTAAATGATGTAAGCTTTAAAATCAAAAAGGGAGAGATCCTGGGCCTGGCAGGACTTCTTGGAGCAGGCCGCACCGAAACGGCCAGAATCATTTTTGGCTGTGATATGCCCGATTCTGGAGAGATTTTTGTGAGCGGGAAAAAAGTGCGTATTAAGTCTCCGGAGGATGCCATCCGTGAGGGGCTGGCCTTCTGTACAGAAAATCGAAGGGAAGAAGGAATTTTCCCGGATGTAAGTGTACAGAATAATTTGACAATCTGCTCTTTGGATCAGATTTCCAGAGGAGGATTCATAAATTCCAGAAAAAGAAAACAGTTATCCGAAGATTATATAAAGAAGCTTCTGATTAAAACACCCAGTGGAGAACAACTGATTAAAAATCTGTCAGGAGGAAATCAGCAGAAGGTTATTCTTTCCCGGTGGATGGCAATTCATCCTAAATTGATCATTCTGGACGAGCCTACCCGCGGCATTGATGTGGGTGCTAAAGCTGAGATTGAAAAACTGATTCATGAATTCTCCGATCAGGGAATCAGTATTTTGTTTATTTCTTCTGAGATGGCGGAGCTGGTACGAAACTGTGACAGAATTCTAGTTCTGCGCGATGGAAAAATAATGGGTGAACTGACGGGACAGGAAATTTCGGAAAAGAGCATTATGGAAACCATTGCGACAGGAAAGGGGAATGACTGATGACAGAGAAAAGAAGCTTTCATTTAGATTTGGTATTTCTGAAAAAACATATTGCTCTGATCTTATTTCTGGTGCTGCTGGTTGTTAATATATTTGCCACAAATAATTTTTTGAGCTGGATTACCTTCAATAACTTTTTTAAACAGGTGACGAGAATCTGCCTGGTATCGCTTGGCATGTCTCTGGTTATCGCAACGGGTGGTATTGATATTTCGGTTGGCTCTGCCATGGCTCTTGGAGCGGTACTGGCGGCATTGGGAATTGTACATCAGTCTCCGCTTTTGATTGTACTCTCCATTGTATTGGTAGTTGCGTTTGGATGTCTGGCTGGGGTGGCGGTGTCAAAGCTGGCTATTCTTCCTATGGTGGTAACTTTGGCGCTTCGGTACGCTATGCGTGGTATGGCGAAAGGAATAAGCGGCGCAGCAAATGTGACTTATACAGCGCCACGGCTGACGGCCTTCTTTACAAAGCCGGTTTTTGGCCATATTCCGGTACATTTTTTTATTTTGATTGCTGCAGTTGCAATAGTGTATATTATTGTAAATAAAATGAAGCTGGGCTCCAGAATTGAGGCATATGGAAATAATCCAGTGGCCGCAAGAAACTGTGGAATCAATACAGTAAAAATTGTGGTTTTCTGTTATGCGATTACGGCAGCTCTTTCCTGGGCAGCAGGTATGCTGGAGGCAGGAGTGGTATCCAGCGCCCACCCCTCCACTATTGGTACAGATATGGAGATTGATGCAATAGCGGCAGCGCTGATTGGGGGAACTCCCATTGACGGAGGATATCCTAATATTGTGGGAACAACCTGTGGTGCATTTGTGCTTCAGCTGATTACCATGATGTGCAATATGAATAATGTATCTTATCCTGTTACTCTGATGCTGAAAGCATGCATTATTCTGGCGGCGCTTTATTTCCATGGCATAGGCAAGCGTTCTCGCTAGAAGGAGGGAAAATGATGAATAAAGTAAAAACATTTTTCAGCAGCAATATTGCTCTGGTAGGACTTATCATCGTATTAATCATCGGAGTCTGTGTACAGAGAACCTTTATATCTCCCGAAAATCTGACGAATCTTCTGCGTTCTTCCAGTTTAATGGGATTTATCGGGATTGGCATGACGTTTGTGGTACTTTGCGGTTCTATTGATCTGAGTGTGGCTTCTGCATTTGCGCTGTCCGGATATCTGATGCTGTATATGGCACAATACAATATTATTCTGGCATTTATTATTCCTCTTCTTGCGGGAGCTGTAATCGGTTTTATCAATGGAGTGCTGATTGAAAAGCTTTCAATCCCGGCTTTTATAGCCACGCTTGCGACCCAGATGTTTGTCCGGGGACTGGTACAGATGTTCTGTAATGAAGTAACCTATAAAATTGATGTGATACCGGTGCCTGTTTTGGCTCTGGGGCGTCTGACCTTTGGAAATCTTATCCCACTTCCGCTGCTCCTGTTTGTGGCAGCGACCCTGATTGTAGCTTTTGTGTTAAAACGGCGCTTTATAGGGCGTTCTATGTATATTGTGGGCGGAAATCGAGAGGCTGCTAATATGATGGGGGTCAGTGTGCCAAAGACTATGATTACAGCGCATATTTTGTGCAGTGTGTTGACTTGTATCGGAGGAATGATTTATACTTCACGTGTAGGGGTGGCTTCTCCTCTGGCCGGGACAGGATATGAGATGTATGCCATAGCGGCAGTGGTACTGGGAGGCGCAAAGCTTACAGGAGGTGTCGGAAAAGTCTCGGGAAGTTTTATTGGCACCCTTATCATGTCTTCCTTTTCCAATATTTTCAGTATGCAGAACATATTGGATGCAGTCTGGTCTGATGTGGTTGTCGGCGCGGTACTGTTGATTGTGATTATGGTACAGGCCGCTGTTACTCTGCGCAGTGGAGGAAAAAAGAACAAAGCACAGACTGGAGCGGTATAATGGAAGACACAGCGTGAACTTCGAAAGCGGGGAGGCAGAGTGTGAAAGCAGGAAAATTGAAGGGAAAATCAGCGCTAATTACAGGCAGCAGCAGTGGAATTGGGCGAGCAGCAGCAAGGCTGTTTGCTGCAGAAGGCGCCTGCGTTATGGTAACTGGACGCGACAGAGTCCGCTGTGAGGAAACGGTTCGGGAAATTCTCGAGGCGGGAGGTACAGCAGACTATTTCCTTTGTGATCTGTATCGAGAGGAAGCTCCTGAGCTTTTGACAGAAAAGATGAAAGCTTCCTTTGGAGGAACCGATATTCTGGTAAATAATGCGGCATGGTGGAAAAACGAGGCGTTTCTTACCGTAACAAGAAACGATTTTAGAAAGGGTCTCAGCAAGTATCTGGAATCTCTTTATTTTTTGTCCCAGGCTGTGGCAAAACAGATGATCGAGATGGAGAAAGCTGGGAAGATTATTCATGTTGCCTCTACTGCCGCTTATTACGGAGAACGGGGAATGAGCGTATATTGTGCGGCGAAGGCTGCTGTAGTCAATTTGACAAGGGCTATGGCCCTGGAACTGGGCGGCTATAGAATCTGTGTCAATGCGGTGGCACCAGGAACAACCGTGACAGATAGAGAAAAACGTCCGGATTATGTGCTGGAAAGCTTTCGGAGAATGGGAGCTCTTCCGGAGCTTAATACGGCGGAAAAAATTGCCCCGGCCGTGCTGTTTCTGGCTTCTGATGACAGTGATGGAATTACTGGGGAAACGCTGGCGGTAGATGGCGGCTGTGTTCAGATCCGGATGCCGGAAAAACTTTATGAGGAGCCCATGAGGGGATGGAAAAAATGACAGAAGCAGTAAGAGAAAAACAGTTAAGACATAGAAAATTGATGGAGGCAATGATAGAGTTTGATCAGGGTTCTGCAGAACGGATTCAGCACTTTCTGAAGGTATGGAGTTTTGCAAGACTGATCGGAGAAATGGAGGGGCTGGACAGCGGTACTCAGGAAATTCTGGAGACAGCAGCGCTTGTCCATGATATCGGAATCAAAAGCTGCCTGGGAAAATATGGACATTGTAAAGGGAAACAGCAGGAGGAGGAAGGACCGCCTCTGGCAGAGAAACTTCTGAAGGAACTGGGATATGAAAAAGAGCTGACAGAGCGTGTATGCTGGCTGGTAGGACATCATCATACATATGCTCATGTGGAGGGAATGGATTATCAGATTCTTCTGGAAGCAGACTATCTGGTAAATTCCTATGAAAATGAACAAAGTCCAGAGCAGATAAAAATTTTTTGCAGAAATGTGTTCCGAACATCTTCTGGGATCCGCCTTTTGAGCCTTCAGAGTGGATTGGAATTGGAGGGCTGACCAGATGGACAGAAAAAGCAGATTAAAACAGATTATGAAAGAAGAAGCTGAGACTATCAGCAGGGCAGCGGACCGGATAGATTATGAGATTTTGTCGCAGATTACAGAGTTATTTTGCGCTGTAAAAAAGAATGGAAGAAAGGTAATTCTGGCTGGCTGCGGTACAGCTGGAATGGCGGCAAAACGGATTGCCCATACTCTTTGTGTAGTAGAGATTCCTGCATTCTTTCTCTCACCGGCGGATTCCATTCATGGAGGTATGGGAGCCATGCAGCAGGGAGATATTCTGGTTCTTCTCAGTAAAAGCGGCAATACTCAGGAGATTTTGAATTATCTTCCTGCAGCGAAGAAAAAAGGGCTTACTGTTATCGGGGTGACCGAAAACGAGGAGTCGAAGCTTGGAAAAGAGGCAGATATCGTGCTGAAGATTAAGATAGATCGGGAGCCGGACAAATGGGGGATTATTTCCTCTGCGAGTACACTGTGCTTTATTTCAGCCTTCGACGCGGTGGCTTTTACAGCAATGGAAGAGACTGGATATACAAAAGAAGAATTTTATCTAATTCATACCGGCGGAGGAGTTGGCGAGATATTAAAAAAGGAGCTGTAAAACAGCTCCTTATTCTTCATGCACATGGGGCAGCGTAAAGATAAATTCCGTCCCGACCCCCTCGGTGGAAATGGCATTGATATGCTCTCCGTGGGAGGTAATAATTTCCTTCACGATGGACAGGCCCAGGCCTGTCCCTTTTTTATCCTTGCCCCGGGAGGAATCTGTTTTGTAGAAGCGCTCCCAGATTTTTTTCATGCTCTCTTTGGGAATGCCGATGCCCTGATCCTTGACGGAGATGAAGACCTTTTCATGCCGCAGTGTCGTCTCAATGGTGATTTTGGTATCGTTGGGACTGAACTTGATGGCATTGTCCAGAAGATTGTACATGACCTGCTGGATTTTTCCCATATCCGCTGAGACAAACTGCTCTCTGGCGTCGAACAGAAGCTCGATGGAGATATGGCGGGCGGTGCACTGTCCCTCGAAGGAGGAGACGGTGTTTTTGATCAGGGTATTGATATCAAAATCTGTAATGTCCAGACGGTTCTTTTTGGTATCAAAGGAATTTAAGGTCAGAAGGCCGCTGGTCAGCTTGTTGAGCCGCTCTGTCTCCATCAGAACGATTTTCAGGTACTTCTCCTGCATTTCCGGCGGAATGGTGCCGTCCAGCATGGCTTCCACATAGCCCTTGATGGAGGTCAGGGGAGAGCGGAAATCGTGGGAAATATTCGCTACGAATTTTTTCTGGTATTCATCTGTCTCGTTCAGCTCATGGGCCATGTAATTCAGCGTGGCAGCCAGCTGGCCGATTTCATCCTCGCCATAGATTTCCGGCTGGTATTTGAAATTGCCCTGGGCATACTGGCGGGCGGCCTCGGTGATTTTCTTCAGGGGCCAGTACACGGTGACGGTAAAAGCAGCCAGTATCATCAGAGACAGAGCAAAAATAAGAAGCAGGGTCAGATAGATCACATTCAGAATGCCGTCCCGTTCCGCAGTGAGCAGAGACATGGGCATGTGAATCAGCACATATCCGCGGGGCCGGAAATTGTAGGTGATGGGGGTGGCCACAGAAAGAGTCTCCTCATCAAAAAGTCCGTAAAAATCGCCGATGGTATAATAGCTGCTTCCCATATCCGTCGGATCGAAATCTTCGATGACCGTATCCGGCTCATCCTGAAGGCTGGTGTCCGAATTTACGAGAAGGGTTCCGTCTGCGTTCAGAAGCCAGATGGAAGCGTTCAGGTAGGTATCGAGAGCCTGAAAATGGGAGTGGATAGATTCCAGAGATGCCGCGTTCGGGCTGTCAGAATAGTAGCTCCGCACAAAATTTGTGGAAATATAATTGGCTTCCCGGTACAGGTTTTCAGCCTGCCGCCCGGTCAGGTAGTTCAGAGTCATCCGGGAGCTGAAGGTAGCGATGACCAGGAAGCCCAGCAGACCAAATACCAGATAGGTCAGTATGAACTTAAGATAAAGTGAATGCTTCATGGCAGCCTATCCTTTAACCTCAAACTTGTAGCCGATTCCCCATACAGTAGCCAGGCTCCAGGAGGGATGATCCTTGATTTTTTCCCGCAGACGCTTGATATGTACGTCTACAGTCCGGGTGTCGCCGATGTACTCATATCCCCAGATATGGTCCAGAAGCTGTTCCCTGGTAAATACCTGGTTGGGAGAGGAGGCAAGAAAATATAAAAGCTCCAGCTCCTTGGGAGGCATATCCACGGGATGTCCCTGGTACAGCACCGAATAATTGGTCTGATTGATCACCAGATCCGGATATTCCACGATCTTGGCGGTAGATTTGGGAGCTTCCTGCTTGGCAGGCTGATAGCGGCGCAGGACAGCCTTGACCCGGGCCACCAGCTCCTTGGAATCGAAGGGCTTGATGATATAATCGTCAGCGCCCAGCTCCAGGCCCAGCACCTTGTCAAAGACTTCCCCTTTGGCGGAAAGCATGATGATGGGCGTGGAGGATTTGGCACGGATCTCCCGGCATACCTGATAGCCGTCGATGCCCGGAAGCATCAGATCCAGCAGAATCAGATTGGGCTGAAAGGTGCCAAAGACGGACAGGGCTTCCTCTCCGTCGTTTACAATCATGGTTTCGTAACATTCTTTGGTCAGATACAGAGAGATAAGCTCTGCGATATTTGCATCGTCATCGACGATTAAGATTTTCTGCTTTGCTGCCATTCTTTGATCACTCCTGTTTAAAGGTCGCGATGGTGACTCCGGCATCTCCTTCGCCGAACTCTCCAAGGCGGTAAGATTTCACGTATTTGTTCCGCTTCAGAAGGCCCTGGACAGCCTTTCTGAGGGCGCCGGTGCCTTTGCCGTGCACGATGCGCACGGAAGGAAGATGGGCCAGATAGGCGTCATCCAGATATTTGTCCAGATGAGCGAGAGCCTCGTCTACAGTCATGCCGATGAGATTGATCTCTGTGCTGACGCTGGCAGATTTGCTCATCTTAATCTTTCCGGTACTGCTTTTCTGGAACTGCTTTGAGGTGATAACTGCCTCTTCCACCAGCTCCAGATCAGAAAGCTTTACCTGAGAGCGCAGAATTCCCATCTGCACAAAGAGATTGCCTCTTGCGTCAGGCAGGGAGCTGACGGTTCCCTGCAGATTCAGGCTCAGCACACGGACAGTATCTCCCAGATGCAGATCGGAAGGCTTCAGCGCGCGCTTCGGCTTCTTTTCCTGGGGGGCAGACAGATGCTTTTCTGTCTTTTTGATGCGTTCCCGCAGGCGGGCCCGTTCTGCCTCCATTTCACTGGCGGAGATGCCGGCTTTTCCGAATTTATGGAAATCCTTCATGGTCTGGTCTGCGTAATCCTTGGCCTCCTGAAGGATCTTTCTTGCCTGTTCATTTGCTTCCCGTAAGATACGGTCTCTCTGAGTATCCAGCTTCTCCTGCTTCTTTTCAAGAGCTTCCTTCAGAGAGCGGATCTCTTCCTTGTGTTCCCGGATTTCTTCCTGTTCCTGCTCGATGGTCCGGCGGCTGTGTTCCAGATCGGCCAGCAGATCCTCAAAGCTTTCGTTCTGCTCGCTCAAATGGCTCCGGGCGTCTTCGATGAGATAGCCGGGGAGTCCCAGCTTGGAAGAGATGGCAAAAGCATTGCTCTTCCCGGGGATTCCGATGAGCAGCCGGTAAGTGGGGCTTAAGGTCTCCACATCAAATTCACAGCAGGCGTTTTCCACCCCGGCAGTGGAAAGAGCAAAGACCTTCAGCTCACTGTAATGGGTGGTGGCCATAGTGCGGATGCCCATCTTGTGCAGGTGGGAAAGAATCGCGATGGCCAGGGCAGCGCCCTCTGTGGGATCAGTTCCGGCGCAGAGCTCATCAAAGAGGACCAGCGAATTTAAAGAGGCCTCTTTCAGAATCCGGATAATATTTGTCATATGAGAAGAAAAGGTACTTAAGGACTGCTCGATGCTCTGTTCATCGCCAATGTCCGCGTATACCTCATCAAAAACCGCAAGCTGTGAATTCCGGGCAGCCGGGATGTGCAGGCCGGCCTGGCCCATAAGGGTCAGAAGACCCGTGGTTTTTAAGGAAACCGTCTTTCCTCCGGTGTTTGGTCCTGTCACAATCAGCAGATCATAATCTTCTCCCAGGCGGATCGTCACGGGGACTACCTTCGCCGGATCCAGCAGCGGGTGGCGGCCTTCCTTAATGAGGAGCTGCCGCTTTTCGTTGAATACAGGGCAGGTGGCCTTCATTTCCTTTGCAAGGCTTCCTTTGGCAAAGATGAAATCCAGCTCCGTCAGGATCTCATAGTCCTGAGCCAGAGCTTCCGTGCAGGAGGCAGCCTGGCTGCTCAAGGTCTCGAGAACATGCTCGATTTCTTCCTGCTCTTTTAAATACAGTTCCTTCAAATCATTATTCAGGCGGACCACTGCCATGGGTTCCACAAACAGCGTGGAACCGGTGGAGGACTGATCGTGGATCATGCCGGGCACCTGGCTTCTGTATTCTGCCTTGACAGGGATACAGTACCGCCCGTTCCGCTGAGTGATTACCGCGTCCTGCAGATAGGTTCGGGCAGAACCGTTTACCATGCCTGAAAGGGTGGAATGAATCCGGTCATTGGCTGTGCGGATGGAACGGCGCACGCTTCTTAAGGCGGGGCTTGCGTCGTCGCTGATTTCCTCCTCAGAAAGAATGCAGCGGCGGATTTCCTGGGTCAGCGGCGTGCAGGGCTCCAGGGCAGAGAAAAGGGGGTCCAGCGTGTCGGGCTGCTCCTCCCGTTCTTCATTCTGGCGTCCGTACTGCTTTGCCTTTCCGGCTGTCTCAAGAAGGGTGCAGATATCCAGAAGCTCCAGGATATTTAAGGAGCTTCCCACCTCCAGGCGTTTTAAGGAAGGACGCACATCCTTCGCGCCGGCCAGATACAGGCCGCCCCGCCGGTAGATGCGGCTCAGTGCGTCTGCTGTCTCGGACTGGGCCCGGTTGATATCGTCAATATTCTGCATGGGCTCAAGCTCCATGCAGCGCTTCCGGCCGCCGGCGCTTGCGGCGTGTCCGGCCAGCCGTTCTGTGATTTTATAAAATTCAAGTGTCTGATATGCTTTTCTGTTCATAGTACCTAAAGTATACTCTACTTTGAAGGGAAACTCAAGATATGAACTGCTGGACACCACTGAGAAAATGTATTAGAATAAAACTGTTTACAGTGTGCGGTTTTTTGTTGTCCGGAGGAATATATGGCAGAAGAAAAACGACATGAGGAACAGGAATTTTCCTTTGTGAAGGAAAAGATTAAAAAGCAGCCTTTTTATCAGAACAGAGCGCTGCGCCGCGGGGGGCTGCAGCTGGCTTTTTCTGTGGTCTGCGGAGTGGTGGCCTGCTTTGTGTTTGTGATGGTGCATCCCTGGATGGAGCGGACATTCGGAAAAGAGGAGCTGACAGAGATTACGATTCCTCAGGAAGAAGAGGAAGAGGAGACGCAGATTCAGGAGAATACACAGACCCAGGAGCCGGTGGTGATCACAGAGCCGCAGGAGCTGGATCTGGATGATTACGCGCGGCTTTACGCAGAGCTGAGGGAAGCGGCCAGCGCGGCTTCCGCCAGTCTGGCGACTGTGACGGTTTCCAGCAGTGATACCGACTGGTTCAATGAGACCTATGAAAGCCGCAGCCAGGTTTCCGGACTTCTGGTGGGAAATAACGGTGTGGAGATTTTGATTCTGACGTCCTATTCCAAGGTGGCCGGAGCGGACAGGATTCAGGCCTCTTTTGCGGACGGTTCCAGCCTGGACGCGGTTCTGAAAAATTATGATGCCATAACGGATCTGGCGGTACTCAGCGTAAATCTGGCGGATGTGGGAGAGACTACGAGAGAGAACATCCGTATTGCGGAGCTTGGAAGCTCCAAAAGCCTGAAAGCGGGAGAGCCTGTGATTGCGGTGGGCAGTCCGGCCGGGATCGCGGACTCTGTGAAATTCGGGACGCTTGTGTCAGCGGGTTACCGGACGGGCGTTATAGACGGAGAATACCGTCTTCTGATTACGGATATGGAGCGCTCGGAAAACGGAAGCGGCGTCCTGCTGAACCTGAACGGCCAGGTCATAGGGCTTCTTGAGGATGCGTATCTGAATTCTTCCAACGAGAATTCTCTGACGGCCTATGCGATTTCAGATATGAAAGAGGTTATCGAGCACCTTTCAAACAGCCAGGCTCTGGTATACATGGGGATTCACGGAATCGATGTGACGGAAGAGATTTCAGAAGCCCAGGGGATTCCCGCAGGCGTATACGTGTCCGGAGTAGAGCCGGAATCACCGGCCATGAGCAGCGGGATTCAGGCAGGAGATATCATAACGGAGATCAACAGCAAAGAGATCACCTCGATCTCGCAGGTTCAGGAAATGATGCTGAAATTTTCCAGAGGCCAGGTGATCCGCGTGATGATCGTGCGCCAGGGACGGGACGGATATAAAGAAATCGAGTGCAGTGTGACTGTGGACGTACTGCGGTAAACGGGAAAAATGCGGCGGCGGCCATCCGGCCGCCGCTTAAAACAGGGTGAGGAGAGAAGATTGAAAATGAAATATATTGAAACGATCCGGGAGGGCGAGCGCGTTTCCGGAATTTATCTCTGCAAGCAGAGACAGTCTGCCGTGACAAAAAACGGAAAAGCCTATGAAAATATGATTCTGCAGGACAAGACAGGGATTGTGGACGCAAAAATATGGGATCCCAATTCTCAGGGCATTGAGGACTTCGGCCCCCTGGATTATGTGGAGATCATGGCGGAGGCCACCAGCTTCCAGGGAGCGCTTCAGCTGAATGTAAAGCGGGCCAGAAAGGCCAGAGAGGGCGAGTATGATCCGGCAGATTATCTTCCGGTCAGCGACAACGATATTGAAGAGATGTACCGGGAGCTTCTGAAGTATGCGGACCAGGTAAAGGAACCCCATCTCAGAGCCCTGCTGAAGGATCTGTTTGTGGATGACACAGAGTTTGTCCGGGCTTTCAAATTCCATTCCGCGGCCAAGACCGTGCACCACAGCTTTGTGGGCGGACTGCTGGAGCATACCTTGAGTGTCTGCCGCCTCTGTGAGTATTATCTGAAAGCATATCCGTTCCTGAACCGGGATCTGCTGTACACGGCGGCTATGTGCCACGATATCGGAAAGGTGCATGAGCTGTCAGATTTCCCGGAAAATGATTATACAGACGAGGGACAGCTTCTCGGCCATATAGCCATGGGCAGCGAGATGGTGGGAGAGCGGGCCCGGAAGATTCCGGATTTCCCGAAGAAGCTGGAGAATGAGCTGAAGCACTGTATTCTGGCCCATCACGGAGAACTGGAATACGGGTCTCCCAAGAAGCCGGCTCTGGCAGAGGCCATGGCGCTGAATCTGGCGGACAATACGGACGCGAAGATGGAGACCCTGAAAGAAATCTTCCGCTCGGCAGGGCAGAACCAGGGATGGCTGGGCTACAACCGTCTGTTTGAGTCAAATCTTCGCAGGACAACGGAGGTCTGAATTTGAAGAAAAATGATTTGGTACAGATCAGAATAGAAACCATGGGAAGTACAGGAGAGGGCATCGGGAAAATCGACGGATACCCTCTTTTTGTCAAGGACGCTCTTCCCGGGGACCTGGCGGAGGTGCGCCTGACCAAGGTGAAGAAGACCTATGCCTATGCCCGCCTGGAAAGGCTTGTTTCTCCTTCTCCAGACCGGACAGAAGCCCGCTGCCCTCTCCACAGGCGCTGCGGCGGCTGCCAGATCCAGGCACTCTCCTATGAGAAGCAGCTGGAATACAAGGAACAGAAGGTCCGGGAGGATCTGATTCGGATCGGAGGCTTTGAAGCACCGCCGGTGCTGCCTGTTCTCGGCATGGAGGATCCGTACCGTTACCGGAACAAGGCTCAGTTCCCCTTTGGGCGTGACCGGGAGGGCCGGATTGTGACCGGCTTTTACGCGGGCCGCACCCATACGATTGTGCCGGGCACGGACTGCGCCATCGGGGTTCCGGAAAATAAAGAGATTCTGGAGCTGATTCTGGCCTTTATGACGGAGCGCGGAATCGAGCCCTATGACGAAAAGACCGGAAAAGGGCTTCTGCGCCACGCCCTGATCCGGAAAGCTTTTGCCACAGGAGAGCTGATGGTCTGTCTGGTGATCAATGGCCGGAGTTTTCCTTATGTGGAGGAGCTGGCGGATCGTTTTTTTAAGATTCCGGGCATGACCAGCTTTTCCCTGAATGTAAACCGGAAAGCCACCAACGTAATTCTCGGAGAGGAAGTGATTCCTGTCCGGGGCCAGACCTATATTACTGACAGAATCGGAGAGATCAGCTATCAGATTTCGCCCCTGTCCTTTTATCAGGTCAATCCGGCTCAGACAGAGAAGCTCTATCGGACAGCCCTGGATTACGCCGGTCTTACAGGCGGGGAGACCGTGTGGGAGCTGTACTGTGGAATCGGGACCATTTCCCTTTTTCTTGCCAGGAGCGCCGGAAAGGTGTTTGGCGTGGAGATTGTTCCCCAGGCTGTGGAGGATGCCCGCAGGAATGCCAGGCTGAATGGCATCGAAAATGTGGATTTTTATCTGGGAAAGGCAGAAGAGGTGCTGCCTGAAAAATACGAAAAGGACGGCATCCGGGCAGATGTGATGGTGATCGATCCCCCACGGAAGGGCTGCGATCCTGCCTGCCTTGAGACTATGCTTCACATGGCTCCGGAGCGTATCGTCTATGTGAGCTGTGACCCGGCCACGCTGGCCCGGGATTTGAAGATCCTCTGCGCGGACGGACGCTATGAGCTTCAAAAGGTGCAGCCCGTGGACATGTTCCCCCATACGGCGGGAGTGGAGAATGTGGCGCTGCTGACATACAGAAAATGAGAGACGCCTGATGATTGAAAAAGAACTTACCGATTTTGATATCCGCCAGATTGCTCTTTCCGGCCAGTGCTTCCGCCTGCGGCCTCTTTCGGAGAATACCTTTTCGCTGACAGCTTTCGGAAGGTATCTGGAAATCAGCCAGCAGGGAGGAAAGGTTCAATTTTCCTGCACGGAGCAGGAGTGGAAAGAAATCTGGGAAAATTATTTTGATTTACATACCGATTATGCAGGGATTAAGAAGGCGGTTGATCCGGAGGATTTTTATCTTCAGGAAGCAGTCCGTATGGGAGGCGGCATCCGGATTCTGCGCCAGGAGCTCTGGGAGACGATAGCAGCCTTTATTATTTCCCAGCAGAATAACATTCCGCGGATTCAGAAATGCGTGGACGCCCTCTGCGGGGAATTCGGCCGGGAGGCGGAGGATTTCCGGGGAAATCCGTACCGCTGCTTTCCGGAACCGGAGGCCCTGGCGGCCGCCTCAGAAGGACAGCTTCGGGAAATGGGGCTCGGCTACCGGGCGCCCTATCTTGTGAAGACAGCCCGCATGGTCTGTGAAAAAGAAGTGAATCTGGAGGAACTTCCATCCTTGAGTTATGAGGAAGCGAAAGCAGAGCTTCTGAAGCTCTGCGGCGTGGGCGTTAAGGTGGCGGACTGCATCTGCCTCTTTGCCCTCCATCATATTGAGGCCTTTCCGGTGGACACTCATATCAAGGCCATGCTGAAGCGGTATCCGAAAGGATTTCCCTTTGAGCGGTATCAGGGCTTTGCGGGAGTCTTGCAGCAATATGCGTTTTATTATGAGCTGCACGGACAGAAAGGAAACGGAAAAACGGCCGGAAGCTGACAACATAAAGAAACCGGGAGATGGCTCCTGCGTGTGGCTGCAGATAAGGAGAAACGATATGGCAGTGAGAAAAGAAATGGTGTTGTATTATACGCCGGAAAAATCGGCGGACGATCAGAAGCTGAAAGGAGTGCTGGTCCGTCTGGGCATCCGTATCCGGAATATCACGCCGGAGCAGATACAGCAAAAGGTGGGATATCTGGCCGGCCTTCCGGGCTTTGAAGAAGAGACAGAGAAAGAGCCGGAGGGCTGCCTGGAGAGTGCGGCGGGACAGCCGGAGACACCTCAGGAAGAAAGCAACGGCGCTTCCCGGATACCGGAGAAAATGCTGGTGCTTTACGGGTTTGGGGAGCGGAAGCTGAATGAGATGCTGAATCAGTTCCGGAAAGCAAAGGTGCCGCCTATCGCTTTAAAGGCGGTCCTGACGGAGCATAACTGCGGCTGGAGCTTTTATGAGCTGTATCAGGAGCTGCGCCAGGAGCATGAAAAGATGACTGCCGCGGCCGGCGGGGATTCCTCCGGCAAGGCGGGAGCTGTGGAAAGCGGCGGCGCCGCGGAATAAGGAAAGGGGGAATTGAACATGAAGATAGAAAAAGTGACTCTGATTGGTCTTGGCGCCATGGGCGTGTTTTTCGCGCCGAGACTGGAGGCAGGCCTGGAGCCGGGAAATTTCCGGGTTATGGCAGAAGGAGAAAGAAAAAAGAGGCTGGAAAACCAGGGCGTGACCTTAAACGGCGTCAATTACCGGTTTCCCATTGTGGAGCCCGGAGAGAAGGGGGAACCGGCGGATCTGATTATCATGGCAGTCAAGGATATGGGGCTTGACCAGGCCATCCGGGACATCGCAAACCAGGTGGGAGAAAAGACCCAGATTCTCTGTGTCATGAACGGAATCGAAAGCGAGGAGCGGGTGGCGGCCGTCTATGGCTGGGAGCATGTACTCTATTCCTTCATGCGTGTGTCCATTGTCATGGACAAAGGCGTGGCCGACTTTGACCCGGATTCCGGCTTCGTGCATTTCGGCGAGAAAAACAATGAAACCTACAGCCCGCGGGTACAGGCAGTAAAGGAACTTTTTGACCGCTGCCGCATTCCTTATAAAATCAATACAGACATGCTGAAGGGACTCTGGTTCAAATATATGGCAAATGTGGGTGAGAATATGACCTGCGCCCTCCTTGGCATCCCCTTTGGGGCTTACCGGACGGAGGAAAGCGCCAACATCATCCGCCGGGCCGCCATGTGCGAGGTGGCCGCCATTGCCCAGAAAAAGGGAATCGATATCGGCGAGGCAGAGATAGAGAAGCAGGAAAAGGTGGTAAAGAATCTTCCGCCTCAAAACAAGCCTTCTACGCTTCAGGACCTGGAACGGGGACGGAAGACAGAAGTGGAAATGTTTTCTGGCACAGTGGTCCGTCTGGGAGAGGAACTCGGGATCGATACCCCTGTGAACCGGGTTCTGTATCACGGAATCCGGGTGCTGGAGTATAAAAACGAGCTGAAAAAGGAGAAATAGGAGCGGAAAATGGAACAACAGGAATTTCAGAAAAGGCTGGAAGAGCTGGGCAGGCTGGCCGCGGAAAAAGAGAACCGTATCCGGGCGGAAGAAGTCCGGGAATTTTTAAAGGACATGGAACTGACAGAGGAGCAGATGCAGCTGGTGTTCGGGTATCTGGCTTCCCGCCTGGTGACGGTGGAGGGCTATGTGCCCCAGGAGGAAGAAGAGCCGGAGGAAGAGACGCCTTTGACGCCGGAAGAAGAGGCGTTTCTTGAGAGATATGAGAAGGAAATGGAATACCTGACCTTCCTGGAGGAGGAAGAGCTGCTTGCTCTGTGCCGGGAGGCTGAGGAAGAAGGAGACGGAGGAGCGAAGGCCCGGCTGACAGAACAGCTTCTGCCGGAGGTGCTGCGGACAGCCAGAGGCTTTACCGGGCGGGGACTGCCTCTGGGCGATCTGGTTCAGGAGGGAAATATCGGCCTGATGCTGGCCATGGAGACCTTTGATCTGCGCCCGGCGGATATGACGCCTCTCGACTATCTGAGACAGGAAATACGGACATCGATTTCCCAGGCACTGGAAGAACAGCAGACGGAGCGCCAGGCAGGGGATCTGCTGGCGGAGCGGCTGAATCATTTGAGAGACGGCATCAAGGAGCTCTCCGAGGATCTGGGACGGAAAATCTCTGTGGAAGAGCTGTCCATGTTTATGGATATGCCTGTGGAGGAAATTGAAGATCTCCTGAAGCTGGCCGGAGAGGGAACCGGTGGTGACGGAGAGAATACAGAGGAAGGATAAGGCAGCATGTTTTTTATCTTTGGAGTCAATTCGGATCAGAAGGAAATCGGAAGCTTCGGTCCTGTCATCTGCGGTATCTGCGGAAGCTATGGCCGGTACCGGGTCTATGTGACTTATATGTGCCTGAGCCTGTTTTTTATCCCGGTGCTGAAGTGGGGCAGAAAATATTATGCGGAAACCACCTGCTGCCGAAGCCTTTACGAGCTGGATTCCCAGGCGGGGCGCAGGCTCCAGCGGGGAGAGCAGACAGAGATCCGCCCGGAGGAGCTGACATTGATCCGCAGAGGCGGCAGTTCCGGCTGGGGCTGGGCAGGCCAGAAGAGGCTCCGTTACTGTCCGGCCTGCGGCTACGAGACGGAAGAGGATTTTGAATTCTGCCCCAAATGCGGCAGAAGACTGGAAGAACGCTAGAAGAACGGCAGCCGGGCAGACACCGGAAAAAGGAGGAAACGCCATGGAATTTATCCGAAGAGAACATGAAATTACGCTGGAATCCCCGGAGGGACAGACGCTGGCCCGTGTCACCTTTCCGGAAGTGGATGACGGCACGGTGGATATTAACCACACCTTTGTGGACGATTCTCTGCGGGGGCAGGGAATCGCCGGAAAGCTGATGGAGGAGACCGTATCCCTATTGAAGGAGCGGAACCTGAAGGCGGTGCCTTCCTGTTCCTACGCGGCCAGATGGTTTGAAAAGCATCCGGAATATGAGGAGCTGCTTAAAAAAGGGTAGCGTCCATGTGCCGGGGGCGTATTGGCTTCTTGTACACACGCCGCCGGCAAATCTGGAAAACAGACAGGGCCGTCCCGGCCCATGGAGTCCGGTATATCCGGATGCCCATAGGCCGGGACGGCCCTGCTTTTTCCCCCCGTAATAACAGCTTACGCTACTACTACAACGTTGGTAGCCTGCGGTCCGCGGTTTCCTTCAGTAATGTCGAATGTAACGGACTGGCCTTCCTCCAGAGTCTTGTAGCCGTCTGCTACGATACCGGAGAAATGTACGAATACGTCCTCTCCGTTCTCAGAGTTGGTGATGAAGCCGTAGCCCTTGGTCGCGTTGAACCACTTAACTGTGCCCTTGTTCATAAGATGCCTCCTGTAAAGAAATAAAAATAAGATAACAGCGCCGGATCGGACCGGCACAGGGGCCAGCATATCTCTCCGAAAATAAAAAACACATGTTTTTGTAAAGCATCAGCAGAACGAATGATGACTTACAAAAACATGTGAATCAACCTTCTTCAAAAATACACTTAACCTGCGTTCACTATATCCCAAAAACGAAAAAAAGTCAAGGAATATTCCGGTAAAAATGAAGGAATTCCATGTTAAATGTTACTATTCACAGCCACCCGCCCGCCTGCGCACCCGCCGCCTCTTCGAGGCTCCAGTTCTGCTCCTTACGGAACTGAGACTGCTTATGTGAACTGGCTGTTCCCACGCTCCTGAAAATGTAGTAAAATGGAGCAACAGAGACAGACGTTCTGCTTTATAATGAAAGGAAACAGATATGACAGACGAAACCAGACAGAAATATGCCCTTTTACAGGAAAATCTGAAGAATCTGGGGAGCGTGGCCGTCGCCTTTTCCGGCGGCGTAGATTCCACCTTCCTTTTGAAGGCTGCCCATGACGCGCTGGGAGACAGGGCCGCGGCCATTACGGCCGCGGCCAGCGCTTTCCCGAAACGGGAAAGCGGCGAAGCCCGCTCGTTTTGCGAAAAGGAGGGAATCCGGCAGATCCAGTATGACTTTGACGTGATGTCTGTGGAAGGCTTCGCTCAGAATCCGCCGGACCGCTGCTATCGATGCAAAAAAGCCCTCTTTGAGAATATTCAGAGACTTGCTGCCCAGAATCATCTGGCTTACGTGGCCGAAGGATCGAACATGGACGACAATCAGGATTACCGCCCCGGACACAGGGCCATCGCCGAGCTGGGCATCAGGAGTCCTCTCCGGGACGCAGGCCTTACCAAGGCGGAAATCCGGGAGCTCTCCCGGGAAATGGGTCTTCCCACCTGGGACAAGCCTTCTTATGCCTGTCTGGCCTCCCGCTTTGTCTACGGAGAAATCATTACGCCGGAAAAGCTCTCCATGGTCGAGCAGGCAGAACAGTTCCTGATGGAACAGGGTTTCCGCCAGATGCGCGTCCGGGTCCACGGAAATCTGGCACGTATCGAAGTCCCGTCCGGAGAGATCCCCCGCTTTGCGGAACCATCTTTCCGTCAGACTATCACAGCGCGATTTCAGGATCTGGGCTTCTCCTACGTCACCCTGGACCTTCTCGGGTTCCGCAGCGGAAGCATGAACGAAACCCTGAAGACAAGCTGACTGCCGTACTTTATACGCGATACGCGCCCTGCCAGATGGTCAGGGTGTCAGTCAGGCCGCGGAGCCGGAAGCTTCCGGCTTCTGTACCATCAATAAAACCTATACAACACAGAGGGCTTTGGAAAACATACAGTCCGGTTTTCTGATATCCGGTGTCCGGCCTCTTGACGGATGGCTGTGTGCTCCCGGCGGACAAAGCGTTTCGGTTTTTAAACGCTTTGTCCGTCCGGGAGCACACAGGCGTCAGGAAAGGGACGGATCACGGATACAGAAACCGGATGTCCTTGGAGGGATATTTTTATGAAACTACTTCATCTTTCCGACCTGCACCTGGGCAAACGCGTCAACGAATTTTCCATGCTGGAAGACCAGGCGTACATCTTACAGCAAATCCTGAAAATCACAGAGGAAGAACGTCCGGACGCCGTCCTGATCGCAGGCGATATTTACGACAAATCCGTGCCGCCCGCAGAGGCGGTGCAGCTTTTTGATGATTTCCTGTACCAGCTGTCAAAGGGCGGCCATCAGGTCTTTCTGATCAGCGGCAACCACGATTCACCGGAGCGCCTTTCCTTCGGCGGCCGCCTGATGGATCGGAGCGGCATCCATATTGCTCCGGTGTACCATGGACATGTGGAGCCTGTGACTCTGACAGACAGGTATGGGGAGCTGGAACTCTATCTTCTGCCCTTCCTGAAGCCTGCCCATGTGCGCAGATTTTTCCCGGACCGGGAGATCACGTCTTATACGGACGCGGTGCGGACGGCTGTCGAGGAGATGAAGCCGGACAAGACCCGCCGGAACGTGCTTGTGACCCATCAGTTTGTGACAGGAGCAAGCCGCTGCGATTCCGAGGAGCTTTCTGTGGGGGGCACGGACAACGTGGATGCCTCAGTGTTTGATGCGTTTGATTATGTGGCGCTGGGACACATTCATGGTCCCCAGAATGTGGGAAGCGGACGGATACGCTATTGCGGAACGCCGCTGAAGTATTCTTTTTCCGAGGTTTCTCATAAGAAGTCCGTGACTGTGGCAGAGATCGGGGAAAAGACAGAGGAAGAGGGCGCGAAGCTGTCTGTGCGGACCAGGCCGCTGGAGCCCCTTCACGATCTGCGGGAAATCCGCGGCACCTATATGGAACTGACGGACAGAAGCTTTTATCAGAATGGGGAGGAAAGCCGGGAGGATTACCTGCATGTGACGCTGACAGATGAGGAAGACGTGCCGGACGCAATGGCCAGACTGCGGATTATTTACCCCAATCTGATGCGTCTCGATTATGACAACCGGCGGACGAGAGCGGGAGCGGCGCCTGTGGAGGAAACAGAGTCCGAACAGAAATCTCCGCTTGAGCTGTTTGCGGAATTCTATGAACGGCAGAATAACGGGCCGATGAGCGAAGAGCAGCGGAACTTTGCGGAAGGCCTGATTGAAAAGATATGGGAGGATGAGAGATGAGGCCGCGGAAGCTTGTGATATCCGCCTTCGGTCCCTATGCGGGCCGGACGGAGCTTGACATGGATCGTCTGGGGCAGGGCGGTCTTTATCTGATTACCGGAGACACGGGAGCGGGAAAGACCACCATCTTTGACGCGATTACCTTTGCCCTCTACGGAGAAGCAAGCGGCGCAAACCGGGAACCGGGCATGCTGCGCTCCAAGTACGCGGAGCCGGACACACCGACCTTTGTGGAGCTGACCTTTTCCTACGGGGACAAGATTTATACAGTCCGCAGAAATCCCGAGTATGAGAGACCGGCGAAGCGGGGCGGCGGAACCACGAGCCAGAAGGCGGACGCAGAGCTTACGATGCCGGACGGCCGTGTGATTGCAAAAGTAAAGGATGTAAACGCGGCGGTCCGGGAGATTCTCGGCGTGGACAGGAACCAGTTTTCCCAGATCGCGATGATTGCCCAGGGAGATTTCCTGAAGCTTCTTCTGGCAGACACAAAGGAACGCCAGGGGATATTCCGGGAACTCTTTCAGACAGGCAGGTATCAGGTTCTGCAGGAACGGCTCAAGGATGAGTCGGGAAAGCTGCGGGATGCCTGCGCGGCGGAAAAGGCCGGTGTGGAACAGTATATCCAGGGCATAGTCTGCGCGCCGGAAAGCAGCTTTTCCGGGGAGTTGGAAAAAGCGAAGGAGGGCCGGCTTCCCGTGGCGGAGGTTCTGGAACTGCTGGAGCATATTCTGGCACAGGATAAAAAAATCCGGGATGGCACGGAAGAAGAGCTGGGCCGGACTGAGGAAAAGCTTGCGGGTGTGGTAAGAGAGCTGGGAAGAGCCGGAGAACTGGAACGGACGGAAAAAGAGCTTGAGCAGGCAGAGGAAAAGCGGGCGGTCTGTAAGCTGAGACTGGCAGAGGCGGAAGAAAACCGGAAGGAACAGCAGGGCAGGAAGCCGGAGCGGGAAAGACTTCAGGAGGAAGCCGCGAAAATCCGGGCGGAGCTTCCCTCTTATCAGATGCTGGAAGAACGGCAGGCAGGGCTTCAGAAGCTGGACAGGGAACTGCAGAAGCTGACCGCGGAACTGAAAGAGAGCACGGCGCAGCAGGAGCAGCAGACACGCCGTCTGGAAGAACTGAAAGAAGAGCAGAAAAAATATGCAGGAGCCGTGGAACAGAGGGAACGGCTGGCGCGGGAACAGGAGCAGGCAGAGCGGAAGAAGAAGGAGCTGAATGCTTTTGGAGCAGAGCTTTCGGATTACCGGAAGCTTGGAGCAGAGCTTCAGAAAGCACAGAGGCGGTACCGGGAGGCGGCAGCAGAGATGGGGCAAAAGGAGGCGGCCTACCGGGAGCTGAACAGGGCCTTTCTGGACGAGCAGGCGGGCATTCTGGCAGAGACGCTGGAAGAACAGAAGCCCTGTCCGGTCTGCGGTTCTCTGACCCATCCTTCTCCGGCCAGAAAATCCGAAAAGGCCCCCACAGAAGCGGAGCTGAAAAAGGCTGAGAAAGAATTCCGGAGCGCCAAGGACAGGGCAGAAAAGGCCAGCGCAGAGGCCGGAAGCAGGAGTGGGGAAGTAAAGGCAAAAGCGGAGCATCTGCGGGAACAGCTGGCAGAAATCCTGGGAATCCGGTCAGGCAGACAGAAAGAAGAACAGGAAATGGGAAAACTGAAGGCTCTGCCTGGGGCAAAAGAGCTGTTCCGGCCCGGAGAGCCCTGGGAGCAGGAGCTGGGGACCCGTTTTTCCGCTCTGGAGCAGAAGCTTTCCATGCTGCGGGGGCAGATAAAGAACGAAGAAGCAGCGCTGAAGCGGCGGGAGGAGCTGGAGCGGCTGGTGCCTCAGGCGGAAGAGGCGGAAAAAGCTCTCCGGGAACGGCTTTCCGGAATCAGAGAAAGCATGGCGGCGGCGGGAAGCCGCCGGGAGGAGCTGGAAGCCCGGAGAAAGGAGCTCTGCGCCAGTCTGCAGTTTGAGAGCAGGCAGCAGGCAGAGAAGGAGCTGAAACAGCTGGAGAATCGGAGAAACGCCATGGAAAAGGCGCTGGAGGAGGCCGAAAATGCCTTCCGGGCACAGGAGCAGGAGCTGGACGGACTGGAAGGCCAGATCCGCCAGCTGAAGGTGCTTCTTCAGGAAGCAGTTCCTGTCAATGCAGAAGAGCTTGCAGAAAAGCAGAAGGAGCTTCAGGCACGGAAGGAAGCCTGTATGGAAGGACAGAAGGAACTTCACGCCCGTATTACGTCAAATGAGGAGACACTGCGGAATCTGGCCGCCCACACGAAAAAGCTTTCCGATCTGGAGCAGCGCTGGTCCTGGGTGCGCGCCCTCTCCAATACGGCGAACGGCAATCTGGCCGGAAAAGAGAAGCTGATGCTGGAAACCTATATTCAGACCACGTATTTTGACCGGATTATCCGCCGGGCAAATCTGCGGTTTCTTGCCATGTCGGGCGGCCAGTACGAGCTGAAGCGCAGCCGGGAAGCCGGAAACAATAAAAGCCAGAGCGGTCTCGAGTTGGATGTGATCGATCACTATAATGGCACGGAGCGCAGCGTCCGCACCCTGTCAGGGGGAGAGTCCTTTAAAGCGTCTCTTTCTCTGGCGCTGGGCCTGGCCGATGAGATCCAGTCCTCGGCCGGAGGTATCCGTCTGGATACCATGTTTGTGGATGAGGGCTTTGGCTCTCTCGATGAAGAGTCGCTGCGCCAGGCTGTTCAGACACTGGCAGGCCTGGCAGGCGGTAACCGGCTGGTGGGAATCATTTCCCATGTGGGAGAATTAAAAGAAAAGATAGACCGGCAGATCATTGTCACAAAAGACAGGGAAGGCGGAAGTCATGTGAGAATGGAATGCTGACAAAATATTGGCAAAGTGCGACAGCCGGCAGACAGAGTAAAACAGGCTGTGCGTGTCATCCGTACAGCAGAAAAAACAGGGCTGGCAGGCGCTCCGTACTGGAGACCTGCCAGCCCTTTGCCTGGCGCAGTTCTGTTTTATACAGATCAATTTGCTGCAGTTCAGTCTGATACAGCCTGGCCCGGTGTGGTTTATGCCTGCCCGGCTTCTTTCTGCTGCATAAATTCTGAAATACATGCCTTGATGGCAGCAAAACTCTCAGCGCTGATGTCATGCTCCATCCGGCAGGCATCCTCCGCGGCCACCTCCGGATCTACGCCCAGACTGATAAGCCAGCTGGAAATCAGAGAATGGCGCTCGTAGACGGTCTCCGCCAGAGCCCTGCCTTCCTCTGTCAGATGGATGAAGCCCTCCTCGGAAACTGTGACATAATTTTTCTGCCGCAGATTCTTCATAGCCACGCTCACACTGGGCTTGGAGTAGTTCAGCTCATTCGCCACATCGACGGAGCGTACCTGAGGCAGCTGCTTCCCGAGAAGCAGGATCGTCTCCAGATAATCCTCCACCGACTCTTCGGATTTGTGTTTCTGATAATTCATGAAAAGCTCTCCCTTGTTTGCATGGGGCGGTTCTGCCCCGGTTCCGAACCAGTTTATAATAGTTCAATCATACCATTTTGAGGTTGGAAAGACAAGTCCCTGTTTTGCGAAGATTTCGCGGAATTCCGGGGTTCTGCCGCTGGCGCTCCTGAGCTTCCTCTATAAAAGGATTCGCAGAAAACAGGCAGAGGGGGACAAAGAAAAATGAAAAATTCTATTTTATTGAGAGGCATCCGGAAGTCTGGTATAATGATAAAAAACGGAACTGTAGAAACTGGAGGAGGCCTTTATTGGAGGAGCAGGACTGGTGGTATCTCTGATAGAACTGTTTCAGGGTAATGGTAATATAAGCGCTCTGCTTAAGATCCCTGTGTGGGTCATCATAGCCGGTTTTATTGCTGTGGTGATTTACCAGTTCTCGCTGACTATAGTGATACGGAATGATTTAAAGAAATACGGGTAGCGTTGCCGGATCTTACCGCTGACTTTCCCGTTTCCACGAAAGGTTGCGGAACGTTTCGATTTTGATTATAATAGCCATGTAATTGCAGATAATTTCAGCGATTCAGCCGGGCAATTTTACAAAATGTTAAGAAAAGCCCAATCAAATGTTAAAGAATATCGATTACAATAGCAAAGGTATGACAGAATCATGCACTATGATAATATGGAACCCGCTGTGTTCTTAAGC
>CALWAZ010000043.1 GCA_944375725.1 uncultured Merdimonas sp. | reverse complement strand
AAGCAGGAGGCAGACGGAATTGACCGGGAACTGGAGAATTATGAGGATGATCTGGAATTCCAGTACAGAAATGGATCCCTGACCAGGGATGACTCTCGGGCAAAAGAGCGGGAGCTGGGTCTGCGGGAGGCTAAGCCGGACGCGGCAGAGGATACCCTGGAATATGTATATGGAATAGATGATTAAGAGAAGCCCTGTGAGAAAAACGGGGTGAGAAACTCAGGGTGAGAAAAACGGCATAAGAAACCCGGAAGAAATCCGAATGATATGAGGATTTCTTCCGGGTTTTTGTAGGTCTTTTACAGCTTTACGAACACTGGCGTATATCCCAGGGCCGGGAGCAGTTTATCCAGTACGTCCGAGGTCTTCAGCTTCAGGCTGGAGGTATTGATGCAGGGATGACAGCCAAATTCTTCCTGAGCCGCCACATCCTCATCGATAATCAGCTGAACCTGATGGTCTGCGTCATTCATCAGGCCGAGCACTGTGGCGGAACCGGGGGTTACTCCCAGATACTTTTCCATATATTCCGCCGGGGCAAAGGAGAGGCGGGAGGAGCCGATCTGCTTGGAGAGATCCTTGGTCTTGAACTGCTTGCTGCCTGGCATCAGCAGCAGGTAAAATTTTGTCTTCTGGGCATTGCAGAGAAAGAGATTCTTGCAGATTTCTGTGCCGAGAAGTTCATCGACTCCCTGGCAGGCCTCTATGGTCATGGCTGCGTCGTGGTCTGCGCGGATAAAGGGAATTTCCAGTCTTTCCAGCAGATCGTAGACGGCCATTTCCCGGGGCAGGCGGCCTTCCGGATCGGGCCTCGTGGTATAAAGATGTGTGTCAATATGTATTTCGCTCATTGCGCAGTCTCCTTCAAAATTTAAAATTTATGATATTATAAGGCGGACCAGCGGCCGCTGGCTCCGCATGGGAGAACCAGTCCGGTGGATGTGACCGGAAGTCCGATTTCCTGCGAATCCACAGTCCCCCGGAAATTTTTCAGCTCCAGAGAGATCAGGTAGGTCAGCACAGCCGGAGCCAGTCCGGTGGTGTAGGAATTTACCAGGAAGAAAAGGGGTTCCGGGCTTAAAAGCTGGGCACAGAGGTGAATCAGAGGGTGAATGGCGTCCTCGATTTTCCAGATTTCTCCTTTTGGGCCGCGGCCATAGGAAGGCGGGTCCATAATGATGCCGTCATAATGGTTTCCTCTGCGGATTTCCCGTTCCACAAATTTCATGCAGTCGTCCACAAGCCAGCGGATGGGAGCTTCGGCAAGTCCGGAGGAACGGGCATTTTCCCGGGCCCAGGATACCATACCCTTGGAAGCGTCCACATGGGTCACGGAAGCGCCGGAGGCAGCAGCGGCCAGTGTGGCTCCGCCGGTGTAGGCAAACAGATTCAGCACTTTTACAGGTCTTCCCGCTTTGCGGATGAGACTGCCGAACCAGTCCCAGTTGGCGGCCTGCTCCGGGAAAAGCCCGGTGTGCTTGAAACTGAAGGGCTTCAGATTAAAAGTAAGCTTGTCCGTACCGCATAAGGGATATTGGATGGTCCACTGCTCCGGCAGATTGAAAAATTCCCATTCGCCGCCTCCCTTTTTGCTGCGGTGGTAATGGCCGTTGGGCCGTTTCCAGCCGGGATCCTTTCGGGGAGTATCCCAGATTACCTGGGGATCGGGGCGCACCAGCTGATAAGAGCCCCAGCGCTCCAGTTTTTCTCCTTTTGAAGTATCCAGTATTTCGTAATCAGTCCAGCGATCAGCGATCCACATAAGAGTCTCCTTTGTATATATGATTTTTAAAAAAGAGCCGGAACAGTCCGTCCATGACAATGATGGACATGGCAATCATGCCGGCGGCAACCAGGGTCTGCGTGACGTAATAGGAGGTCATGCTGTCTGAACGAAGCATGGAATCCACGATATGGTACATGCCTGCTCCGGGAACCAGCGGCAGGATCCCGGGAATCACAAAAATGGTCACCGGGGTCTTTAAGACACGGGCCAGAAGCTGCCCGCACAGAGACACCAGACAGCCGGAAAAGAAGGTGGCAACTCCCGTATTGAGCCCCCGGCTTCCCAGAACCAGGTATAAAGCCCACCCGGCAGCCCCGGTCAGCCCGGCAAATAAAATGTGTCTGCGGGGAGTATTCAGTATAAAGCAAAAGGCTACCACGGCCAGAAAAGAGCCGAGGATCTGCAGCAGCATAAAAGATACCTCCTGTCATAAAACTGCAGCCGGTGAGCCGGCAGCCTGGCGGCATATCCTGCTCAGCGGACATTCCGCTCTTCCATCAGCCGGAAATTCCAAGTCCGATACCGATTCCCATGGCCACGGCGGCTGCTGTCACAAAGGCTTCCAGCATGCGCGCGGTACCAGACAGATAATCTCCATGGAGCGTGTCGAACACGGCATTTGTAATGGCCACTCCGGGAACCAGGGGCATGATAGAAGCGATAATAACCGAATCAAGATTCCCGAAAAATGGGAACATGCGCAGAAATCCTGAGGCCAGCACAGACGCCGCCGCAGAGCTCAGAAGCGTGCCGAAAAAGGATGGAAGCTTCAGACGCCTGCAGGCATACAGGCATACGGCTATGACAAAGCCGGTCACTGCCGAAAGAAAGGCCTCTGAAAGGGTTCCGCCGTAGGTCAGGGCAAAGGCCGCTGTCACTACCGGAGTGGAAACCAGAAAAGCGCCCGGCTTCCAGGGATGCGATTTCAAATCCTGTATCTGACGGGCGGCGGCCTCCAGGGAAAGCTCACCGGAACAGAGATTCCGGGAAAGAGAATTCAGCTGGTCTATCATGTCCAGATTGGTTCCCCGCTCCGTGATGCGCCGCACCACGGTCATGGAATGAATGGATGGGTCGTCCAGCGTGGCCACGAAGCCGGTCATTGTCACAAAGACCTCTGCCGTCTGAAGCCGGGAAAGAGAGAGAATCCGGTGCATGGTATCTTCCACCCGGTAGGTTTCCGCTCCATTCTCCAGCATCAGCTCGCCGGCCGCCACAGCCGTATCCAGAAGCAGTTTATAATTCATAGTTATTTCCTCTCAGGACTGCTGTATCGGACAGCAGTCCTGCTTTATTATACCTGTCCGGGAAAGGGCGGTCAAGGGAGAGAAGGAGAAATAAAGCTTTTCCTCACAGGTATACAGCCTGTATGGATTTTCATCCTGAAATAGTATATAATCAATCATAAAGAAAACGTGTGTTTCCCGCCCGTTTTCGGACAGAACAGGAAGGATTGACAGAATGTTTGATATAGAAGAAGAACTGAAAAAACTCCCGTCCAAGCCTGGCGTCTACCTGATGCACGATGAGACCGACGCAATTATCTATGTGGGCAAGGCGGTATCGCTGAAAAACCGGGTGCGCCAGTATTTTCAGTCCAGCCGGAACAAGGGCCCGAAAATCGAGCAGATGGTGACCCATATCCGGCGGTTTGAGTATATCATCACGGATTCCGAGCTGGAGGCGCTGGTGCTGGAGTGCAATCTTATCAAGGAGCACAGGCCCAAGTACAACACCATGCTCATGGATGACAAGACCTATCCTTACATCAAAGTGACGGTAAATGAGGATTTTCCCCGGGTGCTTTTTTCCAGACAGCTGAAGAAGGACAAGGCGAAATACTATGGCCCTTATACAAGCGCAGGCGCGGTCAAGGATACGATTGAGCTGATTCACAAGCTTTACCAGATCCGGACCTGCAGCAGGAGCCTGCCCAGGGATATCGGAAAGGCGCGCCCCTGCCTGAACTATCATATCAAGCAGTGCGCGGCCCCCTGCCAGGGGTATATTTCAAAGGAAAAATATGCGGAAAATGTGGCAAAGGTTCTCGAATTCCTGAATGGAAATTACGGGCCCCTTCTGAAGGAGCTGGAGGAAAAGATGAAGGCTGCCTCTGACGCCATGGAATTTGAGAAGGCCATCGAGTACCGGGAGCTTTTAAACAGCGTGCGCCAGATTGCCCAGAAGCAGAAGATTACCAACAGCGATATGGAGGATAAGGACATTATCGCCATGGCGGAGGAAGGCTCCGATGCGGTGGTGCAGGTTTTCTTTATCCGGGATGGACGGCTCATCGGCCGGGATCATTTTTATCTGAGAACCTCGGTGGGTGAGACAAAACGGGAGATTCTCGGAAGCTTCATCAAGCAGTTTTACGCGGGAACTCCTTATATTCCCCGGGAATTGATGATTCAGGAGGATATAGACGATAAAGAGCTGATAGAGCAGTGGCTGACTGCGAGAAAGGGACACCGGGTCTATCTCAGGGTCCCGAAAATCGGAACCAAGGAAAAACTGGTGGAGCTGGCAAAGAAGAATGCCGCTCTGGTGCTGAGCCAGGATCGGGAGAGAATCAAACGGGAAGAAGGCAGAACGATTGGAGCCATGAAGGAAATAGCGGCTCTTCTGGGGCTTTCCGGTATCAGCCGTGTGGAAGCCTTTGATATTTCCAATACAAACGGCTTTGAGTCGGTAGGATCCATGGTGGTGTATGAGCACGGGAAGCCGAAACGCAGTGACTACCGCAAGTTTAAGATCCGCACAGTCAAGGGGCCGGATGATTATGCCAGCATGCATGAGGTGCTGACCAGGCGCTTTCAGCATGGACTGGAGGAAGGAAAAGAGCTTCAGAGCAAGGATATGCCGAAGGAGCTGGGCAGCTTTACGAAGTTTCCGGATCTTCTGATGATGGACGGTGGAAAGGGACAGGTCAATGTGGCCCTTCAGGTGCTGGATGAGCTGGGGCTGGATATTCCGGTCTGCGGTATGGTGAAGGACGACAATCACCGGACCAGGGGACTCTATTATAATAACGTGGAGATTCCGATTGACCGGAATTCGGAAGGATTTCGTCTGATTACAAGAATCCAGGACGAGGCCCACCGGTTCGCCATCGAATACCACCGTTCTCTGCGAAGCAAAGAACAGGTGCATTCTGTGCTGGACGACATCGAGGGAATCGGGCCTTCCAGAAGAAAGGCGCTGATGCGGCAGTTTCAGTCCATCGAGGCCATCCGTGACGCGGATGTGGATACTCTGGCGGCTGTGCCTTCCATGAACCGTCCGGCGGCCGAGAAGGTGTGGAAATTCTTCCATTGACGCTCCGGCCCTCGGAACAGGGAAAATCCGCGGAACGGAGCTGGAGAATGGGAGACAATTTCTCCCTGCGGCCTTGCAACTTTTACAGCGGATATGATAGAATGAAAGAAATATTTCGACAGATATTTTTGAGAAAGGAATCATTATGGCAAGCGTACTCACAGTAGAGATGACCAAAATGGTCGAGAAACTGAATCTGAAAAATCTGACGCCGGATATCGATATTTCTGATATGAAACTGGCATCGCCGGAGATTAACCGGCCGGCCCTGCAGCTGTCCGGATATTTCGCGCATTTTGCCTCGGAACGGGTGCAGATTGTAGGCTTTGTGGAGTATACCTATCTTCAGAGCAGGACGGATGAGGAAAAGGAACCTATTTACGAGAGATTCTTTTCCAGCGGAATTCCCTGTGTAATTTATACTTCAAAGACCAGACCTGAGCCGAGAGCGCTGGAGCTGGCAAATCAGTACAAGGTGCCGGTATTTCTGGCGGACAAGACCACATCCAATTTTATGGCGGCGATCATAAACTGGCTGAATGTGCAGCTGGCGCCCAGAATTTCCATCCATGGTGTTCTGGTGGATGTATATGGTGAGGGCGTGCTGATTATGGGTGAGAGCGGAATCGGAAAGAGCGAGGCGGCTCTGGAGCTGATTAAGCGAGGCCACCGTCTTGTGACGGACGATGTGGTGGAGATTCACAAGGTCAGCGATGATACGCTGGTAGGCCGTTCCCCGGAGATCACAAAGCACTTCATCGAGCTGCGCGGTATCGGTATCGTGGACGTAAAGACCCTTTTCGGTGTGGAATGCGTAAAGGAGACCCAGCAGATCGATATGGTAATCAAGCTGGAAGACTGGGATAAGGACAAGGATTACGACCGCCTGGGACTGCAGGAAGAATATACGGAATTCCTGGGCAATAAGGTAGTATGTCATTCTCTTCCGGTTCGTCCCGGACGGAATCTGGCTATCATCGTAGAGACAGCGGCTGTAAACCACAGACAGAAGAAGATGGGCTACAACGCGGCACAGGAGCTGTACCGCCGTGTGCAGGAAAGCATGGCCAGAAAAAAATGATTTGAAAAAATGCAGGATGGGCTGCAGAAAAATAAAATACTCCGCGTCGGACTGCGGAGGCAAGGGGTGACAGGGTATGAAAAAATACTGTTTTGGAGCAGACATCGGAGGAACGACGGTAAAATTCGGCTTGTTTGACAGCGATGGAATTGTCCTGGAAAAATGGGAGATCCCGACCCGGACAGAGCAGGAAGGAGCTGCGATTCTTCCGGATATGGCAGCGTCCATACGGGAAAAAATACAGGAGCACGGCCTGAATACAGATGAAATTGCGGGCATTGGCGTGGACGTTCCGGGACCGATTTCCGAGGACGGAATTGTGCCTCATACGGCAAATCTCGGCTGGGGCTACAAGGAAGTGACCAGAGAGCTGTCCGAGCTGACAGGACTGCCCTGCAGAGCGGGAAATGACGCCAATGTGGCGGCGCTGGGCGAGATGTGGCTTGGCGGAGGAAAAGGCTATACCAATGTGCTGATGATTACGCTGGGAACCGGCGTAGGCGGCGGTATTGTGGTAAATGGAAAGATTCTTACGGGTGCCCACGGAGCGGGTGGCGAGATCGGACATATTCATGTGGATGACACCATAGAGGAATGCTGCGGCTGCGGAAATAAGGGATGTCTGGAGCAGTTTGCTTCCGCTACGGGAATTGCCCGGCTTGGACGGGAGATTCTGGAAGAAAGTGACCAGCCCTCTATTATGCGGGGACAGGAGATGTCAGCCAAGCTGGTGTTTGATTCAGTAAAAGAAGGCGATGAGCTGGCCATCCGGACGGCGGAGGTCTTTGGCCAGTATCTTGGAAAAGCAGTGGCAGGAATGACCGCGGTTCTGGATCCGGAGATTATTGTCATCGGCGGCGGCGTGTCAAAGGCGGGACCGGTTCTGCTGGACTATGTGCGGAAATATTACAGGCCCTGCGCTTTTAAGTCAGCAAAGGATACCCCCTTTGCCCTGGCAGAGCTTGGAAATGACGCTGGAATTTACGGCTGCGCAAAGCTGATTCTGGGATAAATTTTGTGCAGATCGGAGAAGAAGTGCCAGAAAGTGACAACATTTTCGGCACTCATAAGCATTGACTTTTTGGCAGAAGCGTATTAGAATAATCTCAACAAAAGATAATACATATGAATTACTAATGATAACAAAGGCGTTACCAATTCCCGTGGTAACGCCTTTTTTCCTATATACAGGGCACCAGGCCCTATCTCTCCCT
>CALWAZ010000042.1 GCA_944375725.1 uncultured Merdimonas sp. | reverse complement strand
AAATGCGGAAGAAGAAAATGAGTAATTGTTTCGTGCAGGCTGAATCGCAACTGTGAAGGCACGGAACCGTTATAAAATGACAGAGAAAAAGGAAAGCAGGAGACATAGATGAACAAGAAAGAGATATCCGAGATCAAAAAGCAGCTTACGCCGGAGAACTGTGCGCTGACACGGCTCTGCGCCTGCTATGTGGACGGAGAGAAAAATAAAAAAAGTGAGATGAAGGAAGCTTTTCTCTCTCAGTCGGAGGAGGAGTGCTTCAAATACTTTGAGATCTTCCGGAAGAGCCTGTCGGGAACGGTGGGAAAGAACCTGATCAATCTGGAGTTTCCGCTGGATGCGGAGATGGAAGGGGGGGCCCAGGAGTTTCTCATGCGCCTGCGGGACAGCCGCCTGAAGGACGATGAGCTTCTGGAAGAGTTTTATGACAGGGTCATCGAGAGCTTTGACTATGGGGAAAATTATCTGATTCTTCTGGTCCACGGCGCATATGATATACCGGGAAAGGCTTCCG
This sequence comes from uncultured Merdimonas sp., assembly GCA_944375725.1. Taxonomy (GTDB): domain Bacteria; phylum Bacillota; class Clostridia; order Lachnospirales; family Lachnospiraceae; genus Laedolimicola. The sequence continues at coordinate 7,131 of CALWAZ010000042.1, read as the reverse complement.
ATAACGAAGAGATGTTTGACGCCTCCGACGAGGTCTATGAGTATCTGCTCTGCGCGGTCTGCCCGGTGAATCTGTCCAAGGCAGGCTTGAGCTATGATGCGGAGAATAACCGGTTCGGTTCCCGGGTGCGGGACTGGCTGGTGGAGCTTCCCATGGCAGGCTTTCTGTTCCCGGCGTTTCAGGACAGAAGCACGGATCTGCACAGCATGCTCTATTACTCCAAAAATCCGGAGGAGCTGCGGGATGATTTTGTGGAAAAGCTCTTTGGCTGCAGCACGCCTCTGTCGGCAGGAGACCAGAAAGAGACCTTCAACGCCATGATTGAGGAGACTCTGGGAGAGGAATGTGATTACGAGGTGGTCCGCAATATCCATGAAAAGCTTCAGGAGCTTGTGGAGGAGCGGAAAGACGAGCCGGAGCCGCTGGTGCTTGACAAAGCCGAGGTCAAGCAGCTTCTGGCAGGCAGCGGTGTGGATGCGGAGAAATTCGAAGAGCTGGAGGAGCGCTACGAGGAGACGGCAGGTGCTCAGACAGAATTTCTGGCATCCAATATCATCAATACGAGGAAATTTGAGATTAAGACGCCGGATGTGGTGATTCAGGTGAATCCGGAGCGGGCAGATCTGGTGGAAACCAGAATGATAGACGGCCGGCAGTGTCTGGTAATCCCGGTGGATGATTCTGTGGAGGTCAACGGCATCTCTGTCCGGACGCTGGACAGAAAAACTATGGAAAAGAGGGATTTTTGATGCGGGAGCAGCTGACAAAGCATGACGTGGAAAAGATACAGGAGGAGATCGACCACAGAAAGCTTGTGGTGCGCAAAGAAGCGATCGAGGCAGTAAAAGAGGCCCGGGCGCAGGGCGATTTAAGCGAGAATTTTGAGTATTACGCGGCAAAGCGTGAGAAGAACCAGAATGAGAGCCGAATCCGCTATCTGGAGCGGATGCTGCGCACGGCCGAGATTATCGAGGACGAATCCGGGGCCGACGAGATCGGCCTGAATACCCGCGTGGAGCTCTACTATGAGGATGAGGACGAGACCGAATGGATCAAGCTCGTAACCTCCATCCGCGGCAATTCCATGGAAGGACGTATCAGCATTGAATCGCCCCTTGGCAAGGCTATCCAGGGGCATAAGGCTGGAGACCGGGTCCATGTACAGGTGGGAAACGGAGGCTATGACGTAGTGATCCGTTCCATCGAAAAAGACGCCGGGGATGAGGATGAGATAAGGAAATTTTGACAGGGATTGACCAGACGGTGCGTTTGGGGTAGACTAGAGATATGCGCAGCGGGCGGAACGCCCGCTGTGTTCCTGTGGCAAAGGAAAGAACCCTTTGCTCCGGCGGCGGCCGGACGGCGGATAACAAACAGGAAGAAATGAGATAGAACGGGGAAAAGTTATGAATACAGCAGGAATGGTTCCATTTGTGAAATGGGCGGGCGGAAAAAGACAGATGCTGGAGCAGCTGAACATCCGTATGCCGGACGAATATGGAACATACTATGAGCCTTTTGTGGGAGGCGGAGCTCTGGTTCTTTATCTGGAGCCGAAGCGGGCCTTCTTAAATGATATTAACAGGGAACTGATCCATACTTACACAGAGATCCGGGATCATCTGGATACGATTCTGGTGCTTCTGGATACCATGGACAAGGTAACCTGTACCAAAGAATATTATTATGAGATGCGGAGCCGCTACAATGAAAAACTGAGGCTGCAGGACTATGACACAGAGATGGCAGCTCTGTTTATCTATCTGAATAAGCACTGTTTCAACGGCCTGTACCGGGTGAATACCCAGGGCCAGTTCAATGTGCCCTGGAATCAGAAGCAGCAGGTACGCTCCATGGATATGGAGAACATTAAACGGATTTCCGCTTTTCTGAAATCTGTGACAATCACCTGTCAGGACTTTGAGGCATCTCTGAAAGGGATAAAGAAAGGGGATTTCGTTTATTTTGACAGCCCCTATGCCCCTTTGAATCCCACCTCTTTTGATTCTTATACGAAGGAGGGCTTTGCGGAGGAGGAGCACCGCCGTCTGGCAGGCCTGTTCCGCAGACTGACGGAAGAAGGCGTGTACTGCATGCTGACCAATCACAATACCGAACTGATCCGGGAACTGTACGACGGTTTCCTGATTGAGGAGATCGATGTGCGCCGGGCCATTAATTCTGACCCGAAAAAGCGGAAAGGAAAAGAGGTCATCATTAGAAACTACGGAGAGGCAGTCAAAGACACGGAGCACAGAGAATGAAGCACGTTCTGGATGAAGACCTGGTTTATGAGATCCTTTCTGCAGTGGAGGAGATTCCCGAAGGGCGTGTGGCCACCTATGGACAGATTGCACGCCTGATTGGAAGGGATAAGAATTCCAGGCTGGTGGGGAAGGTCCTGAGCATGGCGGAATATTACGGGCAGTACCCCTGCCACCGGGTCGTGAATCATGCGGGGAGGCTGGCGCCGGGCTGGAGAGAGCAGGCGGAGCTGCTGCGTGAGGAAGGCGTGGAGCTGAAGGAAAATGGCTGCGTGGATTTGAAGAAATATCAGTGGGATTGCTGAAAAACTACGGGAAAATTACATAGACGAAGAACAGGGAGCCGTTCCTCTGGCGGGCGGCTCCCTTCGTGTGCTATGCTTACGTGGTAATATAAGTATTGTACCCCTTCTGGCGCACCTCCCGCTCCATGGCGATGGCGTTGCTCAAGCGTGCGTAAGCTCCCACCTGCACCTTATACAGGCCGTCCTGATAGATGATGTAAGCCGGGAAGCCGTCGTTTTCCAGAAGGCTTAACAGATTGTCGGCGTTCTGCCGGTCGCGGAAGGCCCCTGCCTGCACCCGGTACAGCTCCTGCTCCGGGCCTGTGCCCTCGGGCATGGAGGGGCATACGGGGCAGTTCCCGCCGCCCATCATATTATTTCCCATATTGTTTCCCATCGAGTTTCCAGTCATATTTCCTCCTCCTGATACATTCTGATTTTCCAGTGTTTCCATGATGCCGTCGGCGATTCCCTGGGCTATGGCCTGAAATCTGGAATCAAACAGCTGATTATCCTTGTCGCTGTCGATGAAGCCTGCTTCCACAAGAAGGGCCGGCATCTGAGTGCTGTTCAGCACCACCAGGTTGGGGCGGATGCTGACGCCTGCGTTGCGGAAGCCCAGACGCTCCAGATTGGCGTTGATATTCTGGGCGATTTCCTTCTTGATACCGGAATCGTCGTAGATCAGCGTCTGCACGCCTGTGTATTTTCCGGGATATTCTGCCGCGTTCCGGTGAATGGAAACGAAGAGATCCGCCCCTTCCTCGTTGGCGATGGCTGCCTTCTGCCCTACGGACTGGGTGGCGTCCGTAGTTCTTGTGTAGCTCACATCGTAGCCGTTTTCCTCCAGAATCCGTCCTACCGCCATGGCAAGGCGCAGGGCGTCATCGCTTTCCCGGCGGCCCTGATATACTGCGCCGGGGTTGCTTCCGCCATGTCCGGCGTCCACTACTATTTTTGTCGCCATGCAATCTCCTTATCAACTGAAAGTACATTCTTCATCCATAGGATATGCGTGTAAACTGCGTCTTGTGAAAATAAATAAAGTAGTGTATTATGAATACGATTTTTACGTTCCCTGCGACGCTGATTCTGAAAATACTGCAGATTTTGGCCCAGGAGGGGGCGTGTCTGCATGAAAACAGAAAGGATTTGCATAGAATGAAACAGAAATGTGCTGTGATCACGGGAGCGTCCCGAGGAATCGGAGCCGCCGCCGCCGAGCGCTTCGCGGCCGGCGGCTGGAATCTGGCCCTCTCCTGTGTCCGCTCCTCGGACAGGCTGGAGGAACTGGCCGGGCGGTTTCACGCTGACTGGGGAGTCACCTGTCTGACCTATACGGGAGATATGGGACGGGAGGAACCGGTCCGGGAATTTTTCGGCAGGATAGAAGAGACCTTCGGAGGCGTGGATGTGCTGGTCAATAACGCGGGAATCTCCCGGGTGGGCCTTCTGGAGGAGATGCCCCTGGAAGAATGGGAGGAGGTTCTGCGCACCAATGTGACCTCTGTATTCCTCTGCTCGAAGGCGGCGATTCCCTTTATGCTGCATAAAAAGTCCGGCGCCATCATCAATGTGTCTTCTGTCTGGGGCTGTGTGGGTGCATCCTGTGAGGCCGCCTATTCCGCCTCCAAAGGAGCGGTCAACGCCCTGACCCAGGCCCTGGCCAAGGAACTGGCTCCCAGCGGCATCGCGGTAAACGCGGTGGCCTGCGGAGCGGTGGATACGGATATGAATGCCTGCTTTTCCCCGGAAGAGCGGCAGGAGATAGCAGGGGAGATCCCTGCGGGACGGTTTGCCCTTCCCTCGGAAGCGGCGGATCTGATTTATACGCTCGCAGAGCGCCCGTCCTATCTGACCGGACAGATCATCCGGCTGGACGGCGGGTGGATTTAAGTACCTGATGAGAAACATTGCCGCCGGACCCGGCGGCAGGAGGGAGTAAGTTATGAAAATTATCAAACAGTTCGGAATTATCTTTTCCCTGTGCTGGATTGCCACGGTGATTGAGAGATTGCTGCCCATCGCCTTTCCGGCCAGCGTCATCGCCATGCTGCTGCTGTTGATCTGTCTGATGACAGGCGTTCTGAAGATCGATCATATCCGGGAAAAGTCGGATTTTCTTCTGGCCAATATGGCTTTCTTTTTCATCCCGGCCGGAGTAAATGTGATCAACTATCTGGATATTCTGAAGGCAAACTGGCTGCCGCTTTTGCTGATCTGTGTGATTACGACAGTTATCACCTTTGCTGCCACTGCCTACAGCATCCGTCTTACTATCTGGCTGCTTGGCCGGAGGAAAGGAGCAGACAGATGAGTGACGTATTTTCTTCTCCTTTCTTCGGAATCGCCTTGAGCATTCTGACCTTCTGGATCGGCGCAAAGATCCAGAAACAGCTGAAATCAGTGATATGCAATCCTCTGCTGATTGCGATTCTGCTGACATCGGTGGTGCTTCTGGCGTTTGATATTCCCTATGAAAGCTACAATGAGGGCGGAGCCATCATCAACATGTTTCTGACTCCTGCCACGGCCTGCCTGGCTGTCTCTATCTATACAAAGATACAGATCCTGAAGGAGAACTGCATTCCCATTGTGGTGGGCTGTACCGTGGGTTCCCTGGCGTCCATGGGAAGCGTCTGGCTGCTCTGCCGGCTTTTTGGGCTGGATGAAGCCATGACGGCCTCGCTGATTCCAAAATCCATTACCACGCCCATCGCCATGGAGGTCTGCCAGTCCCATGGCGGTATCGTGCCGGTGACTGTGATTGCGGTGATCTTCACGGGAATTCTCGGAAGCATTCTGGCGCCCTTCCTGATCCGCCTGTTCCGGGTGGATAATCCTGTGACAGCCGGTCTTGCTATCGGAGCCTGCAGTCATGCGGTGGGAACCTCCCGGGCGCTGGAGCTGGGCGAGACGGAAGGAGCCATGAGCGGCCTTGCTATCGGCGTCTGCGGTATTATCACGGTGGTGGTATCTATGATTCTGCTGTGAGAACTGTGTGGTCAGTGGTTTTCATTTGCTCTATAGGGTATAGACGTTACTTTGCTGATTAATGGAAAATGGTACATGAATAAAAGCTGTAAAATTTCACGTTGAATTTTACAGCTTTTTGGGTATAATATAGATAGCAGAAACAATATGGAATCAAGGAAGGAGCTGAAAGAATATGGCAAATATTTTACCGGTATCTGATTTGAGAAATTATAATGAAGTCCTGAAAAACTGCCGCAAAGGTGAACCTGTATATCTTACTAAGAATGGCAGAGGACGGTTTGTTGTGCTTGATATAGAAGATTATGAGCGTGATCGTGCAGAGAAAAAGCTGTTAATGAGGTTACAGGAGGCAGAGGAGGCAGTCAAAGACGGCGAAGGCTGGCTTAGCTTGGATGAATTAAAAGCACTTGTAGGGGAGTAAGCTATGCTGAAATTACGAATTAACCCATTGGTTGCAGCGGATTTAAAAGAAATTCGTGAGTATATCGCTGAGGATAATGCAGAATGTGCTGCAAAGACGATTAAAGAAATTTATGGTAAATTTGAGAATCTTCAAATGTTTCCGGGGATAGGTGCAGATCTCTCCAGAAGAGTCAGTTTCCGAACAGATTACAAGTATGCAGCTTGGGAGAATTACGTGATCATTTATAAAGTGGGAGAAGAGTATGTAGAGATTTACCGGGTGGTAAATCGGTACAGGGATATTACGAGGATTTTTGATTAAAGTGCAGCCGCAGCAGCCATAAGGAGGGGAAAGAAGGAGCTGGCGGGGGTGTTATGTGTGAGATTTGCCGCTTGCAATTCTTTTTCAATGCCGCTATAATAAATCAAAAAGATGCGCGCCGGTCAGGCGCGCAGGCCGAAGGGGGCTTCCCGCGAGAGCGGGGAGCCCCCGTTTTTATTTTCCTGGAGGCGGGAGCCTCCTGCCGGAAGGCAGGCAAAGGATGGCATACGGAGGTGGGAACCATGAGAGCTTTTGAGACGAACGACTGGCTGCTGCTGAACAGCATGATTTACCGGATTTATACCACGGAGGATTTTGAGGCCATGCGGCAGCAGTTTCTGGAGCAGCTGAAAATGGTGATTGACTTTGACAGCGCGGATTTTTATCTGGCCAGTCCGGAGGGCGGGGGGCTTACGGATCCGGTGACCATCAACTGCGACCCGGGATTAAGCGCCGCCTATGACGAGCTGGATTACAGCCGGGGAATCATGTACAGCGGCAAGACGCTGATTTACAGGGAGACGGATATTATCTCCGATGAGGCCCGGGTGCAGACGGAATATTACCAGAAGGTCTACAAGCCGAACAACTGGCATTTCGCTCTGCAGATGGTGCTTGCGAGAAACAAGAAGTTTCTCGGGGTGGTGAGCCTGTACCGGACCATCGGGAAGCAGGATTTCCAGTACGAGGATATTTTTGTGCTGGATATCTTAAAGGAGCATCTGGCCTGGCGCCTGTCCCGCAGCAGGAACCGGGAGGAGCAGATCGGCGGAAAGCTCTCAGTATCCCAGGCGGCGGAGCGCTATGAGCTGACCCGGAGGGAGACCTCGATTCTGAGGCTTCTGCTGGAAGGAAAGGACAG
>CALWAZ010000041.1 GCA_944375725.1 uncultured Merdimonas sp. | reverse complement strand
AGGGCAAACTGCGGGATTTTATTCCAGATGGGACCATGAAGCATATCCAGCTGATGCTGGCTGGTTTTTGTGTTCAATTATAACTCCCCTTTTCCTTAGTGTTTTTCCAGTATTCAGTATAAAACTGCTGGTTGATATTATCAAATGCCGATATTCGATACTTTATCATAGCTAAAAGGAATGATTCCATAGAAACAGGGTAATAGAGTAATGGAGGTAAGGGCTATGGATATTCGGATTCTACGGAATTTTCTGGCTGTAGTACGGGAAGAAAATATTACACGGGCAGCGGAAAGCCTGCATATGGCCCAGTCTTCTCTTTCAAAACAGCTTATAGAGCTGGAAAAAGAACTGGGCAGACAGCTCTTGATCCGAGGGAAACGCAGAATCACGCTGACAGAGGACGGTGTCCTGCTCCGGAGGCGCGCGGAAGAACTGGTAGCTTTGTTTGAAAAAACAGAAAGGGAGCTTGGCTTTGATACAGCTGAAATTGCAGGTGAGGTCTCCATCGGCGGAGCGCCGCTTCCCAAAATACTGCAGGCGGCTTCAGCGCTCCGGGCAGAACATCCGGGTGTCAGGTTCAGCTTTTATACCAGTGATGCCATTGATGTCATTGAACGTCTGGATCATGGAAGCCTGGATTTTGCTATCCTGCTGGAACCGGTTGATGAAGTGAAATATGAATACTGTTCCCTGCAGGATTCGGCCCGCTGGGGCCTGCTGATGCCCTGTGACTGCGTCCTTGCCCGCAAATCTGTGGTTCAGCGGGAGGATCTCAGCCAGGTGCCGCTGATCCTTCCCCGCCGGGAGGGGCTGCAGCGCAAGATTGCCCTCTGGGCGCAGACAGAACCACAGCATATGAATATTGCGGCAACTTATAATGTGGTCAACAGTAATCCGGCGGGCTTTGTGCAGAGCGGCCTAGGCTGTTTTCTGGCAAGTGAGGAATATATTGCCGCCGGACTGGAGCCGGGCGTCTGCTTCCGGCTGCTTGATCCGCCTCTGGAACTGCATCACGCTCTGGTATGGAAACGTGCTTCCGTATCCGGCAAGGTAGCCGCCGCGTTTCTTGAAAAGCTGAAAGCCGAATAGTACAGAAGCAGATTCTCAAAAGAATGACAGGGGGCTGATGATAATGGCTGCCAGGAAAATATGCAGTTATTGCGGGAAGAAATTAGAGGGGAAACGTGAATATCTTTCAGAACAGGTGAAAGAGGCAGAAGCCTATTGCTCTGCTGAGTGCAGGGAAAAGCACAAAGAGGCTCTTCAGAAGGTCAGAAAAAATATGAAGTGGTTTGCGGCCGGCATCGTCTGTTCCGTGCTTCTGGTGCTGGGCAGCGCGTTTATGGAGGCTTCAGAAAGCTCCATGGGGCATTATATGACGGGAACTGGTATGTTCCTTCTGGGGCTCACGCTTATCCTTTTTCCCTACTGCACGCCGGAGACTTATGCCATGTTTGGCTATGTGAAGACAAACAGAATTGGACGCGCGTTGGGAATACTGACAGCACTATTTAGCCTGTGGATATTCTGCAAAAGCTAAAATATTGGGAAATATTGTAGGATATTTGAAACGGCAGGAGAAACCCTGGCGCCTGAGACAATACAAAGGCTTCTTAAAATCCCGATGCTCTGGCCTCTTCGCGGACAGTGTGGGATCCGGGACGGACCTTCCGGGTCCGGATCCGGGCACGCACTGTCCGTGAAGGGACAGACATGGGATTTAAGAAGCCGTGGCCATCTCCTTGACCTTCACAAACGCCTTATTCACCGCCGGAATCGACAGAACAATAATCGTGATCAGCGCTTCCAGTCCCAGATAAGCGCCGTTGTAGGCAAGAGAATATACCGGCGCGCTCATGCCTGTGCCTTCCGCGTAGGAGGCGAAGAAAATCAGGCCGGACAGAAACGCGAAGAAATAACGGCCCAGAACACCGGCGATATAGCCCTTGATCAGGCCGTGCTTTTTATTGCAGAACAGGCCGGAAAGTCCGAGGGCGCCGAAAGCAAGCAGATAATCGGTGATCATCTGAGGCAGGCTGATAATATAGGGATCGGAAATCAGCTGCAGCAGGCCGTAGGCCACGCCTGTCATAAGACCGGTCCGCAGTCCGTACCAGTATCCGATGCAGCAGATGAACAGCATGGAGAAAAGGGTGACGGAACCGCCCATGGGAGCGTCAAAGAGTTTCAGGAAAGAAGTGATCATGGCCAGAGCCATGGCGGCAGCGGAGAAGACCAGATGCTTTGTCTTAATCTTTTTCTCTCCGGAAAGAAAACAGGCAAGGAGCAGAAGCGCCAGCATCAGAACGATCAGAGCGCCGTAGCCCAGCCCTGTCAGGGTGTAAGAGGTACCCCATTCATCGGTTACCTGATTGACAAAAAGTGACATAAAAAATCCTCCTTTGTATGAAAATATCACAGGAGGGGATTCGAAAAGCTGCTTCCTTACGCCGGTATTAACCGGTTCAAGTAATGAGGGTCAACACATCCCGTGTTTTCTCAGCCTTAGGCTCCCCTAGCACTGCGCTATGTGATTAACTGGAGTATACTCCCACGGCAGTGGAATGTCAAGACAAGTCAGAATTGAAAAGGAATTCTTTTCGTGTTACTATAGCAGAAGAAAAAAACAGGAGTTTTCAGTGATGAATACGAAAAAATTACAGAATAATAAAAAAGCAATCGTAATCGGCAGCGCGGTCTGCTGCCTGCTCTTTATTCTTCTGGGCCTGTATTACCGGTCCTGGCCGGCTGTGGATGTGATCCTGTTTATGGGCCAGAGCAATATGAGCGGAGCAGGAGGAGACGCGTCTCTGGCGCCGGAGCTGATTCCCGGGGCGGGATATGAATTCCGGGCAGTTACCGATCCGGACCATCTTCATGCTTTGGAAGAACCCTTTGGAAAAAATGAAAACCGTGGAGCTCTGGACGACACGGAGATTCTGGAGCGGAACGGAAGCCTGGCTACAGCTTTTGTGAACGCGTATTATGAGGAGACGGAGACTCCTGTGGTGGCGGTTTCCGCTTCTGTGGGGAGTTCCTCGCTGAGCGGATGGCTGAATAAGGGACGCAAGGAGGAAGCGGCTGACCGCCTGAAAGAGGCGAAAAAATGTCTGTGGAAGGAGCGGATCCGAATCCGCCATGTGTATATGCTCTGGTTTCAGGGAGAGACGGATGCCAGCCTCCAGACCACGGGGAATGAATATAAGACTATGATGCGGGAGCTGGTCTCCTATATGGAGAAACAGGGCGTGGAAGCCTGCTTTGTGATTCAGATCGGAGCGGATCTGGCAGAACCGGAAAAATATCAGGAAATCATGCAGGCGCAGGAAGAGATCTGCGGAGAATACGGGGATATGATCCTGGTATCTGAGCTTCCGGCTTCTCTTACGGGAGATGACATGAAGGATGAGGGCGGAATCCATTTTACCCAGAAGGCGCTGAACCTGATCGGAGAGGATGCGGGGGAGCAGGCCGGAGCTTATGTGAAATCTCTGTCTCAGTGAGCAAAAAAGAGGATAGAAAATGAAAGAAAAGAATGTCCGCCGGATGCTTGTGGAGCTGATTGTACCGCCCTTCCTGTATCTGCTGCTGACGATGAGTTTTACGGGAATTCTGGAAATGGTCTTTCCGGTTCTGGAAGAGCCCTCCAATGCCATGTGGCTTCTGGCTCTGGTGAATCTGCTTCAGATCCCGGTGTTTTTTCAATTGTACAGAAGGCTTCGTCTGGCGGAAGCCTGCGGAGAAGAGAGAGAAGGCCGGAGGAGGGAAACGGCAGTCCCTGCCTGGAAAAGACGTCTGGGGCCGGCCGATCTCCTGTCTGCGGTTCTGGGCGGTTTCTTTCTGGCCCGGGGCTTTAACGCTCTGCTTGGGCTTACCCCGCTGCCCCGTCTGTTTCCGGCTTATGAAACGGTTTCGGAGACAATATACAGGGGAAGCCTGCTTTCCCAGGCCGCGGCCAGCGTGGTGACGGCTCCGGTTCTGGAGGAGCTTCTGATGCGGGGGCTGATTTACAGCAGACTGCGCTCATTTTTTTCGGATCTCAGGCCGGCCATGCTGGCGGGAGCTCTTGTGTTCGCGCTGTTTCACGGAAATGTGGTGCAGGGAGTCTATGCTTTTTTCATCGGCCTGTATTTTGTGTGGCTGTATGAGGCATACCATTCGCTGGTGCCTGCGGTTCTGGCTCACGCGTCGGCAAATGCTTCCTCGATTCTGCTGGAGCAGACAGGATGGCTGGATGGGCTGTACGCAGATCTTCCTCTTTATTTTCTGACGACTGCGGTCTGCCTTGGAGCAGGGGCTTTCTGCTGGAGCAGAGCCCGAAGAATCTCTTAAAGTCAGGAGAATTTTTCTGGAAAAAGCGGAGAGAATTGTTTCTGAAAGAACGGTTTTGAGAGAAAATTAAGAAAACACGGAAACAATTAAGTGATAAAAGGAAAATTATCTAATTATCTGATAATTTAATTAAAAGTCATACTTTACATACAAAACAAATGGGTGTATAGTAGCACACAAAGTAAAGAAATCTGGAGGGATGGTATGAGCCAGCGAAGCAGTGGATTATACGACCCGAGATTTGAGCACGATAACTGCGGTATCGGTGCGGTAGTCAATATCAAGGGTAAGAAAAGCCACGGGACAGTGGCAGACGCATTGAAAATTGTAGAGAACCTGGAACACAGGGCCGGCAAAGACGCCGAAGGCAAGACGGGCGACGGAGTAGGAATCTTATTACAGATTTCCCACAAGTTTTTCTCCGAAGCAGTCAAACCTCTCGGCGTCTTTTTAGGTGAAGAAAGAGATTACGGAATCGGTATGTTTTTCTTCCCCCAGGATGAGCTGAAGCGGAATCAGGCCCGCAAGATGTTCGAGATTATTGTGGAAAAGGAAGGCATGGAGTTTCTGGGCTGGAGAGAGGTGCCTACGGTTCCGGCGGTGCTGGGAAGCAAGGCCCTGGAGAAGATGCCGTGCATTATGCAGGGCTTTGTGAAGCGGCCTGCGGATGTGGAAAAGGGTCTGGACTTTGACCGGAAGCTTTATGTGGCCCGCCGTGTCTTTGAGCAGTCCAATGACAATACCTATGTGGTATCCCTTTCCAGCCGGACGATTGTGTATAAGGGCATGTTCCTGGTACACCAGCTCAGATCCTTCTTTACGGATCTGCAGGATGAGAATTACGAGTCGGCTATCGCCATCGTACATTCCCGTTTCAGCACGAATACGAACCCCAGCTGGGAGAGAGCGCATCCGAACCGCTTTATTGTGCATAACGGCGAGATCAACACGATTCAGGGAAACGCGGATAAGATGCTGGCCCGGGAGGAGACCATGGAGTCGCCTTATCTGAACAAGGATCTGAACAAGGTGCTCCCGGTGGTGAACGCCTCCGGTTCCGACTCGGCCATGCTGGACAATACGCTGGAATTCCTGGTCATGAGCGGCATGGATCTGCCCCTGGCTGTGATGATCACGATTCCGGAGCCCTGGGATAATAACAGAGCCATGTCTCAGAAGAAACGGGATTTCTACCAGTATTACGCCACCATGATGGAGCCCTGGGATGGCCCGGCTTCCATTTTGTTCAGCGACGGAGATGTGATGGGAGCCGTTCTGGACCGCAATGGTCTCCGGCCTTCCCGTTATTATATCACTACGGACGATACCCTGATCCTGTCCTCGGAGGTAGGCGTGCTGGATATCGATCCCACGAAGATTCTCGTGAAGGAGCGCCTGCATCCCGGAAAGATGCTTCTGGTGGATACGGTTAAGGGCGAGGTTGTGGATGATGAAGCGCTGAAGGAGAAATACGCTTCTGCCCAGCCCTATGGCGAATGGCTGGACCGCAACCTGGTGCAGCTGAAAGATCTGAAGATCCCCAATGAGCGTGTGCCGGAGTTTACAGCAGATGAGAGAAGAAGGCTTCAGAAATCCTTCGGTTACAACTACGAGGAATACCGCAATTCCATTCTGGATATGGCGAAGAACGGCAGCGAGGGCATCGCGTCCATGGGTATTGATACGCCCATTGCGGCTCTGTCTGACAAGCATCAGCCTCTGTTTAATTATTTCAAGCAGCGTTTTGCCCAGGTAACGAACCCGCCTATCGACTCCATCCGGGAGGAGATTGTGACATCTACGACCATTTATGTGGGCAAAAATGGGAATGTTCTGGAAGAAAAACCGGAAAACTGCCATCTTCTGCGTATCAACAATCCGATTCTGACGAACACGGATATTCTGAAAATCAAGAGCATGAAGGTGCCCGGCTTTAAGGTTGAGGTACTTCCGATCACTTATTATAAAAATACAAGCCTGAAGAAGGCCATGGACCGTCTGTATATGGACGCGGACCGGGCATACCGGGAGGGCGTCAATATCCTGATTATCTCTGACCGGGGCGTGGATGAGAACCATGTGGCGATTCCGTCTCTGCTGGCTGTGGCCGGCCTGAACCAGCATCTGGTAACGACCAAGAAGCGGACCGGCGTGGCCCTGATTCTGGAGAGCGGCGAGCCCAGAGAGGTGCATCAGTTCGCGACTCTGCTTGGCTACGGAGCCTGCGCTATCAATCCATACCTGGCTCAGGAGACTATCCGGGAGCTGGTGGCTTCCCATCTGCTTGACAAGGATTACTATGCGGCAGTGGATGACTACAACAGCGCGGTTCTGCACGGCATCGTAAAGATTGCCTCCAAGATGGGAATTTCCACGATTCAGTCCTACCAGGGCTCCAAGATTTTTGAGGCCATCGGCATCGACAAAAAGGTCGTGGATGAATATTTCACGGGAACCGTCAGCCGGGTGGGCGGCATTACGCTGGAGGATATCGCAAAGCAGGCAGATGAGCTTCACTCCGCAGCTTTCGACCCGCTGGGTCTGAATGTGGATCTGACGCTGGAGAGCGTGGGACGCCATAAGAGCAGAAGCGGCGGAGAAAAGCATCTGTACAATCCCCAGACGATCCACCTCTTACAGGAGTCCACGAAGCGCGGCGATTATAAGATGTTCAAGGAGTACACGGACCTGATCAACGGTGAGACGAACCGGGGATATCTGAGAAGGCTTCTGGATTTCAATTATCCGAAGAAGGGCGTGCCCATCGAAGAGGTGGAGAGCGTGGAGTCTATCGTGACCCGTTTCAAGACCGGCGCCATGTCCTACGGATCCATTTCCCAGGAGGCACACGAATGTCTGGCCATTGCCATGAACACCCTTCATGGAAAATCCAATTCCGGTGAGGGCGGCGAGAGCCTGGAGCGTCTGGAAATCGGTCCGGACGGCCTGAATAAATGTTCCGCCATCAAGCAGGTGGCTTCGGGACGTTTCGGTGTGACGAGCCGCTACCTGGTAAGTGCCAAGGAGCTGCAGATTAAGATGGCCCAGGGCGCGAAGCCCGGTGAGGGCGGCCATCTGCCGGGCGGCAAGGTCTATCCCTGGATTGCGAAGACGAGACATTCCACACCGGGCGTGGCACTGATTTCCCCGCCGCCCCACCACGACATTTATTCCATCGAGGATCTGGCCCAGCTGATCTATGACCTGAAAAATTCCAACCGGGACGCGCGGATTTCCGTAAAACTGGTATCTGAGGCTGGCGTGGGAACCGTAGCGGCCGGCGTGGCAAAGGCCGGAGCCCAGGTTATCCTGATTTCCGGTTATGACGGAGGAACGGGCGCGGCTCCGCGAAGCTCCATCCATCACGCAGGAATGCCCTGGGAGCTGGGACTGGCGGAGACGCACCAGACCCTGATTCAGAACGGCCTGAGGGGACGCGTCCGCATTGAGACAGATGGAAAACTGATGACTGGAGAGGATGTGGCTATTGCGGCTATGCTGGGCGCCGAGGAATTCGGTTTTGCGACGGCTCCGCTGGTAACCATGGGCTGTGTGATGATGCGTGTCTGCAACCTGGATACCTGTCCGGTGGGCGTGGCGACCCAGAATCCGGAGCTTCGGAAGAGATTCCGCGGCAAACCGGAATATGTGATGAACTTTATGAAATTCATTGCCCAGGATCTGCGGGAGTACATGGCCAGACTTGGCGTGCGCACGGTGGATGAGCTGGTAGGCCGTACAGACATGCTGAAAATGAAGGAAAATCTCACGGGCCGGGCCGCATCCATCGATCTGTCCGCGATTCTGAACAATCCCTATGCGGGAAAGGGACAGAAGGTGACCTTCGATCCGAAGCAGGTATACAATTTTGAGCTGGAGAAGACCCTCGACCAGAAGGTGCTGTTCAAGAAGCTGCTTCCTGCTCTGGAAACCGGAAGCAAGCGGAGCATCGAGCTGGATGTAAGCAACACGGACCGTGCTTTCGGCACCATGTTCGGCTCTGAGATCACAAAACGGTATCCGGAAGGACTGGAGGAGGATACCTTTACAGTCAAATGCAAGGGAGCCGGAGGACAGAGCTTCGGAGCCTTTATTCCGAAGGGACTGACCCTGGAGCTGGAGGGCGACAGCAACGACTACTTCGGAAAGGGACTGTCCGGCGGAAAGCTGATTGTCTATCCGCCCAGAGGCGTCCGCTTCAAGCAGGATGAAAATATTATTATCGGAAACGTGGCACTTTACGGAGCGACCAGCGGCAAAGCATATATCAACGGCGTGGCCGGAGAGCGGTTCTGTGTACGGAATTCCGGAGCCATCGCGGTCGTAGAGGGTGTGGGAGACCACGGCTGTGAATATATGACAGGAGGCCGCGTGGCAGTCCTCGGCAAGACCGGAAAGAACTTTGCGGCAGGCATGAGCGGCGGCATCGCCTATGTGCTGGATGAGGACCGTGACCTGTACACAAGACTGAATAAAGATATGGTGATGATTTCAGAGCTGACCGACAAGTATGATGTGCAGGAGCTCAAGGAAATGATCGAGAACCATGTGGCCTACACCAATTCTGTAAAGGGCAAGGAGATTCTGAATAACTTTGCGGAGTATCTGCCCAAGTTCAAGAAGATCATTCCGTATGACTATTACAGAATGCAGATGGCAATTATCCAGATGGAAGAGAAAGGCCTGAGCAGCGAGCAGGCTCAGATCGAAGCCTTTTACGCCAATAAGAATCAGTAAGGAGGGGAGACGAAATGGGAAAACCGACTGGATTTATGGAATATGACCGGGTAGATAAGAAAGCCCAGTCTCCGAAAGAGAGAATCAAGCATTTTAATGAATTTCATACCCCTCTTTCCAAAGAGGAGCAGCAGCGCCAGGGAGCGCGCTGCATGGACTGCGGCGTGCCGTTCTGCCAGGCAGGCGTCATGATCGGGGGGATGGCTTCCGGCTGTCCTTTGCGGAATCTGATTCCGGAGTGGAACGATCTGCTGTACATGGGAAACTGGGAGCAGGCCTACAAGCGTCTCAAGAAGACCAGCAGCTTTCCGGAATTCACCGGAAGAGTCTGCCCGGCGCTTTGTGAGAAAGCCTGCACCTGCAACCTGAACGGAGAGCCGGTCAGCACCAAGAGCAACGAGCTGGCCATCATTGAGAATGCGTACAAGGAAGGGTATGCGGTGCCGGAGCCGCCGAAAAACCGGACCGGCAAAAAGATTGCTATTGTCGGCAGCGGCCCCTCGGGCCTGGCAGCCGCCGATCAGCTGAACCACAGAGGCCATTCTGTCACAGTGTTCGAGCGCTTTGACCGGATAGGAGGACTGCTTCGGTACGGCATTCCGAATATGAAGCTGGAGAAGCACATCATCGACCGGAAGATCGATATGATGAAAGCGGAAGGCGTGGAATTTGTAGTAAACACAGACATCGGTAAGGATAAAAAGGCAGCCGAGCTTCTGAAGGAGTACGACCGGGTGATCCTGGCCTGCGGCGCTTCCAATCCGAGAGACATCAAAGCGCCGGGCCGGGAACTGAACGGCATCTATTTTGCGGTGGATTTCCTGCGGGCCACCACCAAGAGCCTGCTGGATTCCAATTTTGCCGACAAGAAATTCATTTCCACAAAGGGAAAGAATGTAATGGTCATCGGCGGAGGCGACACAGGCAATGACTGTGTGGGAACCGCTATCCGTCTGGGCGCGAAATCTGTGGTGCAGCTGGAGATGATGCCGAAAGCTCCGGATACGAGAGCGGAGAACAATCCCTGGCCCGAGTGGCCCAGAGTCTGCAAGACGGACTACGGCCAGGAGGAAGCCATCGCTCTGTTCGGCAAGGACCCGCGGCTTTATACCACGACCGTAAAGGAATTTGTCGGCGACAAATCCGGAAACCTGAAAAAGGTCATCTGCTGCAGGCTGGAGAGCAAAAAGGATGAGAAGACAGGCCGCATGATGATGGTGCCCATCGAGGGAAGCGAGTTTACGATGGACATAGATGTGGTGCTGATCGCGGCAGGCTTCCTGGGAAGCCAGGATTACGTGACCAAGGCTTTCGGCGTGGAAGTCAATGCCAGAACCAATGTGAGTACGGAGCCCGGCCAGTATAAAACCAACGTGGACCGTGTATTCACCGCAGGCGATATGCACAGAGGCCAGTCTCTGGTGGTATGGGCTATCCGGGAAGGCCGGGAGGCGGCCTGCGCAGTAGATTTGGACCTGATGGGGTACACGAATCTGCAGGTGCAGTAGGCTGAGCTATAAATAGGAAGAGATGCCGCTGCTGAGAGCGGCGGGTATCTTTTAGAAGGAGAGAAAGCCGTATCTGCGGCAGTCATGGGCTGCTGCAGATGCGGCTTTCTGTCTGGAGTGCCCTATACTTAAAAGAATCTTAACGGTATTTTAACATAATTGCCTTTCTTTATTGACAATCAGTGGAAAAATAGGTATAATTGTTATAAAATTTACACAAAAGTTAAGCCGGAAAGCAATTTCTGTTTGTCGGATATGCTGTTTTTTATTAAAAAACCGTAAAGAAAATCACTTAAAGCCAGTAGAAAAGGGACTTTCTTTAAGTGATTTTTTTTGCCCTTATCCGGCAGGAAGAAACTTCCAGAAAACCGTGGACGGCCGGCCCGGTGGAGCTGTTTTTCGCAGCCCCTGGAGAGGGGCTCTAATCACTACTACATTATGGGACGAAGGAGAATGTTATGGTTATTACAAACGGTTTTACTTACATCGCGTTTCTGATGTTTCTGGCCGGCGGCCTGCTGGCGCTGGAAAAGTATACCAAGTGGAAAATTTTTAATGTAGTTCCTCCGCTGGTATGGCTCTATGTGCTGAATATGGTGTTCTGTACCCTGGGCTTTTACAACTCGGATGGAGTATCCGCTGCATACGGTGCTCTGAAGAACAATCTGCTGTACGCCATGATCTTTGTCATGCTGCTGCGCTGTGATTTCCGGAAGCTGGCGAAACTGGGCGGACGGATGATTGCCATTTTCCTGGGCTGTTCTCTGACGCTGGCTATCGGCTTCTTTATCGGCTATCCGATCTTTATGAACACGCTGGGCGGCGGACAGAAGACCTGGGCTGCTGTGTCGGCTCTGTATGCTTCCTGGGTAGGCGGCTCTGCCAACATGGCGGCCATGATGGAAGCGCTTCCGGTGGACTCAGGTGCCTACAGCTGCGCGCTGGCTCTGGATACAGTCTGCTATTCCGTATGGATTGCCCTTCTGCTTCTTGCGGTCCGCTACGCTTCCAAGTGGAATAATGCCGTAAAGGCAGATACCTCCAAGCTGGACGCGGTGGCGCAGGCTGCCAACGCTGAGATTGAGAAAGATCAGAAAAAGAAAGCGACCTCCGGGGACTGGATTTTCCTGATTGGCCTTTCCCTTCTGGTTTCTGCTCTGTCTCAGATGGTGGGAGGAGCCATGAACAGCGGTCTTTCCAGCATTGGTCTCTCTATGTTTGATACAGGCACCTGTACAACAGTATTTGTTACAGTTCTGGGTCTTGTCTGCGCACTGACGCCCTTGGGCAAGCTCCCCGCAGTGGAAGAACTGTCCAGCATCTATCTGTACGCAGTGGTATCCCTGCTGGCATCTACCGCAAGCCTGACCGACCTGGTATCCGCTCCCATGTGGATTGTGTACGGTGTGTTTATTCTGGTGGTACATGTGGTGCTTATGTTTGTTATGTCAAAGATTTTCCACTGGGATCTGTGCATGGTTTCCACAGCGTCCCTGGCAAATATCGGCGGTTCCGCTTCCGCGCCTATCGTGGCTACAGCCTATGACGCTTCCTTTGCTGGTATCGGCGTGCTGATGGGAGTTCTGGGCGCGGCCATAGGCAATTTCTGCGGATTGGGAATGGGCGCGCTGTTGCAGGTATTCCTATGACAGGTGTGAGGTAAAAGCAGACGGCAGAGGGCTCTGTCCGGGGCTGTGCCGCCGCCTGCCGCTATATCAGAAAGTATATCAGAGCTGATGGGCTCCGTTCCGGCCTGGCCGGGGCGGGGCCCGGCTGTCTGAATCCAGGATAAAGGAGGAAGAGCCGTGAATGTGAACGAAAATTTCCGGTATCTGCACATGGGGCTTCCGGAGGATATTCTCCGCCGCAGACTCTGGGGAGATTTTGAGGGAGCGGTGAGGCTGATCGACAGACGCCTTCAGAGCCCGGAGACGCCGGAAGCGCTCCGGCACTGCCTGACGGCCCAGCGGGAGATGATTCTCAGGCTTCCGGGGGACTTCCCTTTTACGAGAGAAGAGGCCCTTGCGCGGGTCCGGGAGAAGATTCCGGATTTTACGGAAGAAGAATTTGACGAGAGAGTGGATTCCGGGAAAATCGGCTGGATTTACCAGAATGGAGAGATGAGGTTTTTCGACCGCTTTTTCGAAACACTCTGCAAGACGGAGCCGGGCTTCGCGGACCGGGCGGGTGTCACCATGAGAGGCGTGGAAAGCGCAGGGAAGGAGTCCCGGGAGACAGGGAAACTGAAGACCTGTATCCGGAAGATGAAGGAAGAGGGCTCTGCCTCCCGCCGGATCTGTGTGGAGGCTTCTCTCAGAATAAAAGACAGCCTCTTTGTTCCCGGAATGAAGATCCGGGCGCATCTTCCGATTCCGGCAGAGTGTCCGGAGCAGACGGAGATCACATTTGAGAAGCTGACGCCGGGCGGAAAAATCGCGCCGGGAGACGCTCTGCAGCGCACGGTCTGCTGGGAAGAGGAGATGAAGGAAAACCATCCGTTTACGGTCCGGTATTCCTATGTCCGCAGAGCTGTGTACCGGGATACGGAGCAGATGAAAGCAGAAGGGGAACAGCCGGATTTTTATACCGGAGAGGAAGCGCCCCACATTCTGTTTACACCCTATATCCGGGAGCTGGCTGCAAAGCTCACGGAAGGAGCCGAAGATCCTCTGGAAAAGGCCCGGAGATTTTATGATTTTATTACGCTGCATATGACGTATACTTTTATGCCTTCCTATTTCAGCCTGGAAAACATCGCGGACAACTGTGCCCGTAATCTTACCGGAGACTGCGGCGTGTTTGCGCTGCTGTTTCTGACCCTGTGCCGCTGCGCCGGAATTCCGGCCCGCTGGCAGAGCGGTCTTACCGCGGAGCCTGATTTCTGCGGGGCCCATGACTGGGTGCAGTTTTATATTGCGCCTTACGGCTGGCTGTACGCAGATACTTCCTACGGAATTGCCGCGGTGCGGGCCGGCGATGAGGAACGGCGCAGATTCTATTTCGGAAATATCGATCCCTTCCGCATGACGGCAAACCAGGCTTTTCAGGAGCCTTTTACCATAGAAAAGCAGCACTGGCGGGCGGATCCTTATGACAATCAGGTAGGCGAGATGGAGACAGAGGACCGGGGACTGAAATATGAGGAATTTGAGCGCAGCAAGCAGGTGCTGGAATGCTTGGAGCTGTAAGGAGGAGTGATTTGTTGGAGTTTCGGAAACTGATAGAAGAAAAGAAGGAAAATCTGATTGCGGATCTGCAGGGATGCATCCGGATTCCCAGTGTGTACGCGGAGGATGACAGCGGATTCCCCTATGGAAAAGCCGTGCAGGAGTGTCTGGAATATATGCTGGAGACAGCCCGGAAGCTGGGCTTTTCCGTCCACAATATGGACAATCAGGCGGGCTGGTGTGAGTACGGCGAAGGGGATGAGATGACGGCAGTGCTCTGCCACCTGGATGTGGTGCCCGAGGGAGACGGCTGGACAGTTCCGCCCTATGAGGGACTGGTGGCTGACGGCAGGATCTACGGCCGGGGAACCATGGATGACAAAGGCCCTGCCATGGCGGCGCTGTATGCCCTGCTGGCTCTGAAGGAATCAGGCGTAAAGCTGAAGAGACGGGTCCGGGTGATCTTCGGCCTGAATGAAGAAACCGGCAGCGCCGATATGAAATATTACCTGAAGCATGGCGGGGAGGTCCCGGTCATGGGCTTTACGCCGGACGGGGAGTATCCGGTCATCAACGGAGAAAAGGGGCTGGTGAATGAGACCTTCGCCTGCAGGTTCCGCCAGAGCGGAGAGATCCGTCTGCTGGAGCTGGAAGGAGGAGAGGCTCACAATATTGTTCCGGCCGAAGCGTGGGCCCGTCTCTCCTGTTCCTGTGAGATGGCGGAACAGATTACGGCCATGCAGGAGGAAAAGATCACCTGCGCGCTGACGGAGGACGGCGTCCGCATCAAAGCCGCCGGAGTGAGCGCCCATGGAGGGACGCCCTGGGAGGGAGAAAACGCCATCGGACGGCTGATGATATTCCTGAACCGGCTTCCTCTTTCCGGAGATCTGGCCCGGGTGGTAAAGCTGCTTGCGGAAAAGATTGGAATGGAATGTGACGGCGCTTCTCTTGGCATTGCCATGGAGGATGAGGTGTCCGGCGGCCTGACCATGAACCTGGGCGTAATACAGGGAACCGCGCAGGGAGAGGAATGTGAGATTTCTGTGAAGCTGAATTACCGCTATCCGGTCACAAAAAGCTTCGAGGACTGCGGCCCGAAGGTAGAGGCGGCCTTCGCGGAAACTGGTTTCCAGGTGTTGGCCCTGAATCATAAGGCCAGCCTTTATATGGAGCCGGACAGCCCGCTGGTGAGCAAGCTTCTGGAAGTGTATGCCCGCTGCACCGGACAGGAAGCGGCGCCCAAATGCATCGGAGGCGGAACCTACGCCAAAATGATGCCAAATACGCTGGCTTTTGGCCCTATTTTCCCGGGAGATGAGGTGCGGGAGCACAAGCCGGATGAATATATGGAGCTTGACCGTCTGATTGACAATGCGGAGATTCTGGCTGAGGCCATGTATGAGCTGGCCCGCTGACGCGGAAGCTGCCGCCGGGATTTCTGTGCGGACCGGCCCTGCCCTGCGGGAACCGCGCTGACGGAAAGACGGGAATGTACGGATTTTTAAAATAAAAGAGTAAAGGAGAGATGACAGAATATGAAGATTACGGAAGTGAGACTGGGGAAGATTTCTGTTCCCCTGCGGGTGCCCTTTAAGACGGCGCTGCGCTCTGTATCAAGCGTAGAGGATATCATTGTGGAAGTCCATACCGACACAGGAGCGGTAGGCTATGGAGAGGCGCCGCCTACCGGAGCCATCACCGGAGATACCACAGGAGCGATTTTGGGAGCTCTCCAGGATCATATTATCAAGACAGTTGTGGGCCGGGACGTGGATGATTTCGAGGATCTGATGCAGGCTCTGAACAGCTGTATCGTGAAAAACACCAGCGCCAAGGCAGCCATGGATATGGCCCTCTGGGATCTGTACGGACAGCTGTATAAGATTCCGGTTTACAAGCTGCTGGGCGGCAGCCGCAAGCATATCATCACCGATATTACCATCAGCGTAAACGATCCGGAGGAAATGGCCCGGGACGCGGTGGATGCTGTACGCCGGGGCTATGATACTCTGAAAATCAAGGTAGGAGCCCATCCGGAGCTGGATGTAGCCAGACTGACCGCAGTGCGCCAGGCCATTGGCAACGATACCCGCATCCGCATCGACGCAAACCAGGGCTGGGAGCCCAAACAGGCAGTCCGTCTGCTGAACCAGATGCAGGAGAAGGGCCTGGATATCGAATTTGTAGAGCAGCCGGTCAAGGCTCACGACATCGACGGCCTGAAATATGTGACAGAGCGGTCCTATGTGCCGGTTCTGGCAGATGAGAGTGTATTCTCCCCGGAGGATGCTCTTCACATTATGCAGACCAGAGCGGCCGATTTGGTCAATATCAAGCTGATGAAATGCGGCGGTCTCTACAACGCTTTGAAGATTGCGTCCGCGGCAGAGGTATACGGCGTGGAGTGCATGATCGGCTGTATGCTGGAAGCAAAGATCAGTGTAAACGCGGCGGTTCATCTGGCCTGCGCAAAGAAGATTATCACCAAGATCGACCTGGACGGCCCTGTGCTCTGCAGTGAGGATCCGATTCTTGGCGGCGCGGTATTTGATGAGCAGAGGATTACGGTGTCTGATGAGCCGGGCCTTGGCATCAAGGGCGTGGAGAAGATGACGTATCTGGATTAAACAGGGCGCCGGAGCGGCGGCCTGAATATGCCTGAGAAAGAGAAGAGGGAGGATCCCGGCGGCGGGATTCCTCCTTTTTTGCGGTTTTTTGAAAACAGGAAACATTTAACTATAAGCAGGGCAAATAAACAGACATTAGCAGATGTTATAGGCTTTTTTCTTTACATTACCATAGGGGAGTGCTAAACTTTTAACGTAATCTTAACACTCCGCAGTGACAGAAAGGAGCCGGCAGAGAATGTGCCGGATACTTTCCGGCATGCGGAAATTTTTATCTCTTACAACAGGAGGAAGGAGTATTATGAATGACATTTTAACAGACCTGCTTGCCATCATCGGCGTGGTTCTGAACGGACTGCCCCAGGGACTTCTGGCTCTTGCCTATGGTTTTGCGTCTGTGCCCACGGCGCTGGCGTTTTTTGTGGGCGTGGCGGGAAATACGCTGACCCAGAGTGTGGCGCCCATTTCATTCCAGGCGGAGACCATTACCTATGCGGGAACGGCAGGAAAGAACCGCTCGGAACGCTGCACGATGATTTTTATCGGCGGCGTGATTATGACGATTATCGGTGTATGCGGTCTTCTGACAAAGATTGTAAACTTTGTGGGTGAGGATGTGGCCTACGGCATGATGGCCGGCGTGGGAATCATCCTGACAAAGGCGGCTATCGATATGATTAAGAGCGACGCCCTTTCCGGAGGCGTATCTCTGGCGGCGGCTCTGATTACCTATTATTTTACAAAGGACAGCTCCAACACGCTGGTATATACCATTGTGATTTCCGTGGTGGCGTCCTGCATCGCAAGCGCAATTTTCAAGAAAGAGAAATCAAACATTGTGGTGGAGGACGATAAGTTTGTCCGCCAGAAATTCACGATCAATTCCAGCGTCATTCTGGGCGCTCTGGGCATGGTGTGCCTGAATATCGGTTCCAACATTTCCTTTGGAGGAATCACAGCGGGCATGGCGGCAAGCGGAAATTACAACGTGGATCATCTGACGGTGATTTCTTCCGTGGCTGACATGTGCTCTTCTTTCTTTGGAGGGGCTCCGGTAGAGTCCATCATTTCCGCTACGGCAAGCGCGCCTCATCCCGTATGGGCAGGCGTGATTATGATGGCAGTCATCGGCCTGATTCTGATTTTCAAGCTGCTCCCGAAGATTGGAAGATATGTTCCCTCTTCTTCCATCGCCGGCTTTTTGTTTGTGCTGGGTATCTTTAAGACGGTTGTTCTGGATGCCCCGACAGCGTTTGCGGCCAATGCGGCTGTGGGCGGCACAGCTATGGTAGTGACGGCCGTTACGAATCCGTTCCTGGGCATGGTGGCCGGAGTGGCTGCAAAGCTTCTGGGCCTCTAAAGATGCCGGGACAATAAAAGACAGTGTAGAGCAGGATAAAAAGGAGAAGTCAGGAAATGAAAGAGTATAAGATAGAACTGTGCGGCGTGGAGAGAACGCTTCCCTTCATTCCCATCAATGATACCACGGCATTTGCAAGCTTTGTGGTTCTGGGCGATACGGAGCTGGTAAGCGCCTGCGCGCCTGAGCTGGTAAAGAGAATCGGACAGGTGGACGCGGTGGTGACCGCGGAGGCCAAAGGAATCGCTCTGGCTTATGAGATCAGCCGTCTTCTGGGCCTGAAGGAATTCATTGTAGCCAGAAAGAGCACGAAGACCTACATGAAAAATGTGGTTTCCGCTTCTGTGCATTCCATCACCACAGCGGGTGAGCAGCACCTGTATCTGGACGGCGTGGACGCGGACAAGATCCGTGGGAAAAAGGTCTGCCTTCTGGACGATGTGATTTCCACCGGAGAGTCTCTGCATGCCCTGGAGGTTCTGATGGACAACGCAGGAGCCTCTGTGGTAAAGAAAGCGGCTATCCTGGCAGAAGGTGACGCGGCGTCCAGAGATGATATTATTTTCCTTCAGAAGCTGCCCCTGTTCCGGAAGACAGCTGAGGGAGAATACGAAATTCTGTAAGCGTTTTTCAGGGAAAACGTGCTAAAATAGAAAGAAAAGGAGGAAGAAGCTTATGAGATACCCTGAATATCTGCCCGCGGGCGGCACCATTGGCTTTGCAGCCCCATCCTTCGGGTGCGCGGAAGATCCTTACCGGACCTGTTTTGAGAATGCCTGCAAAACCTTTGAAAAACTGGGATACCGTCTGGATCTGGGCCCAAACTGCATGGCGGCGGAGGGCGTGGGCATCAGCAATACGCCGGAGAAGTGCGCGGCGGAGCTGATGGAATATTATCGGAAGGCGGATAATGATGTGCTGATTTCCTGCGGCGGAGGAGAGCTGATGTGCGAGATTTTAAGCCATATGGATTTTGAAGCGCTGAAAGCGGCGAAGCCTAAATGGTATATGGGATTTTCCGACAATACCAATATGACCTTCCTGCTGGCGACGCTCTGCGATACGGCTTCCATCTACGGGCCCTGCGCTTCTTCCTTTGGAATGGAGCCCTGGCATGAATCTCTGCAGGATGCTTTTGATCTCCTGACTGGGAAAAAGGATTCTGTACACGGATATGAGTCCTGGGAACCGGCTGAGGCCAAGGAGAGCGTGAGAGCAGAGGGGAATCCTCTGGCGCCTTTCCGGCTGACGGAAAAGAAGGTGCTGAGAAGCTATGTGGGCCATTCGCCGGTATCCCCGGATACAAAGCTGGAGTTTGAAGGAAGGCTGATTGGCGGCTGCATGGACTGTCTGGTTACGCTTCTGGGGACCCGGTTTGACAGGACTGTGGACTTTGCTGAGCGTTACCGGGAAGAGGGCCTGATCTGGTTCCTGGAGGCCTGTGATCTGAATGTCTTTTCCATCCGCCGGGCTATGTGGCAGATGGAGGAGGCAGGATGGTTCCGTTATGTGAAGGGCTTCCTGATCGGGCGGCCTCTCTGCTTTGGCCAGGAGCTGATGGGCCTGGACGCCTATCAGGCGGTGCTGAAGACAGCCGGAGAGAAGAATGTGCCTGTGATCATGGATGTGGATCTGGGCCATATTTCTCCCATGATGCCGCTGATTACCGGCAGTCATGGAAAGGTTCGTGTCTGCGGAAATGATATTTCCATTCAGTTCCGGTGACAATAAAAATGGTAAAATAAAATGCTCTTTTTCCGGCAGAGGATTCTGACGAAGATTCCGCCTCCCGGAAAGAGAGCATTTTTATTTATTCAAAATATATAGAGAATGTAAATCAAACCGGAAATCAGTAACCGATTTCTTTCAGCACCCGGTCAATGGTCCGGGCAAGGGAAATACTGAAATTTTCTGTCACGTATGGTGTTTCACCGCTGATGATGCAGCGGCCCAGCTGCTCCACTTCCAGGCGGTAGTTTTGGGGAACCTCCACGATCCGGAAATCCTCTCTGCCGTCGAAGGTCTGGATCTGGTAAGAGAGCTTTCCGGGTTTGTTAAACCCAAAGTTTACAGAGGAAATGGAACCCAGGGTTCCGTGAATCTGAAAACGGTCCAGGGAGGCGTTCTTTTCTGTGGCAAGGGCCAGTCCGCAGTCAAAGCTGGCCTTTGCGCCGCCTTCGTATTCAAAGATTCCGGTCGTGTAGACATCGATGCGGTCCTCGTTGAAAGAGCTGATGGCTTTTACTGCTTTCGGCTCTTTTCCCAGCATGGTCTGAATCAGACTGATGGCATAGACACCAAGGTCGTAGGTGCAGCCGCCAAAGGTCTCCCTGCGCATGCGGATATTGGATTTCAGATAATCGGAGGTGATAAGAGCAGCCTCCATATAACGGATATCTCCGATGGTTCCCGACTCGATTTCTTTCTTTACCGCTTTGATGAAGGGACTGTGCTGGTAAGCAAAGGCTTCCATCAGATATACATGGTTTTCCCTGGCAGTCCGGAACATCTCTTCCGCCTCTTCTGCCGTAGGAGCAAGAGGCTTTTCGCAGAGAACATGCTTGCCGTGCCGCAGCGCCTTGATGGTCCACTCATAGTGCAGTGTATTGGGAAGCGGGATGTAGACGGCTTCAATTTCAGGGTCCTCCAGCAGCTCTTCATAGCTTCCATAAGCTTTCTGGAACCCATATTTTTCTTTAAAAGCATTGGCTTTCTCGGAATTTCTTCCTGCAATCGCTGTCAGTTCGCAGTTATCTGCCAGCCGCATACCGAGAGCGGTATCGCGTTCAAAGATATATGCGGTTCCCAAAACACCCCATTTTACTTTTCTCATTATTTACTCTGCTCCTTTCTGAAATCAGATTTTTTGTTTTTATTGTAGCACGCGTAAGAATTTTTTTCTACCGGTTTTTGCGCAGAGGTCTTTAAAATTGAAAATAAAATAAAGATATAATTTCATATTGACTTTAATAAAATTGAAGATTATACTTAATTTAATTAAAAATGGAAAGGGAGAGGTGAAAAAGATATGGCCATAGAATATGTACCGGACTGGATGGCGGATCTGGAACCGGAGGACGTATCATTTATCCGGAATTTTGTTCTGGCGTCCGGTTCCCTGAAAGAGATCGCCCGTCAATATGAAGTGACCTACCCCACAGTCCGCCTGCGCCTGGACCGGCTGATTCAGAAAATCAAAATCAGCGAGGAGGCCGAAAATGATCCCTATGTGGCCCTGATTAAAAGGCTGGCTGTGAATGACAAGCTGGATTTTGATACGGCAAAGATTTTGATTACGGAATACCGGAAGCTTCGGAAGGAGGAGTAGAATATGGAATTTGTAAGTGCGTCGCTGGGAGTTGTGCTGCTGCTGATTATCGGGATAACAGCTGGCCTGATTGTACTGGAGATTTTTCTGGCAAAGTCGGAGAAGTGGTGGCCTGGCCTGATACCGCCCCTTTTTACCTTTTTGTGGGCGCTGTTTATCTGTCTCAGTACGGTATCGTTTATGATATTGCCCGATAATAATGTTTTCAGCCTGATATTTCTTTTTATTTCCGGGCTTCTGGTCTTGAATGTGCCTACCTGGATTCTGCTGCTGATTTATTTTATTTTTCGGGCGAAAAAGAGAAAGCAGAAGATGCTGGACAAGATGAACCTGCGCGACTTGAATTAGTCTTATTTAAAGAAAATTGTAAGCCCCGGGGCACCGCCGGACAGCTGTCCGGCCGTGTCCCGGGGGTCTTTGTTTCTGTGTTTCTGTAATGGTTTTAAGTGAGAGCCGCCTTTTTATAGAAGTGGATGGACACTGCCATGGATCCGGCCAGCAGGCCGCTGCTGAATATAAAAAGACCGGCCAGGGTTCCGGGGGTGAACCGGAAAGCCAGGGCCTCCGGCGGCAGATAGCGGATCAGCAGGGGAAGCAGGAACGAGAAACCCAAAATGGCAATCAGGAAAAAATATTTGGTGCATTCGTATCCCAGCCGGTACTGGACGGGCAGATAGAGTCCCAGAAGAAGGCAGACACCCGTAAAAGTGGGAACTGCTTTGGAAAAACCGAAGCTTCCAAGCTCCGGGAACAGTCTTGTCTCGAGCCAGTAAATGAGGCAGCAGCCCAGAAAAATACCCAGGAAATAAATGTATTTTGTCAGGACCAGATCCCGGCGCCGGTACGGCAGGGCGCAGAGATAGGCGGAGGCCTTTGGGTACATGGCTTCCTTCTGGAAGGCCTGCAGGAGCACGAACAGGACTGAGAAGAAGGTCATCAGGACAAAGGCCAGGGTTCCGGCGTACGCGGCCGCGCTTCCAGTGAGGCGGCTGTGAACAAATATCGGATAGAAGCAGCAGAGGGCTCCCATGAGAAGCAGGTATTTCCAGGTAAGCAGAAAATCTTTTTTAATCAGCTGAAGCAGCATAGCGATCGCCTCCTTCGATTTGGCAGAGCATAATATCTTCCACAGACGCCCGTTCCAAAAGAGCGCCGGGCATGGCTTTCCGGATCTCTTCCGCATGGTCTGTGACGGCGGTAAAGCCAAAGGCAGTCCGGGAAAGGTTGTGCAGCAGGGGCAGAACGGAATCTGAGAGCTCCTTCGCGTCTCCCTTCACGATTCGGTAACGCTCCATCAGAGAATCCTTTTCCTCCTGAAATACAATCCGGCCCCGGTCGATGAGGATCAGCATATCTGCCAGCTGATCCAGATCAGAGGTGATATGGGTGGAGAAGAATACGCCTCTTCCACCCCGGTCCATATACTCTCTTAAAATATCCAGAAGCTGTCTGCGGATCAGCGGGTCCAGACCGCTGGTGGGCTCGTCCATGATCAGAAGCTCTGCTTTGTGGGAGAGAGCCAGGGCCAGGGCGTATTTCATGCGCATGCCCTTGGAGAGGGTGTTGATTTTCTGGCGGGGATTCAGAGAGAAGCGGTCAAGATAACGCCGAAACTCTGCCTCGTCCCAGGAACGGTAGGAGGAGGCCGCAAGTGCCTTCATTTCCATAAGGCTCAACTCTCCGTAAAAGCCGCCGCTGTCCAATACGATGCCCAGCCGCTCCTTGATGGCCCGCTCTTCCTTGTCAAGATTTTGGCCAAAAAAGAGGATTTCTCCTGACTCTCTGGGCGTCAGTCCCAGAATGGTCTTCAGAGTAGTAGTCTTGCCCGCGCCGTTGACTCCGATAAAACCGGTGATGCAGCCCTCCGGCAGAGAAAAGGAGACATCATGCAGGGCAAAATTCCGGTAGGCTTTGTTTAATCCGCGGACTTCTAAAAGATTTTTCATGTTCCAGGTTCCTCCTCATATAAGATATCCATCATATCATTCAGCTCCTGCCTACTGATTCCAAGAGAACGGGCAGTCTGAATCATATCCTGCATTTTCTGTTCCACGAGACGGAGCTTTGCCTCCCGCAGAAGCTCTGTGTTGCCGGTGGATACAAAGGTTCCGATTCCCACCTGGCTGTTGATATAGCCCTCCTTTTCCAGATCATCGTAGACACGCCGGATGGTCAGGACGCTTACCCGCAGATCATTGGCAAAGGAGCGGATGGAAGGAAGGGGATCGCCTTCCTTCAGCTCGCCTCTCAGAATGGCGTCTGTAATCTGATCCTTAATCTGCTGGTAGAGCGGCGTATCGGAGGTGTTTGAAATCAGTACTTTCATAACCTTCTCCTGTATTTGGAATAAAATTCCATGAAGTTTCTTCTCCGGGCTGGAAGAATGCCCCAGAGCATCAATGGTATTTAGTGTGATGTTTCTATATACACACCATACACTATAAGCACTCATAAGTCAATAGAGGAGAGAGAAAATTAAGAAAATGCCGGGAAGAACCTGCGGCTTCGAATGCGGTTTCGGATGCAGGTTCTTCCCGGCACAGGCCGGATGCGAAAAATGAAAAGGAAAATGCGTGATCAGCTGCCGCACAGCTCGCTTAAGGGGTGGAAGGTATATCCCATTTCCTCCCACCGGGTCAGCAGTTCATCGAGAATATCCGCGTTGGTCTGGGAGGTATTGTGCAGAAGCACCACAGCTCCGGGATGAATCCGCGGAATCAGCTTTGCGAAAGCTTCCTCCTTTGTGGGCTGATCGTCCTGGTACCAGTCCACGTAAGCCAGGCTCCAGAAAAAGGTCTGGTAGCCCAGATCATGGGCCATCTGCAGATTGGTTTCACTGTAGATGCCCTGGGGCGGACGGTAGTATTTGGCCATAGGCTGCCCGACTGTTTCTTCATAAAGAGCTTCCAGGGACTGCAGTTCCTCCGCGAAAGCTTCCCTGGTGCTGATTTTGGACATGTCCGGGTGGTGGTAGGTATGATTTCCTACTGTGTGGCCCTCCTCTACCATCCGTTTTACCAGATTGGGGCTTGTTTCCAGATAGTTGCCCACAATGAAAAACGTGGCAGGAGCCCCATGTTTTTTCAGCGCGTCCAGAATGGCAGGGGTGCAGCCGCTCTCAAAGCCGCAGTCGAAGGTAAGGTAAATTTTCTTTTCCTCCGTTTCTTCTATATAATAAGCGTCATACTGGGAGAGATAGGAGGCGGAGGCATTGGCCACAGGAGGCTTTCCCTCCTCCTGGAAGCTTAAGCCCCAGTTCGCGGAGGCAGTGCTTTCCGCGCTGATCACTGCGTCTCCGGCGGATAAGCGGGCGATCCCCTGTCCGATAAAGTAAGCGGAAACCAGGAGCAGGAGAGAGCCTGAGGTGTGAAAAATCTTTTTATAAGGCAGTTTCATATGCAGAAAATCCGTTTTTGATAATATATGTGGTTACAGCCGGATTCTGACCTGTATCGCAGAGGTTTCTGACGGTTTTTCAAAGTTCCCTTTCCTTTTCTCCTTTACCGTGTTAAAATCTCTTTAAAACCCGATCTCCCGGTTGAAAAAATACAGTTTTTGGTCTATAGTATTAATAATATGTAATTTTATGAAAAAAGAAGGGATGATGAGAGAATGAAATTAAAGCTGGCAGTCATTCCCGGAGACGGCATCGGGCCGGAGATTGTACGGGAAGCGAGAAAGGTATTGGATAAGACAGCCGGAAAGTTCGGCCATGAGATTGAGTATACAGAGCTGCTGATGGGCGGAGCGTCCATCGACGTAAACGGAGTGCCTTTGACAGATGAGACCATAGAGGCGGCGAAGGCAAGCGACGCGGTGCTGATGGGCTCCATCGGCGGAAACGCGGCCACTTCCCCCTGGTATCAGCTTCCGCCTGACAGACGTCCGGAAGCAGGACTTCTGAAGCTTCGGAAATCTCTGGGACTGTTCGCAAATCTGCGTCCCGCCATCCTTTATAAAGAACTGCGGCATGCCTGCCCTCTGCGCGAGGAGATAAGCGAAAAGGGCTTCGATATGATGATTATGCGGGAGCTGACAGGCGGCCTGTATTTCGGAGAGCGTAAGACCGAGGAGATCGACGGCGTGATGACAGCAGTGGATACTCTGGTGTATAATGAAAACGAGATCCGCCGCATTGCCAAGAGAGCCTTTGATATCGCGGAAAAGAGAAGGAAAAAGGTCTGCAGCGTAGATAAGGCAAATGTGCTGGATTCCTCCAGGCTCTGGAGAAAGGTCGTGGAGGAAGTGGCGAAGGATTATCCCGATGTGGAGCTTTCCCATATGCTGGTGGATAACTGTGCCATGCAGCTGGTAAAGGATCCCTCCCAGTTTGACGTGATTTTGACAGAGAACATGTTTGGAGACATTCTCTCAGATGAGGCCAGCATGGTGACAGGCTCTATCGGAATGCTTGCAAGCGCCAGCTTAAATGACACAAAATTCGGCCTGTATGAGCCCAGCGGCGGTTCTGCGCCGGACATCGCGGGCCAGGGCATCGCAAATCCCATTGCTACCATTCTTTCAGCGGCTATGATGCTGCGGTACAGCTTTGATCTGGATAAAGAGGCGGACGCTGTTGAGGCGGCTGTCCAGCAGGTACTGACAGAGGGTTACCGCACCGGAGACATTATGTCGGAGGGCTGCACGAAAGTGGGCACGGTGGAAATGGGCGATCTGATCGCGGAGAGAATCTGACAGAAAAATCAGGAAAAACAGAAAATCCCGGAAAACCAGAAAAATACAGGAAATCAGAAAACCGCAGGGAAACGCCGGAGAGAACCGGCGCTTCCTGCAGATATACAGAAATGGAAGAGGAGGATATACAGGTATGAGAAGTGACGCAGTAACCAAAGGAATGCAGCAGGCTCCCCACAGAAGTCTGTTTAACGCTCTGGGCATGACCCAGGAGGAGATGGACCGGCCGCTGGTAGGTATTGTCAGCTCCTATAATGAGATTGTTCCCGGCCACATGAATCTGGATAAAATTGTGGAAGCGGTAAAAATGGGTGTGGCTATGGCAGGCGGAACCCCTATTGTATTTCCGGCTATCGCGGTTTGTGACGGTATCGCCATGGGCCATGTGGGAATGAAGTATTCCCTGGTAACCAGAGATCTGATCGCGGATTCTACCGAGGCTATGGCCATGGCTCATCAGTTTGATGCCCTCGTTATGGTTCCCAACTGCGACAAGAATGTGCCCGGACTTCTGATGGCCGCGGCCCGTATCAATGTGCCCACGGTCTTTGTCAGCGGCGGCCCCATGCTGGCAGGCCATGTGAAGGGACAGAAGCGCAGCCTTTCCAGCATGTTTGAGGCTGTGGGCGCCTATGCGGCAGGCACGATGACAGAAGAAGACGTGCGTGAATTTGAGGAAAAGGTATGTCCGACCTGCGGCTCCTGTTCCGGTATGTATACGGCAAACAGCATGAACTGCCTGACGGAGGCTCTTGGCATGGGCCTGAAGGGCAACGGAACGATTCCGGCCGTATATTCTGAGCGTATCAAGCTGGCGAAGCACGCGGGCATGCAGGTGATGGAGCTTCTGAAGAAGAACATCCGTCCCAGAGATATCATGACAGAGAAAGCGTTCCTGAACGCTCTGACTGTAGACATGGCTCTTGGCTGCTCCACAAACAGCATGCTGCATCTTCCGGCTATCGCCCATGAGGCAGGCGTGGAGCTGAATATGGAGATCGCCAATGAGATGAGCGCCAAGACTCCGAACCTGTGCCATCTGGCTCCGGCAGGCCCCACCTACATTGAGGATCTGAACGAGGCAGGCGGCGTCTACGCGGTTATGAACGAGCTGAACAAAAAGGGACTTCTGTACACAGATCTGATGACGGTAACAGGAAAGACTGTGGGAGAAAATATCGCAGGCTGTGTCAATAAAAATCCGGAAGTAATCCGCCCCATTGACAATCCTTACAGTGAGATCGGCGGAATCGCCGTCTTGAAGGGAAATCTGGCGCCGGATACAGCAGTGGTGAAGCGTTCCGCTGTCGTGCCGGAAATGATGGTTCATGAGGGACCGGCCCGTGTCTTTGACTGCGAGGAAGACGCTATCGAAGCGATCAAGGGCGGCAAGATCGTGGCGGGCGATGTGGTTGTCATCCGCTATGAGGGACCCAAGGGCGGCCCGGGCATGCGCGAGATGCTGAATCCCACCTCTGCCATCGCGGGCATGGGCCTTGGCTCCACAGTAGCCCTGATTACAGACGGACGCTTCAGCGGAGCCTCCAGAGGAGCCTCCATCGGACATGTATCGCCGGAGGCGGCTGTGGGAGGACCTATCGCTCTGGTAAAAGAGGGAGACCGGATTCTCATTGATATCCCGAATAATAAGCTGGAGCTTCTGGTATCTGATGAGGAGCTGGCAGCCAGAAAGGCTGCATGGCAGCCCAGAGAGCCTAAGGTGACCACCGGTTATCTGGCGCGCTACGCCAAAATGGTTACCTCCGGAAACCGCGGAGCGATTCTGGAGCTGTAAGGAACGGCCTGGAGTTTTGCGGATTGGAGAAGAGTGAGGCGGCTGCCCTCCGCGGCAGCCGCTGCAAATAGATAGAAGAGAATGGGGAGATGAAATTATGCAGCTGACAGGAGCGGAAATTGTAATTGAATGTCTGAAGGAACAGGGTGTGGATACAGTGTTCGGATATCCGGGTGGAGCGATTCTGGATGTCTATGACGCGTTGTATAAGCACAGCGGAGAGATCCGCCACGTCCTGACCTCCCATGAGCAGGGAGCGTCCCATGCGGCTGACGGTTATGCCCGCGCTACGGGAAAAGTGGGGGTATGTATGGCGACCTCCGGCCCTGGGGCTACGAACCTGGTGACAGGAATTGCCACAGCCTACATGGACTCTGTTCCGGTGGTGGCCATTACGGCAAACGTGGGAAGAGGACTTTTGGGAAGAGACTCTTTCCAGGAGGTAGATATTGCCGGAATCACCATGCCGGTGACGAAGCATAATTTTATTGTGAAAGAAGTGGAAATGCTGGCGCCGGTTCTCAGAAGAGCCTTCCATATCGCCCGCAGCGGCCGGCCCGGTCCGGTTCTGGTGGACATTACGAAAAATGTCACAGGGGCGGAGACGGAGTATGAGCGCAAAGAGCCGGAACCGGTGGTCCGTGTGACAGATACTATCCGGGAAGAGGATCTGGAACGGGCGGTGGAGATGATTACAAAGGCAAGACGCCCCTTTATCTTTGTGGGCGGAGGAGCCGCTATCTCAGGAGCTTCCAGAGAGGTGGAGGAGCTTGCCCACAAGCTTCAGGCGCCTGTCTGCGACTCGCTGATGGGAAAGGGCGTATTTCCGGGAGAGGATCCGCTGTATACCGGCATGCTGGGCATGCACGGCACCAAGGCTTCCAATTTCGGCGTAGCCCACTGTGATCTTCTGATCACCATCGGAGCCAGGTTCAGCGACCGTGTAACCGGAGATACCAGCCGGTTTGCAAAGAAGGCGAAGATTCTGCAGATTGATATCGATCCGGCAGAGATCAATAAAAATGTGGTGGTGGACAGCAGTATCATCGGCGATGTGAAGGCTGTGCTTCAGATGCTGAATCCCCGGCTTCCGGAGAAAGAGCATAAGGAATGGCTGGATGAAATCAACGGGCTGAAAAACAAATATCCTCTGAAATTTGAGGAAGACCGCCTGACCGGTCCCTATGTGCTTCAGGAGCTTTACCGCGTTACAAAGGGAGATGCCCTGATTGTCACAGAAGTAGGACAGAATCAGATGTGGGCCGCCCAGTATTACAAATATAAGGAGCCCAGGACTTTCCTGACCTCCGGAGGACTGGGAACCATGGGATACGGCTTGGGAGCGAGCCTGGGAGCCAAGCTTGGCCGTCCGGATAAGCTGGTGGTCAATGTGGCCGGAGACGGATGCTTCCGCATGAATATGAACGAGATTGCCACAGCGGCCCGCTATAACATCCCGGTGATTCAGCTTGTGCTGAACAATCATGTGCTGGGCATGGTGCGCCAGTGGCAGACGCTTTTCTATGGAAAGCGCTATTCCGCCACAGTCCTTGAGGATCATGTGGATTTCGTGAAGCTGGCGGAGGCCATGGGCGCGGAAGGCATGCGGGTCACCAGACGGGAGGAGGTAGCTCCCGCCCTGGAAAAGGCCATTGCCATGGGACGTCCGGTTGTGATCGACTGCATCATCGACAGTGACGACAAAGTATTCCCGATGATGCCGGCAGGGGCACCTCTGGAGGCGACCTTTGACGCGGACGATCTGACAAAAGAAAATAAATAAGGATAATGGAGAACACTGAAAATGTTGAAGCGTATGCGCTGGTATCTCTGGGTGCTGGCAGGAATTTTACTGATCTATCTGGCGGTTTCCGTCTATTTTATGGAGCACTTTTTCATGGGAACTGTCATAAACGGAGAAAGTGCGGAATTTCTTACGGTAAAACAGGTGAACAGCCTGATTCTTGAGCAGGCGGAAAGCTACAGCCTGACATTGAAAGAGCGGGGCGGAACAGAAGACACCCTGACAGCGGAGCAGCTGGGAATGAGCTTTTCCGAGACGGAAAACGTGAAGCAGAACAAGCGGATTCAGAACGGGTTTCTGTGGCCGCGGATGTTCTGGCAGCAGGATTCTTACCAGATTGCGCCGGAGATCACAGTAGACGAGGATACATTTCAGAATACGGTTTCCAGCCTTTCCTGTGTGCGGGACGGGGAGCAGCCTGAGGATGCCCGGGTGGAGCTGACCGGAGACGGCTATCAGCTCATCCCGGAGCAGCAGGGCTCCCAGATCCGGGAGGATGTGCTGGAAGAACAGATCCGGGCGGCGGCGCAGGCCCTTTCCCCGGAGCTGGATCTGGAGGAGACAGGCTGTTATGAGGAGCCTTCCGTGACGGCTGACTCCCCGGAAATCACAGAGCTTACCGCAAAGCTGGACAAATGGTTCGGCACAGAGGTGACCTATGAATTCGGCACCCAGACCGAGGTGGTGGACAGCTCTGTGGTTTCAGGCTTTGTCAATCTGGATGGTTATGAGGCGTCCCTGAATGAGGAGGCTGTAAAGGAATGGATTTCGGGAATGGCGGACAGACATGACACCTATAAGAAGAAACGTTCCTTCGACAGCACGCTCCGTGGAACGATCACGGTCAGCGGGGGAAATTATGGCTGGCAGATCGATCAGAAGACAGAGACAGCGGCCCTGCTTGCTTCTGTGGAGAACGGCGAGAAAGCGTCCAGAGAACCGGCCTGGTCCCATCAGGCAAAAGCCTGGGGCGGCCTCAACGATATCGGAAACACCTATATTGAGGTGGATATGGGAGCCCAGCATATGTGGGCTTATAAGAACGGTTCCCTTCTGATTGACACAGATGTGGTGACCGGAAATATCAGCCGGAATTACGGAACACCGTCCATGGTGGCGGCTATTCAGTATAAGGACCGGGACGCGGTGCTCAGGGGAGACAACTATGCTACGCCGGTAAAATACTGGATGCCTTTCTACGGGAATTATGGAATCCATGACGCCAGCTGGAGAAGAGAGTTCGGAGGCACCATTTATTTGACCAATGGCTCCCATGGCTGCGTCAATACGCCGCCTGCGGCCATGAAGGTGATATTTGAAAATATAGAATCCGGCACGCCGGTGGTGCTGTACTATTAAAGAACGGTCAGGAAAAGCCATAAATCAGAAGGAAATGGCCGGACAGAATTGACAAAACATTAACAAAAGAATACAATAACAGGAGAAACAGTCAGTGAAAGAGGAGGAATGAAAGAATGAGTCGTGTGTACAATTTTTCGGCGGGTCCTGCGGTTCTGCCGGAGGAAGTGCTGAAGGAAGCAGCCGATGAGATGCTGGATTACCGGGGAACAGGAATGTCTGTCATGGAGATGTCCCACCGCTCCAAGGTATTCGAGGACATTCTGAATGAGGCGGAGCAGGATCTGAAAGATCTGATGCAGATCCCGGACAACTACAAGGTTCTGTTTATGCAGGGGGGAGCCCACCTTCAGTTTGCGGCTATTCCCATGAACCTGATGAAGAACCGTGTGGCGGATTACATCATCACCGGCCAGTGGGCAAAGAAGGCCTTCAAGGAAGCGCAGATTTACGGAAAGGCAAATGCCATCGCTTCTTCCGAGGATCAGACCTTTTCCTATATTCCGGACTGCTCGGATCTGCCCATCAGTCCTGACGCGGACTATGTGTATATCTGTGAAAATAATACGATTTACGGAACCAAGTACCACACACTGCCGAATACCAAGGGAAAGATCCTGGTATCCGACGTCTCCTCCTGTTTCCTGTCTGAGCCGGTGGATGTGTCCAAATATGGCCTGATCTACGGCGGCGTGCAGAAAAATATCGGGCCTGCCGGTATGGCTATCGTCATTATCCGGGATGATCTGATTACGGAAGACACCCTGCCCTATACACCCACCTATATGAAATATAAGATTCATGCAGACGCCAATTCTCTTTACAATACGCCGAACACCTACTGCATTTACATGTGCGGCAAGGTCTTCAAATGGCTGAAGAAGCAGGGCGGCCTGGAAGCCATGAAAGCGAGAAACGAGGAAAAGGCGGCAGTACTCTACGACTATCTGGACAGCAGCCGTCTGTTCCGGGGAACTGTGCGTAAAGAGGACCGTTCTATCATGAATGTGCCTTTTGTGACAGGTGATAAGGAGCTGGACGCAAAGTTTGTAAAGGAAGCGGAAGCTGCAGGCTTTGTGAATCTGAAAGGCCACAGAACCGTAGGCGGCATGCGCGCCAGCATCTACAACGCGATGCCTCTGGAGGGCGTGAAGGCCCTGGTGGAGTTCATGAAGAAATTTGAGGAGGAGAACTAAGCCATGTATCAGTACAAATGCATGAATCAGATTGCGCAGTTCGGACTGGATCATTTTACCCGGGATTACGCGCAGACAGAGAATATAGAGGAAGCGGACGCTCTTCTGGTAAGAAGCGCTGCCCTTCATGATATGGAATTTCCGGAGAACCTGAAGACAATCGCCCGCGCCGGAGCGGGAGTAAACAATATCCCTCTCGGCAAGTGCGCGGAGCAGGGAATCGTGGTATTCAATACGCCGGGCGCAAATTCCAACGGCGTAAAGGAGCTGGTGCTGGCAGGCCTTCTGCTGGCCTCCAGAGATATCATCGACGGTGTGAACTGGGTGCAGTCCGAACGGATGAATGAGGAGATTTCCAAGCTGGCGGAAAAGCAGAAAAAGCAGTTTGCGGGCCATGAGATCCTGGGAAAGAAGCTGGGAATCATCGGCCTTGGAGCCATCGGCGTGAAGGTGGCGAACGCGGCTGCCCATCTGGGTATGGAGGTGCTGGGATACGATCCCTATATTTCTGTGGACGCGGCATGGAACCTTTCCAGAAGCATTCAGCATATCACCAATGTGGATGAAATTTATAAGCAGTGCGATTACATCACCATCCATGTGCCTCTTCTTGAGAGCACCCGCAAAATGATCAATGCGGAAGCCATCGAGAAGATGAAGGACGGAGTCGTGATCCTGAACTTCGCCCGGGATCTGCTGGTGGATGAGGATGCTGTGGTTCTGGCTCTGAAAAAGGGCAGGGTAAAGAGATATGTGAGTGATTTCCCGAATCCCACCACTGCCGGAGCCAAGGGAGCCATCGTGATCCCCCATCTGGGCGCTTCCACTGAGGAAGCTGAGGAAAACTGCGCCCGTATGGCAGTGAAGGAAGTGCGCTGCTATCTGGAGCACGGCAATATCAAAAATTCCGTAAACTATCCGGACTGCGATATGGGAATTCCCAGCTATCCGGCCCGAATCGCGATCTGCCACAGAAATGTGAAAAATATGCTGAGCCAGTTTACGACCATTCTCGGACAGGAGAATTACAATATCGGAAACATGACAAATAAGAGCCGTGGAGACTACGCTTATTCCATGTTTGATCTGGAGACGGCGGCAAGTCCCCAGCTGGTGGACCGCCTGAAGGCTGTAGACGGCGTTCTGAAAGTCAGGGTAATCTGCTGATGGCTGACATCAGGCCCTTTCCCGCGATCCGGCCCGCGGCGGGAAAAGAGGCGGACATCGCGGCCCTTCCCTATGATGTATACAGCAGCGCTGAAGCCCGGGAGGCTGTCAAAGGCAGACCTTTAAGCTTTCTGCGGATCGACCGGGCGGAGACGCAGCTTCCGGAAGGCACGGATCTCTACAGCAGCCAGGTCTATGAGAAGGCCCGGGAACTGCTCTGGGGCATGGTAGAAAGCGGAGATTTTGTGCAGGATGCCGTGCCCTGCTATTATCTTTATGAACTGACCATGAATGGCCGCAGCCAGACGGGTATCACTGCCTGCGCGTCCGTGGATGATTATCTGGAAGGACGAATCAAAAAGCATGAGAATACCAGGCGGGAAAAGGAAGAGGACAGGGTCCGCCATGTGGACGTGTGCAATGCCCAGACGGGA
Organism: uncultured Merdimonas sp.; assembly: GCA_944375725.1. GTDB lineage: Bacteria > Bacillota > Clostridia > Lachnospirales > Lachnospiraceae > Laedolimicola. The sequence goes on along the minus strand of CALWAZ010000041.1, from coordinate 985 downwards.
CCGATTTTCCTGGCTTACCGGGCCGAGAGGACGCTGAAGGAACTGACAGAAAAAGAGAAACGGAAAGAACCTCTCTTTGATTTTGTGTCGGAGGACGGAATCCGCCACCGGGGCTGGAAAATTGACGGAGAAGAAGAGATTCGGACAATCCGGGAAGCTTTTGGGAAGATGGACGCTCTGTATATTGCGGACGGACACCACCGGGCTGCTTCCGCGGTGCGTGTAGGACTGAAGAGACGGGAAGAGCATCCGGGGTATACCGGAGAAGAACCCTTTAACTATTTCCTTTCAGTGATTTTTCCGGATGACGAGCTGATGATTATGGATTACAACCGGGTAGTCCGTGATTTGAACGGCCTGACGCAGGAGGAGTTTTTGAGCCGGGTGGAGGAAGTTTTTGAAGTGCGGAAGCTGGAGAAAGCAGCGCATCCGGAGAAGAAAGGACAGGTAGCTCTGTTTTTGGAGGATCAGTGGTATCTTCTCACCCTGAAGCCCCAGTATGAGTCTTCCGATCCGGTAGAAGGACTGGACGTGTCCATTCTGCAGAACAGGATTCTGGAGCCGGTGCTGGGAATCCACGATCCGAAGACAGATAAGAGGATTGATTTTGTGGGAGGAATCCGCGGGCTTTCCGAGCTGGAACGGCGGGTACATACGGATATGAAGGCAGCCTTTGCCATGTATCCCACATCCATCCGCGAGCTCTTCGCGGTGGCTGACGCGGGAAGGCTGATGCCGCCCAAATCCACCTGGTTTGAGCCAAAGCTCCGCAGCGGACTCTTTATTCATTCTCTTGTCTGAATTTAATAAAAAATAAGAACATTCTTGCATTAACTGGGAAAATGCTCTATAATGAGTCTGTCAAAAGTTTCATTGCACTGCGGCGCGGGAACGGACAGGCATTCGTGTACTGCGGCGCGGTACCAGAGGAGGATTATTATGACTGCTAAAAAAGCAACAGCGACAACGAAGAAGGCAGCAGCGA
>CALWAZ010000040.1 GCA_944375725.1 uncultured Merdimonas sp. | reverse complement strand
GCGCGCTGACGGTGCTGACGGTATTCATCCTTTTAAATACAACGAATCTTGGCGTGTATGCCATCGTAGGCTCCAGCATGGTGTTCGGCCTGATAAGGAACCTGCTGTTTACGCCGCTGTACGCGGCGCGCTGCCTGAAAGTGAAATGGAGCACCTTTTATGGAGATATTATCCTGGGGCTTCTTTCCATCGGAGCGGTATGCCTGGTTGCTCTGCCCTTTGAGCTTCTGATAGATATTGACAGCTGGATCAAGCTGATCGGGGTAGGTGTTGTGGCCGGCCCGCTGGCTCTGGTGGTAAATTTCTTCGTGGTTCTCCGGAAGACTGAGCGGGAAATGGTTCTCGGCATGCTTCGGAAAAAAATCACCCGGCGTCATGACGCATGAAAGGAGCGGGGGAGAATGATAAGTGTAATAGTACCGGTCTATAACGGAAAAGAGACACTGGTCCGCTGTGTACAGAGTATTCGGAATCAGACCTGTGAAGACCTGGAGATCATTCTGGTGGATGACGGTTCCACAGACGGCTCCGGAGCGCTCTGCAGCGCTCTGTCCCGGGAGGATGCCCGGATCCGCGTGATCCGGAAAGAAAATGGGGGAGTCTCCTCCGCGAGGAACCGGGGAATCGAGGCGGCCAAGGGAGAATATGTTCTGTTTATGGACAGCGATGATTATATGGAACCGGTTATGGCGGAAAAGATGCTGGAAGGCATAGGAGAAGACGATATTGCCATCTGCGGCTTCCACCATCACTATCAGGGAAGGGATATCATACGGATTCCGGAAGTGCCCGGGCAGAGCGGAGAAGAAAATTTTCTTTCCCTGTACGGACAGGGCTTCCTGAACATGCCCTGGAACAAGCTGTACCGGCGTGAGCTGATGGGAAGCTTTGATGAGAGCCTGAGCCTGGGAGAGGATCTGCTGTTCAACCTGGATTATCTGCGGCGGGCGGATGGGATCTCCGTGGTCAAGGAGGCTCTGTGCCACTATATTCAGGATGATACCGGCGTGAGTCTTTCCTCCAGAAAAAGGACGGACCGGCTGGAGCTGGCAAAACGGATCTGGAGGGAGATGCGGGCCTTTTACCGGGAGCTGTCCGGCCATGAGGATGAGAGCGGAATTATCAATGGACGGCTGATCCAGGAAGTGCTGGACATGGTGGAGGCTCTCCCCTTTGATGAAGAAAAATCCAGAAAAGAAAAGCTGGAAATTATTTCGGAATTCTGTAAGGACTCTGAGCTTCGCCAGGCGGCTGAGAACGCGGCGCTGAAGGCTCTGGATTATAAGGCTGTCCATTTCTGCATGCGCAGGGGCTGGTTCCGTCTGGCTTATGATCTCTGCGAGCTGAGGGCAGCGCTTGTGCGGAGCAGACAGAAAGCGGCGGAGCAGGCCGCGGAAGAGTCCGGAAAGACAGAAAATCCATAGGAATCAGGACAGGAAAAAATGGATAAAAAGGAAGAGAAAAGCAGAGAGGATCTGATATCGGTCATCATTCCCGTTTACCGGGTGGAGAATTATCTGAAACGCTGTGTGGATTCTGTGCTTGCGCAGACCTATTCCCATATGGAGATCATTCTGGTGGATGACGGTTCTCCTGACGAATGTCCCCGGATCTGCGACGCCTATGCGGAGGCAGACAGCAGAGTCCGGGTCATCCATCAGGAGAATGCCGGCCTTTCAGGGGCCAGAAACACAGGAATCGAGATGGCAGAAGGCACATATCTGGCCTTTGTGGATTCAGACGATTATCTGGCGCCCGGGTTTCTGGAAAGCCTGTACCGGGCCTGCCGGGAGACAGGCAGTGATCTGAGCGTCTGCCGCTGGGAATATGTCAGAGGAGAAGAGATACCTCAGCGGGGTACGGGAAAAGTGAGTGTGTACACCGGACGGGAGATGCTGGAAAAGCTGTACTGTCCGGACGGGGCCTATTTTGTGGTGGCCTGGAACAAGCTGTACCGGCGGGAGCTGTTTGCAGAGATCCGCTACCCGCTGGGCCGGATTCATGAGGACGAGGCGGTCACTTACCGGATCTATGACCGGGCACAGCGGGCTGCCTATGTGGATTCCTCTCTCTACGGATATTTCGTCGCGCCATCCAGCATTACCAGAGGATTCAATCCGAAGCGGATGGACTGGGTGACAGCTGTGGCGGAACGGATGGATTATTTTGAGAAAAAAGGATACCGGGAGCTGATGGTACCGGGACTTCAGGCCTTTGCGGACGGCAGCATTGATATTTATTTCGGGCTGCGGGATTTCCTTCCGGGAAGTGAAGCGCAGCAGGAGCAGATCCGCGCCTATGTGAGAGAGGGACTCCGCCGGGTGCGCGCCTACGGAAGATTTCCGCTGCGCACAGAGATTGGCTACCGGCTGTTTCTGGCCTGTCCGGGAATTTATCGAAAGCTTTTAAATCGGGTGAAGAGTGAGAATGGAAAACAATAGACGGGAAAACGGCGGAACGGAGAAAGAAAAGTATAAAATCAGCGTCATTGTGCCGGTTTATAATGTGGAACAGTATCTGAGCGAATGTGTGGACAGCATTCTGGCCCAGACAGAAAAGAGACTGGAAATCATTCTGGTGGATGACGGCTCCACGGACAGTTCCGGGGAGCTCTGTGACAGATATGCCGCGCAGTATGAGCAGATCCGGGCGCACCACAAGAAAAACGGAGGCCTGACCTCCGCGTGGAAAGCGGGTCTTATGCTGGCTTCCGGAGAATATACAGGTTTTGTGGACAGCGATGACTGGATTGATCCGGATATGTATGAAAGAATGCTGGATCTGGCAGAACGGGAGCAGGCGGATATGACAATCTGCGGTCTGGTATTTGATTTCGAAGATCCCAGAATTCCCAGACGGGAGGAGACCTCCAATTTCACACAGGAGGTGTACAGCCGCAGAGAGGTGGAAAATCTGTTTCCCACGCTTTTAAACGACGGATATTTCTTCGGACGCACCCTGCAGGCGGCCCGGGTCACGAAGCTGATCCGCACAGAGCTTCTGCGGGAGAACGCAAAATACTGTGATGAGAGAGTATCTGTGGGAGAGGATCTGCAGATCACCTTTCCCGTCTTTCTGGATACCAGAAAGCTCTGTGTGGTGCAGAACTTCTATCCCTATCATTACCGGATCAACAATCAGTCTATCACGGGGAAATATGACAGCGGTTATATGGATAAGGTGCGTCTGCTGGCCAGCCGTCTGCTGGAGATCAGCAGGGATAAGAACGTATATGATTTTACGCCCCAGATCCGCAATGATTTCCTGAGTATGACAGTGCTGGCTGTGAAGAATGAGATCTACCGGAATTACCGGGCAGGACGGCGGACAGTCACAGCCAATGTGCGGAAGATTTGTGAGGATCCCCAGGTGAGGGAGGCCCTGAAAAACCATACGATGGACAAGCTGTCCGCGTCTATCCGTCTTTATCTCTGGCTTATGAAAAACGGGCATTATACCCTCTGCTACTGGCTGGTGCTGGTGTTCTTTAAGGTGAATTCCTGGCTGGGAAGAGAATATAAGAGACAATAAGAGAAATAACAAAGATAAAAACCCGGGGGAAGCGGGCAGAACTCAGAGAATTCTGCCCGCTTCCCCCGGGTTTTTATCGTCCGGAGCCGGAAGCTTAAGGATCCGGTCCGCAGCTTTTGATTTCAGGACGCCTCAGGAAAGAAGAATCCGGTCGTTGTCCAGCTCATGGCCCGCGCCTTCCTTAAAGCGGCGCAGAAGCTGTTCCACGGACATATTCTTCCGCTCCTCGCCGCCCACATCCAGAACGATATTGCCGTCTGCCATCATCAGAGTCCGGTTGCCCAGTTCCAGAGCCTGCTTCATATTATGAGTGATCATCAGGCAGGTGATTTTCTGCTTTGCCACGATGGCCTTTGTCAGTTCCAGAACTTTCTCAGCTGTGGCCGGGTCCAGAGCGGCTGTGTGCTCATCCAGAAGGAGGAGCCGCGGCGGCACCAGAGTGGCCATCAGAAGCGTCAGTGCCTGGCGCTGTCCGCCGGAGAGCAGGCCCACCGGCTGTTTCATCCGGTCCTCCAGTCCCATATGAAGAAGGGACAGTCTTTCCCGGAACAGGGCCTTATCCCTCTTGGAGATCCGGGCGAAGGGAGCGCTTCCCTTGGTGGAACGCAAGTATGCCAGAGCCAGATTTTCCTCGATGGTCATGCCTGGAGCAGTGCCCTTTAAGGGGTCCTGGAACAGGCGGCCTATTATGCGGCTGCGCTGGTACTCCGGGAGAAAGGTGAGGTTCTGGCCGTCCAGCAGAATTGTGCCCTCATCCACATAGAATACACCCGCGATGGCATTGAACAGGGTGGATTTTCCGGCGCCGTTGGACCCGATGATAGTCACGAAATCTCCCGCGTCCAGGTGCAGGGACAGATTGGAAAGGGCCTTTTTGGCATTGACGGTTCCGGGATTAAAGGTTTTGGAAATAGAACGGATATCCAGCATTGCTTATCGTCCTCCTTTCTGGCGCGCGGCCATTTTCCGCTTCTGGAACGCAGCCCAGCTTTTTATGGTGGGGAATGCGATTGCCAGAGCGACGATGACAGCGGTAGCCAGCCGGAGTCCCTGAACCGGCATAATCTTTGTGTAAAGTACGATTGCGTAGATGAAACGGTAAATGATGGAGCCCACCACAGCAGCCACGGCTCCCTTCAGCATACTGCGCCGTCCGAGCACAGTCTCGCCGATGATCAGGCAGGCCAGGCCGATAACCACGATTCCGGTACCGCCATTGATATCAGCGGTATTCTGGTACTGTCCCACCATGGCTCCCGAAAGAGCGGTCAGGGAGTTGGAGATGCAGAGCCCCACGGTGATGGTAAAGGTGGGGTTGATGGAGGAAGCCCGTACCATATCAATATTGTCTCCGGTGGCCCGGATAGACAGACCGAGTCTTGTTCCCAGAAAGAGCACCAGCAGCACGCCTGCCAGAATCGTCACAACGCCGGCCAGAAGAGCTTCATACCACTGGCCGCCGATTCCGGTTTCTCCAAACAGGGAAAAGATTGTATCGTCCTTCAGAAGGCTTACGTTGGCGCTCCAGTGCATGACCATCAGGTTGATGGTATAAAGCCCCATATTAGTTACGATGCCGGCCAGGATGGACGGGACGCCCAGGCGGGTCTGCAGGAATGCCGTGACAAAACCGGCGCAAATCCCCGCAAGCATGGCTGCGGGGACAGCGAGAAACGGGTGTCCCGACGCGGCCATCGTAACAGAGACAGCAGCGCCGAGAACAAAGCATCCGTCGGTAGTCATATCGGCAATATTCAGGATTCGGTAGCTTAAGAACAGGGCCATGGGTATGAGCGCATACAGGAATCCCAGTTCCAGAGCAGTTTGCAGAATGTACAGCACAGAACATTACCTCCATTAGTATCAGATATTATTCTTCCGTGGTCTGGACCTCAATCACCTGGCCCATATCATTGAATACAGAGTAATCAATGCCCAGAGTCTCGGCAGTCTCTGTATTTACCGTGATGATGCCGCCCGGGGATACATAGTAATCTTCCAGACCATCCATGCCCTCGGTGACAGCAGTGTAGGCCAGATCGGCGGTCTGTGCTCCCAGGTCTGTGTAATTTACGCCACAGGTAGCGAAGGCTCCGTTGCGGACAAAGGAATCAGCTCCCGTGTAGTGGGGGATGCCGGCGTCTGCCAGATCCTGGTAGATAGCAAGTTCGGCGGCCATAATCACATTGTCAGTGGGAGTGAAGACTGCGTCCACGCCGTCCGCGATAAGGATGGAAGCGGCGGAGATAACTTCATCATTGGTATTGGCTGTCTGCTCTGTGTAGGAAATTCCCTTCTCATCCAGATAAGCCTTTGCGTCCGCGATGGGCTTTGTGGAGTTGGTCTCGGACAGGGAGTAGAGAAGTCCCACATTCTGAACATCCGGATTTACCGCCAGCATCATATCCATGATGAAATCTGTGTCAAGCGCGTCGCTGGTTCCGGTTACATAGTCGATGCCGGTCATCTCAGCTGCCTCCGGATCAGAGATAGCCGCGTAAACCACAGGGGTCTGAGTATCCTCCGCGCATACAGCCATGACCTGGGCTGCCAGTGTGGCGATGGGGATAATGGCATCCACGCTGTCCGCGATGGCCTGATCGCCAATCTGCTTCAGGGTAGTCTGGTCATTCTGGCCGGAGTAGATTTCATAATTTATCGTGACGTTGTTTTCCGCTGCGATGGTATCCAGCTCCGCGGCCACAGCGTTCGCGATTTCGTCGAGAGAGGCATGGTCCATCTGTTTTACAATGGCAATGTTGTATTCAGCGCCGCTGCCGGATCCGGACTCCGTGCTCTGGAGCTCCTCGTTTTCCTGCGCGGTTTCGGCGGATGTATCGCTGGCGGTCTTATTTCCGCCGGAGCAGCCTGTCATGGAAACCATGAGAGCAGCTGCGCATCCGAGGGCCATCAGTTTCTTCAATGTGTTCTTTTTCATAACGTCATTCTCCATTCTTTTAGATTTAGGCGGCAGATGTGGCCGGCTGCCTTGCCAGGGCAGCGGCTGGAAAGAAGCTTTGCAGCGTTTTTCCCGGAACCGGAAGCTTTCAGTTCCGGAAATAAAAAAACGCTTCTGTCCCCATCATGGGACAAAAGCGAAAGCTTCTGCGATACCACCCAAATTGACATTTCCTGCGAAATGTCCGCTCGCTACACGTACCATCATACGTGCCCCGATGGATAACGGGTGGGGTCCCGTCAGCCCCTACTTGGAATACTCCGTTCAAAGCCGCCCTCCGAAGCCCATTCACTGACTGTCTCACATCCCGTTTCCACCCTCCGGGACTCTCTGTAGCTTAACGTCCGCCAGTTACTATTCTTCTTCACAGGTTTTCATGTATAACGTTACTGGTATTATATGCGCTTCCAGGGCGGTTTGTCAACAGCTTTTTCGTCGAAATTTTCAGACAGAGGTTTTTTGGCGTTACTATTTACAGCCACCCGCCCATATGCGCACTCGCTGCCTCTTCGAGGCTCCAGTTCCGCTCCTTACGGAACTGAGACTGCTTATGTGGCGGGGTGACGGCTTCACAGTCCTGATTCAGACATGGAAACAAATGCTTGCGTGCCGGCACGACACATCTGTTTCCATGTCTGAATCGGCTGTGAATAGTAACTTTTCGGCAGCGTCAGATTCTGTCTTTCTGAGTTCTCCTGGTATAGGCAGAGACACCGGACCAGAGGATCCAGACCAGAAAGGAGAAGAAGCTGACGCACAGACCGGCCGTCTTTCCCGGAGCCTCAAAGCAGAGGCGGACCTGATGCTCTCCGGCGGGAAGTCTTGCGCCGGCAAAGGCCTCGTTTACAGTGGAAAGCTCCGCCGGTTTTCCGTCGATGAGAAGAGACATGCCCTTCTGCCTGGGGATGGAGGTCACAAGCCAGGTGTCTGAGGCCGCTTCCGTCCGGCAGGCGAAAAATTCCCCGGCGGAAGGCTTAAGAGCCTCCACAGGCGTCCAGGATTTTTCTGAGAAAATATCTGCGGGCAGCAGGCCGAGACGGATGTTTTTCAGCGTGTACCGTCCCTTGGAAAGGCTGATTTCCAGAGAGTCAAGTCCTTTTTCTGATGTGGTGAGAAACTGATACTGGAAACAGTGGTTTCCGTTGGGATAGGGCGCGTTCCCGGCGGAAAGCTTGTTTTTTACGCCGTTTATGGTGATGACGACTGCCTTTCCCGTATGGTTTTCCACCTCAAACTGCAGCAGCAGAAGGCGCTGCTTCAGAGGCTTCCGGAAGGAAAGGGACAGACGGCTGTCTTCCTCCGCGGTGATTTCATAATTTATATCACAGTTTTCTTCATCAGAAGCCGTCTTCCGTATTTTTACGGAGGAGGGCACCCGGATGTCGGACAGGGACGGATAAAAAGAGTGTAACCGGGATTCCCAGTCTGTTGTATCGTCAGCCGGGGCTTCGGAGGAAGGAAGGGAAGCGGTAAGGACGGGAGTATCTTCCGATTCCTTCTCCGGAATGATAGTAAAGCGGGCCAGAGCCTCAGCCTGCTGCCATCCGCTTAAGATTTGGAATTCCGAGGAAGACAGGGTGTCATCTGTCAGATAAACCACGGGCAGCACGGAGGGGTTTTCGGAAACAGCAGTTTTCCCATCGGTCATAAGCACCCGGTATCCGTCAGGCACCCGGTCTGCGGGGGTCTCCAGATAGCGGACGCCCATGAAATGCAGCAGAAACGGATTGGCGGATGCCAGAACAGCCAGCCGGTTGTTGATCTGAATGGGGGTCTTCAGCAGATCATAGTAGACGCGGGAATATGCGTTATTGTAGACGGAAGAGTACATGGTGCTTTTCCATCTGGCTGCCGAGGCGTCTGCGTTGCTTTTGGCCAGAGGCTGAACCAGAGAGTCATACCGGTACAGCGGCTCCGTGTCCACGGTACAGGAGGGGGTGGAAAGGGCAGAGGCCATCTGCTCTTTTGTCACAAAATCCTCAGTGGAAGCGGAGCGCAGAAAGCAGAGAAAGGGCATCACAAAAAGCAGGAAAAGAGCGGCGCCTGCGGGCTTTGCGGCTTTTCTGCGTGAAAAGACGCGCAGCAAAAAGACTGCGGCCAGCAGAAGGAAAAAGTCTGCCAGCACCAGATTCCGGGAGCTTCTGGGAAGATACTGCAAAACCACAGCCAGCATGGGGAAAAAGGGCCAGAATCTCCAGCTGGTTTTCCCGGACTTAAGCTCTGCCAGCAGCCGGGCGGCATGAAGCAGAAGCAGAGGAAGAAATGGAATCAGGATTTTGGCCCGGGCGTAAAGGGTGGCGTTCAGCAGGTAGGACGCCCCTCCCCAGATCAACAGAATAAGAAAAATCAAGCTGTCTCTCCGATATGTTTTCAGGCCAAGGCCCAGAAAGAGCAGATAAAGAGCCAGCAGGGTAAGGCCCAGTCCATAGGGGCTGTAGAGCAGAGAGCTTAAGTTCCCGAAAAAGGTGAGAAAGCCGCTGGAGGCCTCCGCAGAGGCTCTGTGGTGTTCCAGGATCACGAGACCTGTGGGAAGCAGAAGAGCCGCGGACAGGCCTGCAGCCAGAAAAGAAGCGCCGAGCCAGGGTTTCCAGAAGGCGCGGCCGGATTTCTGATACCAGTACCAGCCCACCGCCAGAAAACAGGCCGGAGCGTAATAAAAGCTGTGCAGGCAGATCAGCAGCAGAAAAAACGGGAGCATGGGATGCATGCGCCCGGGCTTTTTCTGGACAGCCAGGAGGGACAGGAGCAGAAACGGCATGTAATTGATAAACATCAGCTGCCTGTGGGTATGGAAAAAACAGGAAGCCGTGAGAAAGAGCAGACTTCCCGCGAATGCAGTGAAAGAAGAAAGCGTCTCCCGGCGCAGCCAGAGGTAAAACAGCAGTACAGCCGCCAGATATCCCGCAAGCGAATAGAAGATCAGGATCTGATACATGGGAATGGAGGGCAGCAGGCAGCCGATCAGAATGTCCGGCCGCAGATACCCGTAGTAGGAAAACTGAAAGCCATTGCTTCCGCCTCCCAGGGGGAGAATGTCCGGCAGCAGGGTCTTCTGTTCCAGACAGGCGGAACGGATGGTTTCAGCCAGGGCCGCGTGCTGGCTGAGCCAGTCGGTATTGGAACCATAGACGCAGCCTGAGGGCAGAGACAGAAAAATGAGCAGCAGAAACAGCCCTGCCAGAAGCAGAGGCGGAATGTATTTTTTCATGAATGGTCATCTCCTGCTATCACTTTTTCGATTCCCCGCATATCTGCGGCAATGTCCGTAAAGGAACTCCAGTAGCTGCCGATGAGCTTATCAGTGGCAGCCAGGCAGTACAGATCCAGAAGGGCATCATGCATGCCTTCCACCGAATTCCGGTCAATGGTCCGGTTCTGATTGCTTAAGATCTTTCCGGGAAATTCCCGGCGCAGCAGATCCTCCTCCGCCTGGTCGTCGGTGGCCAGGAAGAAACGGCTTTCCGGATGCTCCTCCAGCTCACGCTTCATCAAGGCGATAAACTGCTCTGTGGTGCTCTTTCCCATGGAGACTGCGTTGTCTGTGCGGCGGATATGGACGCCTACGCAGCGTGGCGCGAAATCCTTGGTAAAGGAATCGATGCGCTTCTGCAGAGCCGGGGTGGGCACGTAAAGGCTGTAGTCGTGGGAGGGATAGAAATGCTCCCAGGTAAAGAGATAGACCCGTCTGCCCAGGGACTGATAAAAATCATCGTTCAGGACTCCGTCCGTCTTGTTGTTCAGGATATCCTCATTGCCGAAGCGCTGCCCGGAGGTAAACTGGTACCAGAGCTTTCTGGGGTCCTTAAGAGAACGGATATTGATGATTTTGATGTCCGGATCTGTGACCGGAAGAAACAGATCCTCAAAGGCACAGTTCAGCTCCGGACACAGATACCAGAGCACAATAAGCTTCTCCTTTCTGCGCCGGGCGAGCTCCCGGGCGGAATTAATTACCCTTATTCTATTGCATAAACCGCCTGAAGGTTGTATTATTACCATAGTGTATCCTGCCGTAGCCACGCACAGCAGTTCGGTGCGTCTGCGGCCGCCTTTCTGAATTCATTGGATGTATTATAGCATTACATAAAAACACAGACAAGGGAGAAGTTATGAAACCGCAGAAAATCAAGAACCTGTTTCTGAGACAGAGCTGCCAGGACGCCTGGGAAGAGTATGAAAAGTCTCTTACAAAGAAATACTTTATTCAGTGGGATTATGTGATTCTGACGGCCTCCAACGAGGAGCAGGCAGCGGCCTATCAGGCCCAGATAGACCGGCGGCTTTCCATGGGAAGGCTTCCGTCGGAGACAGTCTACAAGGTTCTTCCGGATCCGGAGGGAAAACGGGTAGGGTCAGGAGGAGCCACCTTCCATGTGATGAAATATTTAAGTGAGCAGGGGAAGGGGGAAAACCCGTTCCGGGGGAAACGGATTCTTGTGATCCATTCCGGCGGAGATTCCAAGCGGGTGCCCCAGTATTCTGCCTGCGGAAAGCTGTTTTCTCCGGTGCCGAAAGAGCTGCCGGACGGACGGCGCTCCACTCTCTTTGACGAGTTTATGATCGGCATGGCCGGCATGCCTGCCCGTTTCCGGGAGGGAATGCTGGTGCTGTCCGGCGACGTGCTTCTGCTTTTCAATCCGCTGCAGATTGATTTTACGTTCCGGGGAGCCGCCGCCATCTCCATCAAGGAGGATGTGGAGACGGGAAAGGACCACGGCGTGTTTCTCGGAGATGGAAAAGGGTATGTGGGAAACTTTCTTCACAAGCAGAGTGAGGAACAGCTTCGAGCCCTTGGCGCGGTCAATGAGCATGGGGCGGTGGATCTGGACACCGGCGCCATTATGCTGGACTGCGATCTGCTGGAAAGCCTGTTTTCCCTGATTGGGGAAAAGGGCCGCGTCGTCCCGGAAAAATACAGCCGCTTTGTAAATGAGAAGGCGCGAATCAGCTTTTACGGGGATTTTCTGTATCCGCTGGCTTCCCGGTCCACGCTTACGCAGTATCTGAAGGAGAAGCCGGAGGGAGAATTCTGTGAGGAGCTTTTAAGCTGCCGCCGGGATATCTGGGAGGTCCTTCATCCCTATTCCCTGAAGCTTCTGTGCCTGTCGCCGGCCCAGTTCATCCATTTTGGCACCACCAGGGAGCTTCTGCATCTGGTGACGGAGGATTTCGGCAATTACGAGTTTCTGGACTGGAAGCGCCAGGTGCTGGGCGTGGAGGAGGAAGAGTGCCCCTGCGCCTGCAGCAGCAGCTACATTGAGAGAGGCTCTTTTGTGGCGGCTTCTTCCTATATAGAAGACAGTTATATTTACAGCGGGACAAAGGTGGGAGAGGGATGTGTGATTTCCGCGGTGACCCTGCGGGGAGAGCAGATCCCGGACCATACGGTTCTTCACGGCCTGAAGCAGAAGGATGGCAGCTTTGTGATCCGGGTCTACGGGGTCAATGACAATCCCAAGGGCACGCTGGAGGAACAGGCACCCTTCCTGGGGGGCACTCTGGACGGCTTTTTAAAAAGGGCTGGTCTGAAGCCGGAGGAGGTCTGGGACACAGATGACCATTCCCTTTGGACGGCGAAGCTCTATCCGGCCTGCGGCTCCATCGGGGAGGCAGTCCGCGCCGCCATGGAGATTCTGGAGCTGGCAGCCGGAAAGCATGACCATGCGGAGGTTTACCGTTCCAGAGAGCGTTTAAGCCTCCGGGAGAGCTTTGAGGGGGCGGATGTGAAGGAAATCGAGGCCTGGCAGGAGAAGCTGGGCACTCAGGTGCGGATCGCCCGTTTTCTGCTGGCCCTGGAGCGAAGGGAAAGCGTGGAAGAGGCGGGAGCCGTCTTCGGAAACCGGGGCGTCACTCCAGACCAGGTGGAAAAGCTTCGGATTATTGCGGAGAAATCAGAGTTTGGCATCCGGATGCGGATTTATTATTATCTGTCCCGGCTTACAAAAGGGCAGGTGAGCGAGGAGCTGGAAAATCAGTGTTTCCGCTATATCTGTGACAGCCTTTATGAGGCGGGGCTTGAGGGCCTGGCCAGGGACGGGGCGTACCATATCACGGAAAAGGAAATCACCGTGGAGCTCCCGATCCGCGTGAATTTCGGCGGGGGCTGGTCTGATACGCCGCCCTACTGCAATGAGCATGGCGGCACCGTTCTGAACGCGGCCGCGAAGCTGAACGGTATCTGCCCGGTGGTAGTGACGGTAAAACGGATCGAGAAGCCCTGCATCGCCCTGGCAAGCACCGATTCCGGGGCTTATGATGAGTTTACAGATCTGAAAAAACTTCAGAGCTGCCGGGATCCCTTTGACACCTACGCCCTTCACAAGGCGGCCCTTCTGGCCTGCGGAATCATTCCCCTGACGGAAGAGGTGCCTTTTGAGAGCATTCTGGAAAAGCTGGGCGGCGGCCTTTACCTGTCCACGGCAGTGAAGGGAATTCCGAGAGGATCAGGCCTGGGAACCAGCAGTATTCTGGCAGGCGCCTGCGTGAAGGCGCTGTTTCGATACATCGGGAAGGAAATTACAGAGAACGAGCTTTACTCCTGTGTGCTGTGCATGGAGCAGCTTATGAGCACAGGAGGCGGCTGGCAGGATCAGGTGGGCGGCCTGACAAACGGAGTCAAGCTGATCACCACAAAACCGGGCCTGAAGCAGAATATCCGGGTGCAGCACCTGAATATTCCCGAGGAAGCCATGCAGGAATTAAAAGACAGGTTTGTCCTGATTTATACGGGACAAAGACGTCTTGCCCGGAATCTGCTTCGGGAAGTAGTGGGCGGCTATATCGGTTCCAGCCCCAATTCCCTGGAGGTGCTCTATGAGATTCAGAGAGTGGCTGTGCTGATGAAATTTGAGCTGGAGAAGGGCAATATCGACGGCTTCGCCAGACTTCTCGACCAGCACTGGGAGCTGTCGAAGCGGCTGGACGCCGGCAGCACCAATACCTGCATCGACCAGATCTTTTTAAGCTGTGAGGATCTGCTTTCGGCCAGAATGATCTGCGGAGCGGGCGGAGGCGGCTTCCTTCAGGCCATCCTGAAAAAGGGCTGCACGAAAGAGGAGCTCCGGGAACGGATCCGCAGCGTCTTCCAGGAAAGCGGCGTGGATGTGTGGGACTGTGAACTGGTATAAAGGCGTTACGCTTCACAGCCGCCTTGAGCCTGGCAGCAGCTGCGTCGTGCTTGCACATAAGCAGCTGCTGCGAAGTGTGACGGCAGAAATGAAGAAAAAAGAGGAAAAACTATGAACGAACTGGCAGTGCGGGCGGCATGGTCCCTGCCGAAGGTAATCTGGTGGAAAATCAAATACGGAGGAAGGTTCCGGGCCCCTCTGGTGCAGTCCTTTGGGAAGCATACGGAGCTTCATCTGGATAAAAAGGCGAAGGCTTCTCTCGGGAAGGAGACAGTATCCCGCTTCGGCCTGTTTCTCCGGGCCGAGGGCGGAACCCTTTCCATCGGGGATAAATGTTTCTTTAATACCCATGTGAGCGTCACCTGCATGGAGCGGATCCGCATCGGTGACAGATGCCAGATTGCCAATAATGTGGTGATCGTGGATCATGATCATGATTACCGGAAAGGCTGGGGCTCCTACCGGACCGCCCCGGTGGAGATAGGAGACGACGTGTGGATCGGGGCGAACGCAGTGATCCTGAAGGGAAGCAGAATCGGAGACGGCGCTGTCATCGCCGCGGGAGCCGTGGTCCGGGGGCAGGTGGCTGCCCACAGCGTGTATCTGGGCATCGGAAAAGAGCAGAAGCCCATAGAGGCGGAGAGAACGGAGAAGCCAGAAGGCACGGAGGTGGCAGGGTGAAGGTATTGCAGATCAACACCGTCTGCGGAAGCGGAAGTGTAGGGCGCATTACGGTGGACATCGCCCATGCCCTGGAGCGTGCCGGTGATGCATGCAGAATCGCCTATGGCAGAAGAACGGCTCCGGAGGGTGTGGACAGCTGGCGTTTCGGCACGGACGCGGATATGGCGGTTCATGTGCTGCACACGTTTTTTAAGGGAGAGCAGGGCTTTGCTTCAGGGAAGCAGACGGCCAGGCTGATAAAAGAAATCCGGCAGTGGGATCCGGACATTATCCATCTTCACAATCTGCATGGATTCTATCTGGATACGGAGCAGCTGTTCGGGTATCTGCGCCAGGCGGGAAAGCCGGTGGTGTGGACCCTCCACGACTGCTGGGCTTTTACAGGCCACTGCGCCTATTTTGATTATGTGGGCTGTGACAAATGGAAGACGCTCTGCCACGACTGCCCCCAGCACCGGAGCGCTTATCCCTATGCGCTGTTCAAGGATAACTCTGAGCAGAACTATCTTCGAAAGAAGCGGATGCTGAAGGACCAGCCCATTCCGGATATGACCCTGGTGACTCCATGCAGATGGCTGGCCGGACTGGTAAAGCAGTCTTTTCTTATGGATTATCCGGTCCGGGTGATCTATAATGGAATCGATTTGAGCCGTTTTCATCCGGAGGCTGAAGGAGATCTGCGGGCAAGACTTGGCCTGGAAGGAAAATATGTGATTCTGGGCGTGGCCAATATGTGGGAGAAGCGCAAAGGGTATCCCTATTTCCTGGAACTGGCGGAAAGGCTGGGAAAGGAATACCAGGTTATTCTCATAGGACTGGACAAAAAGAAACTGAAGTCCCTTCCTCCCGGGGTCCTGGGGCTCGCCAGGACGGAAAGCGTGGAAGAGCTTGCCGCCTACTATTCCATGGCAGACGTGTATGTGAACGCCACGCTGGAGGACAACTTCCCCACCACAAATCTGGAGGCTCTGGCCTGCGGCACGCCGGTGATTACCTTTGCTACAGGAGGAAGCGTGGAGTCTGTGGACACTTCCTGCGGGAAAATCGTGCCAAAGGGCGATCTGGAGGCTCTGCTGGAAGCGGTCCGGGAGCTTCGAGGGGAACCGGATAAAAAAGAAGCCTGCCTGAAGCGGGCGGCTTTATATGATAAATACGACAGGTTCCAGGAGTACCTGGAGCTGTACAGGAGTCTTTTGAAAAAATGAATACAGAAAAACCAAAGGTTTCGGTCATTACCACGACCTACAACGACAAGGAAAACCTGCGGCGGATTATCCGGCAGGTCAGCGCTCAGGATTACGAAAATATCGAATATATCATTGTGGACGGAGGATCCTCCGACGGAACTATGGAGGTTATCCGGGAAGCGGAAGAAGTCTTCGGAGACCGGCTGAAATGGATCTCGGAGCCGGACAAAGGCATTTATGACGCGCTGAATAAGGGCATCCGCCTGTCCACAGGAGAAATCTTAGGCTGCTGCTTTGACGAGTACGCAGGGCCGGATGTACTCTCCAAAATGGTAGACATCATGGAGCGGGAGCAGACGGACGGGGTCCACGGCGACCTGTATTACATGGATGGGGACCGGATTGTGCGTCGGTGGCATCAGGGCCAGGGAAACATCCGCCTGGGCTGGATGCCGGGCCATCCCACCCTTTATCTGCGCAGGAGCGTCTATGACACCTTCGGGCTCTACAAAACGGATTACCGTATTTCGGCGGATTATGAGTTTATGATCCGGATTTTGAAGGATGGAAAGGTCCGCCTTTCCTATCTGCCGGAGGTTCTGATTTACATGTCCCACGGGGGCACCAGCACGAACAGCCTGGGCGCCTATCTGGCGGGCATGAAGGAAGGACACAGGGCTCTCAGGGAAAATGGCGTGAGCTTTGCCTGGTTTACAGATTTGTGCCGGATTTTCAGAGTACTTGCGCAGTTTGTGAAAAAGAAGTAAGATAGAAAGAACACAAAAGTAAGGAGAACTACAGATGAGTTGTCTGGTGATTATTCCCGCGTACAATGAAGAAGAAAATATTGTGCGCGTGGTGGAGAATCTGAAGAACAATTATCCCATGTATGATTACGTGGTGGTCAATGACGGTTCCTCAGATGACACAGCCCGAATCTGCAGAAAGAAAGGGTATGAGCTGTTGGACCTCCCCGTAAATCTGGGACTTGCGGGGGCCTTCCAGACGGGGCTGAAATACGCCTACCGCAAGGGCTATGATTACGCGATCCAGTTTGACGCGGACGGCCAGCACAGGGCGGAGTATATCGGCCCCATGCTGGAAAAAATAGAAGAGGGCTATGACATTGTCATCGGCTCCCGTTTTGTGACCGAGAAAAAGCCCCATTCCATGCGGATGATCGGCAGCAGGCTGATTGCCGTTGCCACCAGGCTTACCACGGGTAAGAAGGTGAAGGATCCCACCTCCGGCATGCGGATGTTTAATAAGAAGATGATCGCGGAGTTTGCCCTGAACTTAAATTACGGCCCTGAGCCGGATACCATTTCCTATCTTCTGAAACAGGGAGCTACCATCGCGGAGGTTCAGGTACAGATGGATGAGCGGATTGCGGGTGAAAGCTATCTGAATATTACAAAATCCATGATGTACATGATGCGGATGCTGATGTCCATTCTGTTTATACAGAACTTCCGAAAGCGCAGGGAGGTGAAGGAACGATGACACTGGTATTCCGGGTGATTCTGATTGTGATGTCGCTTTTGACGACCTATTATATTCTGAAAAGAATCCGCCAGTCCAAGCTGCAGATTGAATATGCCATATTCTGGATCCTGTTTGCGGGCGTGCTGATTATCTTCAGCCTGTTTCCATGGCTGGTAACGCTGTTCACAAGGATTGTGGGAATGCAGCTGCCTGTAAACTTTATTTTCATGTTTTTTATCTTTGTGCTGCTGGTAAAATTGTTTCTGATGACCATCGAGCTGTCCGCCCTGGAAAACAAGGTCAAGGATTTGACCCAGGAGCTGGCCCTGGAGGAGAAAGACCGGCTGGACGAGCAGAAAGAAAAGATAAGAGGAGAAGAACTTGGAGACGATTTATAAGACGGCGGACAGGCTGTGGAGCAGTTTTGTAAACTGGCTGAAGGAAGAGAAGAACCATACCCGCTTTATTGTGGCATGCTTTATCATAAGTCTGCTTCCTCTGCTGGTTTTAAGCTTCTACAACCATCCTGCCATGGACGATTTTAACTATGGAATCTTGACCAGGCACGCTTTGCTGGAAAATAAGGGCCTGGCTGTGATACCGGCGGTGCTGAAGGCGGCCGTACAGCGGGCGGTGAACCTGTGGCACAGCTGGCAGGGAACCTATACCTTTGCCATTGTGGCGGCCCTGCGGCCCTCGATTATTACGGAGCGGATTACGTTTATCCAGACCTTTATTCTGATTGGCCTGTTTACAGGCTGCATCCTGTATTTCTGCCGGGTGATGCTGCACAGACTGCTGGGCCTGTCAAAGGCTGCGGCCACAGTGGCGGCCTGTGTGGTGGTTACGCTCTGCATTCAGTATGTGCCCATTGGAGTAGAGGCCTTTTACTGGTGGAACGGCAGTGTGGGCTACACGGGATTCTTTTCCGTGATGCTGGCCTTTTTCGGGCTGCTGGCAGATTCTCTGCGCAGAGAGAAGATTTCCGCGAAGCGTATGATCGGCCTGATTCTGCTGGCGGTTCTGCTGGGAGGCGGTATGTACCCCATAGCGCTTCTGACAGCTGTCATGCTGTTTTTCTTTGCCGTTGATGTTCTGGCAGGGAAAAAATACGGAAAAAAGATGAAGATTCAGGCCGCGGCGCTGTTTCTTGTCTATATTCCTGCCTTTGCCCTAAGTCTCGCGGCTCCGGGAAACGCCAGGCGCCAGGCGTTGTTTCAGCACCGCACACCTTTTGAGGCCATCTATAAATCCTACACGAAATCACTGGAATATATGTACACGGAAGCTATGAACGTGGTGATTGTGCTGGTGATTTTCGCCCTGTTTCTGTATATGCTGTGGAAGCTGGGAAATACGAAATTTTCTTTCCGGTGTCCGCTTTTGTTTACGTTTGTGACCTACAGCATGGTAGTGGTGATGTGGGTTCCCGGCATCTATGCGGTGCGCTATATTTCGGGAGGCCGTTATTATGACATCCTCTACTACGGGGTGATTCTGTTCTGGGCGGCAAACGCGGTTTATTACGCAGGCTGGCTGCGGCGGCAGTGCGAAAAGTGCGGCAGCGAGGTCCTGGGTCTTCTGAAAAAGGCTGTACCGGCCATGCTGGCGGCGGCAGGAATCGGCTGCGCGGTCTTGGGAATCTGGAAGATTGATATTGTGACGGAGCTGGAGGAGATTACCACGGCTACAGCCCTGAAATCTCTGGTGTATGGGGAAGCCCAGGTGTATGACCGGGAAATCCGGGAGAGAGAAGCCCTGTATAATGACCCGGATGTAAAACGGGTAGTGGTAGACGAGGTCACATACCGGCCGGAGCTTCTCTATTACGGAACACTGACCACAGACCCCGAGGACGGCAGAAATCTTGCCATGTGTGAGTACTATGACAAGGAGTACATGGTAAAGAGAGAGACTGAGGAAGAGAGCCAGGAGGAAGGCACTGAAGAAAGCTCAGATGAAAACGCCGGCGAAGGCCAGGAAGAGAGCGGGACTTTCGGCGAAACCGATGAAAATTCAGAAGCAAATGAAACTTCACAGGAATAAAAGGAGAAAAATCATGAAAAAGATTATTGTAACAGGATGCAACGGACAGCTGGGCCGCGCGGTAAATCAGCAGTATGCGGGAAGCACAGAGTATGAGCTGGTGAATACAGACGTGGCGGAACTGGATATTACAAAGGTGGAGAAGGTGCTGGAGCTGGCCCGTGAGGTAAAGCCTTACGCCATCATCAACTGCGCTGCCTACACCAATGTGGACAAGTGTGAGACGGAGCCGGATCTGGCCTATAAAATCAATGCCATCGGCGCCCGCAATCTGGCCATCGCCGCTTCCGATACAGGGGCGAAGCTGGTGCATATTTCCACAGACTATGTATTTCCGGGAGATGTGTCCGATCATCCGCTGACAGAGTTTGACACCCCGAGGCCCAAGAGCATGTATGGCGCCACAAAGCTGGCAGGCGAGAATTTTGTAAGAGATTTCGCGGACCGCTATTTTATGATCCGTACCGCCTGGCTCTACGGAGACGGCCATAACTTTGCCAAGACCATGCTGAAGCTTTCCGAGACTAACGATACCATCGGCGTGGTGATGGATCAGGTGGGAACACCCACCAGCGCCACAGAGCTGGCGAAGGCTGTCAAGTATCTGCTTCCCACAGATAACTATGGATTGTTCCACGGCACCTGCGAGGGAGATACCAACTGGGCGGAATTCGCGGCAACAGTGCTCCGGCTGGCAGGAAAGAAGACAAAGATTGAGCCCATTACCTCACAGGAATACAAGCGCCGCTTCCCGGCATCTGCGGACCGGCCGGCTTATTCCATTCTGGAAAACTATATGCTGAAGCTGACCACCGATTTTTCCTTCGCCTCCTGGCAGGATGCCATTGAGGTCTATATGAAGGAGCTGCTGGGATAAAAGGCGGCCTGTACGAAAGGAGAAGCATCTGATGGCTGGAAATGACGTATTATATCTGGTAATTCCCTGCTACAATGAGGAGGCTGTGCTGCCGGAGACCGCAAGACAGCTTCTGAATAAAATGAATTCCATGTTTGAGCGGGGCATGATTTCCAGAGAGAGCAAGATCATGTTTGTCAACGACGGATCAAAGGATAAGACCTGGGAGATCATCGAGGAGCTGCATGCTTCCAACCCCATCTATTCCGGCGTGAAGCTGTCCCGGAACAAGGGACACCAGAACGCTCTGCTGGCCGGTCTTATGACAGCGAAGGAGAAGGCGGACATGGCCATTTCGCTGGACGCGGACCTGCAGGATGATGTGGATGTCATTGACCAGATGGTGGAAAAATACTATGAGGGAAATGACATTGTCTACGGCGTGCGCAGCGCCCGGAAGACGGATACCTTTTTCAAAAAATTCACAGCCCAGGGCTTTTATAAGCTGATGCAGGCCATGGGTGTCGAGATCGTGTACAACCACGCGGATTACCGTCTGATGAGCAGACGGGCGCTGGAAGGACTGGCCCAGTTTAAGGAGGTCAACCTCTTTCTGCGGGGCATCGTTCCGCTGATCGGCTATAAATCGGATATTGTGACCTATGAGCGCCATGAGCGCTTCGCTGGAGAGTCCAAATATCCGCTGAAAAAGATGCTGGCCTTTGCCACGGACGGAATTACATCCTTCAGCATCAAGCCCATCCGCCTGATTACCACCTGCGGAATCCTGATTTTCGCGGTCAGCATTCTGATGCTTCTGTACTTCCTGGTTGTGCATTTCACGGGCAGGACTGTGGCGGGCTGGACCAGCATGATCATTTCCATCTGGGCCATCGGCGGCCTGCAGCTTCTTGCTATCGGAATCGTGGGAGAATATATCGGCAAGATTTATCTGGAGACCAAGGAACGTCCCAAATATATTATTGAGACTGTTCTGAATGATTAGGAGTGTTTTATGAAAAAGACGGCGGAAAAAACCGGGGTCATGAAATTTGACCGGATGGATTATGTATATCTGGCGGCCATAACGCTGATCGCTCTGGCGATTCGCCTGATACTGCGTGTGGTAACCACAGATGACTGGGTCATGTACTGGGATCCCTGGATTTCGGACCTGAAGGAGATGGGATTTTCCTACCTGGCCACGGACCGGTATGATTACACCCCCACCTTTGTCTATATTCTGTGGGTGATCAGCAGGCTGCCCATCAATCCCATGACGGCCTACAAGGGGCTGCATATTGCCCTTGATTTTGTGGCAGCTGTAATCATGGGTAAGATTGTATGGAAGGTGACCGGAAGCAGGCTCAAAAGCATTACAGCCTACGGCCTGATGCTGCTGGTGCCCACCATCTGGGCAAACAGCGCCCTCTGGGCCCAGTGCGATATTATTTTCATGACCTTTCTTCTGCTCTGCTTTTATTACTTTTTTGAGGAAAGGCCGAACCTTGCCATGTTCTTTTTCGGCATGGCCTTTGTATTCAAGCTGCAGTCCCTGTTTATTTTCCCGTTCCTTGTGATTCTCTGGGTGAATAAAAAGGTGCAGCTAAAGCATTTTCTGTGGATTCCGGTTCTGTATTTTTTAAGCATCGTGCCGGCCTGGATCGCGGGACGGCCGCTCATCGATCTGATCAATATCTATATGGCTCAGGGAGCCCAGGATGTGTGGTCTCTGTCCATCAAGTGGGCCAACATCTATCAGATCATCGGAAACCAGTATTTCCTTCTGGAATATGCTTCCTCAGGCACCTGGCTGATCTTAGGCATCCTGATGATTCTCATGTATGCCATGGCCCGGAAGCGTTACCGGATTACCAACGAGTTTATCGTGCAGATGGCACTGTTTTTCGCGATTCTGACGCCCTATTTCCTGCCGCATATGCATGAGCGGTACGGCTGTGTGGCGGATATTCTGGCGGTTATCTATGCCATGATGAATGTGAAGAAATTTTACATTCCCCTTGCCCAGCTTCTGGTATCCTTCAACTGTTATATGGCCTACTTAAGCCACAGAGGAGCCAGTGAGCCGCCCATTTATTACGGAGTCTGGGCCTTCGTGGAGCTGGGGCTTCTGATTGCGGTGGGCCTGGATATCTGGCGGTTTATGAAAAATCCGGAAAATCTGGAAGGCTCAGAGGCCGTCCTCAGGAAGGAGGAAGCGTAATGGACGATTTTTTAAGAAATTTTATTTCTAAAAAATGGAAAATCGGAACTTTCACCTTTACCTTTCTGGACGCGCTGCTGGCGGTGTGCATTACGGGTACGGGAATTTTTCTGCGTCTTCCAGTGATAGATTACACGGTGACAGGACCTGAAAAGATCGGGGCCATTGTGCTGGAATATGTGCTGGCCGTGCTGTGCGGGGCCATTGTACATGATTGTACGGGGAGCAGAGACCGGGCGTTTCTGACCTATGCGATCCTTGTGATTTATCCCACTGTGGCGGCCAACGGCGCCCTCTGGAATGTGAACGCGGTGTATTATGTGATTCTGTTTTTCGCGGGCTTTTATCTATATCTCCGGGGCTTTAAGGTTTTAAGCATGTTAAGCGTGCTGGCAGGCACCGGGGCGGCGCTGTACCGCATGTGGCGGTGGGGGCTTTCTCTGAATGTGGATTATCCCTTAAGCCTGACCAGAGGATGGCCGAATTTCTATGAGATCATCGGTTCGGAGGCCTTTGTGAATCTTTTTGATAAGGTATCTATGCTGGTCCTGGCGGGGCTTCTACTGACTCTTGCCTACTGCTTTGCCCGCAGGAAGGTGCGGATGACGAAGGATCTGGCCCTGCAGCTGTTTCTGTTTCTGGCGGTGCTGATTCCGTATTTTGCCCCCTATATGCCCGCATGGGCAGGATATACGGCGGACATCGCGGCTCTGCTTTACTGCATGCGCAGAAAAGAACGGTTTTATCTTCCGATGCTGCATCTTATTGTCTCCTACAGCGCCTATGCCTATGCCATCAATGGAGAGACGAAGCTGCCCATGGTGGTGTTTTCCGTCATCCTCCTGGGCATTCTGGTCAATGTGGGAGCTGATATTTACAGAGAAACCACGCGGCAGACATCTGTACAGGGAGCGGAACAATGACATCAGACATTATGCTGACTCTCAGCTTTCTGGCCGGCGTGCTGGCAGTCTACTATCTTACCCCGAGGGGTGGAAGACAGTGGATTCTGCTGGCCGCCAGCCTGCTTTTTTATCTGAGCGCGGACCCGCGACTGCTTCTGCTTGCGGCAGGCAGCGCTCTCTGGTCCTTCGCGGCAGGCTTTTGGATGGAACAGGCAGAGACAAAAGGGAAAAAGAAGGCCTGGCTTCTGGCGGCTGTGGTGCCGGAGCTTCTGGTTCTTTTTGTATTTAAATATTTCAATTTCTTCGCGGATTCCATCTGGTCTCTTCTGGGAATATTCGGACTTTCGGGAAGCGCCCCGGCGCTTTCCCTGGCGCTTCCTCTGGGAATCTCCTATTATACCTTTAAGATGATCAGTTATCACGCGGACATTTACCTGGGAAAGCGGACTGCGGAAAAAGGTCTGTCCGGCTGCGGAGCCTACCTGACCTATGTGCTGTTTTTCCCTCAGATTGTGTCCGGTCCTATCGAGCGCTCGGAAGGATTTCTTTCCCAGCTTCACGCAGGGCCTGTTTTTGACGCGGGTCTGTCCGGCGAAGGGCTTCAGCGGATTGTATTGGGACTTTTCAAGAAAATGGTTATTGCCAACCGCCTCGGCGGCTATGTGGACGCGGTATTTTCCGCGCCGGAAAGTTATCCGGGCCTGGCCTGCGTGATGGCCGCGTTTTTCTATTCTTTTCAGATTTACTGTGATTTTTCCGGGTACTCGGATATTGCTGTGGGTATGGGAGAGCTGCTGGGAATCCGCAGCAGAAAGAATTTTGACTGTCCGTATTTTTCCAGGGGAATCAAGGAATTCTGGAGCCGCTGGCATATTTCCCTGTCCAGCTGGCTGAAGGATTATATTTATATTCCTCTGGGCGGAAACCGGGTATCCGCGCTGCGCCATGGCTTCAATGTGATGGCCGTCTTCCTCATAAGCGGCCTCTGGCACGGAGCCAGCTGGACCTTTGTGATCTGGGGCGGGATACACGGCGTCTGGAATCTGCTGTCACGGAAGAAAAAGCCGGACAGCTGCTTGGCCGGGCGGATCTGGCAGACGGTGGTTACCTTCCTCGGCGTGACGCTCGGCTGGGTATTTTTCCGGGCGGAAAGTCTGGGAGCGGCGCTCCGGTATCTGAAGCACGCGGCAGCAGGCTTTTCTCTGTCTTATCTGGATATTCAGAATTCCATTCTGCCCTTTACCGGGGACAATACCTGCGCGGCTTACTTCCTTACGGCCTGCGGCTTTCTGTTTCTGCTCTTCCTTTATGAGAGGGGGCGGGTCTATGGGAAGACAAAGGACAGGGGTGAGACATATCTGTCTGTCTTCTGGCTCGCGCTGATGACCGTAAGCATTGTGCTCTTTGGAGTATTCGGCGTATCCGGTTTCCTTTACGCGAACTTCTGATGTTTCCGCACAGGAGCACGGCGCAGGAAAAGAAAAGGAGAATGATATGAAGCGAATCCTTCTGACCATAGGAGGGGCTGTGCTTGCGGCCCTTCTGCTGGTTCTTCTGAAGAATGAATATGCCCGTCTGCTTCCTGTATCCACTTACGGAATGCAGGCAGCCATCAAGGAGCAGAAGACGGAAAATCTGTTTATCGGTTCCTCCATGTTCCGCCAGGGGCTCTCCATCGATGTGCTGGAGGAGGAGCTGCCAGGGACCTCCTACATTCTTTCCTACAACGGAAATCAGCCGGCTCTGATGGCTATGGAACTGGAATACATGCTGGAGGAGGGGCTGGAAATCGAAAATCTGTACATCGATCTGTATCCCTACACGGCGGCTGCTGATCCCTGGATCAGTGATACCAAAATTCTTCTGGATACAGATCTGGGATTTAAGGCCAGAGCCTGGAGCCTGATGGCGGAAACCGGGGACGCGTCCTTCTCAGATTTTTTTGAATTCTTTGTGACCGCAAACAACGAGCAGCTGCTGACCTGGCCGGTGAATAACGCCCTGGTTTCTTCTCAGTTCCGAAACGGCGGAACTCTGCTGCAGCAGCAGGGAAGCACCAGAGAGGAGCTCTATGCCCTGGGGACTCTGGGAGGCCGGGAGGGACTGAATGAAGCCCAGGCAGAAGGCTATCGGAAGATAGCGGAGCTTGCGGAAGACCACGATCTGAACCTGTATTTTCTGGAGACGCCCAAGTATGAGAGGATGTACGCGGATCCGGATTATATGGAACTCTATGAGCTCTGCCTGACTCAGATACAGGAGCTGCGTGGGGAATGGGATGGAAGTGGAAGCTTTACGCTTCTGTGCGCGGAGGATTTGTCCTTTGACTCCTCTGACGCGGGATATTTTCAGGATCTGATTCACCTGTCGGCCGCAGGCCGGACGGAATATACGCGGCAGCTCTGCGCCGCGGTAAAGGAGGGAGCAGGAACATGAAAAAACTGGATTATATCAACGGCCTGAAGGGAATCGGCGCGCTGATGGTATATTTCTGTCATTTTGTGTTTGCCTTCTATTATGGGGCCTACAGTCTTCTGCCGGAGTCCTGCCACACGGCCTCTCAGATTGAGATTTCCATTGGAAAGAGTCCGCTGAATCTTTTTTACAGCGGCAATGGGGCAGTCTGCCTCTTTCTGGTATTCAGCGGTTTTGTACTCTGCCTCTCCTATTTTGCGGGACGGGACAGAAAAAGGCTTGGAGCCGGCGCCTGGAAGCGGTATTTTCGTCTGATGCCCATGATTCTGGCGGCGAATATCCTGATCTATGTGCTGATGCGGCTGGGACTGTACCGGAACGCGGAAACGGCTGTACTCACCAAATCGGAGGCCTGGTTCGCAGGCTTCAACCAGTTTGCCCCGGATTTCCTGAAGATGCTTTATGAGAGCCTGATCGGCTGCTTTCTCCAGGGCAGCAATGACTACAACGGGGTGCTCTGGACCATTCCCTATCTGTTCTGGGGCGCTCTGGTGGTGTATCTGGCGGCATATCTGGTGGGAGAAAACAGGCTGCGCTATATCGTTTACGCTGTGATGATTCTGGTTTCCCTGACTACGGACATTTATTTTACGGCGGTGTTCCTGGGCTTTGCGGTCAGTGATTTCTTCTGTACTCAGAAAAAGGGAATGGAGCTCTGGAAAAAATACCGGGCGCTGCCTATCCTTTCCTTTGTACTGGGACTTTATCTGCTGTCCTATCCCTCCATCGGTTCGGATATGACGGGTACGATCTATGGAATTCTTCCGCCGGCCTATACGGTGATTTATCATGTGGCCGGGGCAGTGGGGCTGCTGGCGGGAGTGCTGGGCCTTGGCAGCCTCCAGCGGTTCTTCGGGGCAAAGCCCTTTCGGTTTCTGGGAGACGTGTCCTATTCCCTGTATCTGCTGCATTTTCCGGTGATAGCCACCTTTTCCTGCTGGTTCTTTCTGGGACTTCATGAGAGCCTGGGCTATCATCTGACCGCAGGCCTGGATTTTCTGTGTACCACAGCGCTGGTGCTGCTGCTGTCATCTTTAAGCCGCAGATACCTGGAGCCTGTGAGCGGGTATCTGGAGCAGGGCATCCGGCGCCTGGCATCGGGAAGAAAGGGGGAGAAGGCTTAGGATGGAGAAGAAACGCGTGCTGTGGCTGGATATCGCCAAGGCAGTGGGAATTCTGGTGGTGCTTCTGGTCCATACGGGAAAATCCTTCGGTCCGGTGACCTTTTTCGGCGGCATGTTTTATATGCCAGTCTTTTTTGTTATTGCGGGAATGACCTTTACTTACCGGCCGGAAGAGAGTTTTTGGAAATTTGCCACAAAGAAGGCCCGCCGTCTGCTGGTGCCTTATTTCGGATACAATCTGTTCCTGTTTCTGTTTTTCTTTGTAAAAAACGATCTTTTGACAGGACAGGTGGACAGGCAGTCCTTTTTCCCGCTGCTGGGAATTCTCTATTCCCGAAACAGCCTGCTTCCTGCAGAGGCGGCGGAAAACGTGTATTTTATGCAGATTCTGAACGCGCCCACCTGGTTTCTGACCGCCATGTTTGCAAGCTGCCTGATATTCTGGCTTCTGATGCGGGCGGCGAAGGGAGAGAAAAAGAGGCTGGCGGTTCTAAGCCTTGGGACTCTGCTGCTTTCCGTACTGCTTCATTATCTCTGCCCGGTGTTGCTGCCCTGGAGCCTGGACTGCGCTCTGTACGCGGTATCCTTTATGGCTTTTGGAAAGGCCGCGGCTGAGAGCGGGCTTGTGGAAAAGCTGTACAGGAAGCCTGTCTGGATCCTTCTGACGGCCGTCCTGTTTGCGGGACTGTCCTGGCTGAATGGAAGCGTGAATATGTCTGTGGCGGATTATGGACGTTCTATGGTACTGTATCTGATCGTGGGGAGCCTGGGTTCTCTGCTGGTTATGGAGTTTTCCATGTTTCTGGAGAAACACGGGAAAATTCTGGCCAGGGCCGGCGGCTTTCTGGGCCGGCATACCCTTCCGGTGCTCTGCCTGCATCTGTTTGTGTACTCCCTGATTGGAACTCTGATGCGGGCGCTTGGAATTTTGGGCTGAAGAACAGCGTCCGTATGACGGGTATCGGACGAAAAGCGTAAAAAACAGACGGATCCGGTTGAGAAAGAGCCGGAAATCATTTATGATAGAGGAAGAAAACACGGACAGGAGACAGGTCCGGTTCCAGGAGGTGGAAGGATGAAGACAGTGATCCTCGCGGGAGGCTTCGGCACAAGAATTTCAGAGGAATCCCGGTTTAAGCCCAAACCCATGATTGAGGTGGGCGGTATGCCTGTGCTCTGGCATATTATGAAGGAATACACCAGATACGGATACCGTGAATTTATCATATGCGCAGGCTACAAGCAGGAAGTCATCAAAAAGTGGTTTGCGGATTACTTTATCTACAACAGTGATATTACCTTTGATTTCTCGAAAGGGAATCAGATGACCATTCATAATTCCTATACGGAAGACTGGAAGGTGACCATCGTCGATACAGGCCTGAATACCATGACAGGCGGAAGAATCAAACGGGTAAAGCCCTATATCGGAAATGAGACCTTCATGATGACTTATGGGGACGGCGTGGCGGATATTGATATCGGAAAGCTGGTGGAAACCCACAGAAAGCACGGAAAGCTGGCCACCCTGACGGCAGTGCAGCCGGAGGGAAGATTCGGCGTGATGGATATGGAAGGGGATCAGATAAAATCCTTCCGGGAAAAAAGCCAGACGGATGTGAACTGGATCAACGGAGGTTATATGGTTCTGGAGCCGGAGGTGCTGGATTATATTCCGGGCGATGAGACCTCCTTTGAGCGGGAGCCGCTGGAGCGGCTGGCGCAGGAAGGACAGCTGATGAGCTACCGCCACAAAGGCTTCTGGCGCTGCATGGATACCCTGCAGGACAAGCAGAGGCTGGAAGAGCTCTGGAATTCCGGACATGCGCCCTGGAAGACCTGGGAGTGATCCGGGAGCCGGAAGAACGGCGGGCGGATCGTCTGCCAGACTCAAAAGTTCCCCACGCGGAAGCGTGGCCGGATAGTGCAGAGACAGCTGTATCAATAATTTTACACCAAGAGCCAGGCCTTCCAC
Organism: uncultured Merdimonas sp.; assembly: GCA_944375725.1. Classification (GTDB taxonomy): domain Bacteria; phylum Bacillota; class Clostridia; order Lachnospirales; family Lachnospiraceae; genus Laedolimicola. The sequence continues at coordinate 3,180 of CALWAZ010000040.1, read as the reverse complement.
AGACCTGGCTTTTATTCACTGTCAAAAAATGCTGCCGCACTCATGCGGTCAGGTGTGCTCCACGATATAATCTACTACGGCATCGGAAGCATGGCCGTCATCATAATACTGCATTCTCTTCATAAACGGAGCTCTCCGCCGTTCGTATTCTTCTTCGGAAAACTCCAGGATATTTTTTATCATTTCTTCATTGGAGAAAGCGGCGGGCACCGGAATCTCATCCAGATCCAGGTAGAAGCCCCGCTCCTTTTTCATGGCCTCATAGTCCTCCGCGTAGATAAAAGAAGGACGGTCCAGCTGAATATACTCGAAGCCGCAGGAGGAATAATCAGTAATCACCGCGTCGCCTCCGGCCAGGAGCTCCTGCACATTCGGATAGGGAGAAGCGTTCAGCACCCGATCCGTGTAATGAATATCGAAGTCATCCGCGTTCACGTTGGGATGCATGCGCATCAGCATATACCAGGTGCCGCCAAAACGTGTCTCGAAGGCTTTCAGACAGCCCTCAAAATCCAGATGGTACACGTTCAGCTTCCGGTTTTCCCTCCAGGTGGGAACATAGAGAACCAGGCGGGCGTCCTGGGGAAGGTGGTAGTAATCCCGGATCAGTTTCCGCTGGGCGGAAACGTCCTGGAAATACAGATCGTTTTTGGGAATACCCTTTTCCAGAATCGGCCCGTCGTACCAGTAGCTGCTTCTCAGGCATTCCGTAAAGAAACGGGAATTGGAAAGCAGAAGGTCCATATTAGCGGAGTCCCGCTTGGCATAGGCGATGTACTCCGGGGTCAGTCCGTCCCCTGCGTCCCGCTCAATGCGCTTCATGCCGGGGCCGCCGTGGGCTGTATGGATATAAATCTGATTCTTTTTCTTCTTAAAATAATAAAGCTTGCGGGTATTGTCCACCCAGAAGCGGGCAGTCGCCATATGATAGACAAAGGAGAGGGAGCCCGGCCGGATCAGGGTAAGCTCGGCAGGGAAGGGCTCTCCCGCGTTCTGGCTGGAGCACACCCAGTAAAGCCTGTAGGGGAGCTTCCGCCGGATACAGGCCTCTGCCACATATTTGGGGTTGTCGCCGAAACCGCCTCCATTGAAATTGCTGAAAATGATTTTCTTTCTGTTGACCGGGAGAGGATAACAGAGCTGCCAGAAAAGCCAGATCAGAGCCTTGCGCAGTCCAAGCCAGGCTTTGAGAAGCAGGGGATAGGCAGAAGACTGCCTCAGTCGTTCTATCATAGATAAGAGACCTCCTGAAAAAATTCCGTTTAGAATATGAAAACAAAGAAAAAAGGGCGTTTTCCGCGAAAAAAGATCCTGGAAAAGCCGGTTTTCCCATTCTGCTTTTGCAAGTATAACATGGGGGATTTTTAAAGTCAAATCCGTGTAAAATTCAGTTTGCATATTCAGAAAAAATGAGTTATAATGCAAAGCGAGATCATTCGATTCGCCAAGCATATCTGGCGTAATTCCCAAAAGAAAAGCAAAAAAATATATTACAATACGGACTCAGTCATAAATGCACGGAAAGTATCGGAAATAAAGCAGGAGGACATGGTATGACAAGAGAACAGTACGAATCGCTTCCGCTGGTGGAGCTCAAAGAGATCGCCAAGGCCAGGGGGCTGAAGGGCACTTCGGCAATGAAGAAAAAGGATTTGATTGAAGTGATGCTGGAAAAGGATAAAGAGGGAGGGCCCCAGAAGGCGGAGGAAGGCTCGGAGCAGCCGTCTCAGCATTACACGGCGAAAGCGGAACGGCATACGGACAGACATGAAAAAAGAGAACGCGGAGAGCGTCAGGAAAGATCAGAGCGGACGGAGAGAACAGAGCGCCAGGAAAGATCAGAGCGGACGGAGCGATCCGAACGGACAGAAAGACAGTCTGCCCAGGATATGGCAAGTCTGGACAGCGGCCAGGTGGTGACCGGGATTCTGGAGGTGCTGGGAGACGGCTACGGTTTTATCCGGAGCGATAATTACCTGCCCGGCGAAAATGATATTTATATCAATCCGGCCATGATCCGCAGATACAATCTGAGAACCGGAGATATTCTCTGCGGCAATGTAAAGGTAAAGGCCCAGACAGAAAAATTCGCGGCCCTTCTTTATCTGAAATCCATCAACGGCTTTCGGCCCGACGAGGCCTCGAAGCGGCGTAATTTCGAGGATCTGACCCCCATTTTCCCAAACGAGAGAATTCATCTGGAGCGTCCGGGCGGAAGCACGGCCATGCGTATTGTAGATTTGATTTCCCCCATCGGCAAGGGCCAGAGAGGCATGATCGTGTCGCCGCCCAAGGCAGGAAAGACGACCCTTCTGAAGGATGTGGCCAAGTCTGTGACCCGGAACCATCCGGAGATGCAGCTTCTGATCCTTCTGATCGACGAGCGTCCCGAGGAAGTGACGGATATTAAGGAAGCCATCGAGGGTCCCAATGTGGAGGTTATCCACTCCACCTTCGACGAACTGCCGGAGCACCATAAGCGGGTGTCTGAGATGGTAATCGAGCGGGCCAAGCGCCTTGTGGAGCATAAAAAAGACGTGATTATCCTGCTGGACAGCATTACCCGTCTGGCCAGGGCCTACAATCTGACGGTTCCCCCCAGCGGCCGAACCCTGTCAGGCGGACTTGATCCGGCGGCTCTGCATATGCCCAAGCGTTTCTTTGGAGCAGCCCGGAACATGCGTGAGGGAGGCAGCCTGACGATTCTGGCTACGGCTCTTGTGGAGACAGGCAGCAAGATGGACGATGTGATTTACGAGGAATTCAAGGGAACCGGAAACATGGAGCTGGTGCTGAACCGGAAGCTTCAGGAAAAGAGAGTGTTCCCGGCCATCGATATTCCCAAGTCCGGTACCAGAAGAGAGGATCTTCTGCTCACGCCGGAGGAGCTGGAGGCGATGGACATCATCCGCAAGGGCCTCAATGGCCTCAAGCCCGAGGAAGCGGTGGAAAATGTGCTGAATATGTTTGCCCGCACCCGGAATAACGCGGAGTTTGTGCAGACAGTCAAGAAAACCAGGCTGTTTTAAAAATTTCTATTGAAAAAGCCTCTCTCCTGTGCTATAATCTAAAAGCTGTTGTATGGGCAGCTGAACTGCAGGGACTTGCAGGGATAGCCCGGGATAGCTTGCCGTGGATTCATCGGAGCGGCATTGGCCGGGAATTACAGTAACAGAAGTT